>JAVBTE010000099.1:0-6766 GCA_031556335.1 Eubacteriales bacterium | reverse complement strand
AAAACAGAATAAAAGCGCCTTTTCGGGGCCTCCTTTCCCAGGGGAGAGGACGGCCCCGCGCGGCGTATTTGGGAAAGGACGCGCCATGCCCGACATCCATGGAAACATCGAGGGAATCAAAAAAAGCGTATTAAGTGAGCTGACCGCCTGGTACGAGTTGCAACTGCCCACCGACGCCTTCATGCCGCAGGACCTGCTTTTGCAGCTCTGCGGCTATTCTGCGTCATTGAACCGGGAAATGGCGCTGTACATTACAAGGTTTGGGGAGATTGCGGACATCTTTGTGGGCAAGGCCGACCAGATCGACCTGCCGGACCTGAGGCTGAGGCGTTCCAGCCGCAGATTGTCCATGATCCGCTGCGTGCACACCCATCCGGGCGGATCGGGGGAACTGAGCGCGGTGGACGTCAGCGCGCTTTTGAGCATGCGGTTTGACGCCATGTGCGCCATTGGGGTAAGCCCGGAGGGCAAGCCCACCTCGGTCCAGGCCGCGTTTTTGGACCCGGCCCGGGAAAGCCGCGTTCGCCGCACGGAACTGCTGTCCGCCCGGAAACTGCCGGACGAGGACTGGCTGCGGGAGATTGCGGACACCGACGCGGCCTACCTGGCGGAGGAGCCGAAAATCGCCAAGCAAACCGAGCGGGCCGTGCTGGTGGGCATCGAAAGCCAAACCTCGCTGGAAGAGCTGCGGGAGCTGGCCCAGACCGCCGGTGCGGAAACCCTGGAAATGGTGCTGCAAAAACGGGCCAAGCCGGACAAAGCCTATTGCGTAGGCAAGGGCAAGGCGGAGGAGCTTTCGCTTTTGTGCCAGTCCCTGCGGGCGGATTTGGTCATCTTTGACGAGGAACTCTCCGGGGTGATGCAGAAAAACCTGGAGGAAACGCTGCGCCTGAAGGTGATTGACCGCACGGCGCTGATTTTGGACATCTTCGCGGGCCGTGCCAACACCCGGGAGGGGAAATTGCAGGTGGAAATGGCCCAGCTGCACTACCGCTCCCAGCGGCTTTTGGGGCAGGGGCTGGTGCTCAGCCGTCTGGCGGGTGGCATCGGCACCCGGGGCCCGGGCGAAAGCAAGCTGGAAGTCAGCCGCCGCCGCATTCGGGAACGCATGACCGACCTGGGCCGGGAATTGCAGCAAATGGAAAAGCAGCGCGGGCTGCGCCGCCAGCAGCGGGAGAAGAACCAGGTGCCCGTGGTGGCCCTGGTGGGGTATACCAACGCGGGGAAATCAACTTTGTTCAACCAAATGACAGGTTCAAACGTCTATGTAGAGAACCAGTTGTTCGCCACGCTGGATAGCGTGTCCCGGCCCATTGCGCTGCCCCATGGGGGCAAGGCCCTGCTGGTGGATACCGTGGGCTTCATCCGCAAGCTGCCCCACGAGCTGGTGAAGGCCTTTCACGCCACGCTGGAAGAGGCGGCCCTGGCGGACATCATCGTGATCGTGTCCGACGGGGCGAACCCGGAGATGCCGGCCCAGCACCAAACCGTGCGGGAGGTGCTGGATCAGCTGGGCGCCACCGCCGCCCCCCGGATCGACGCGCTGAACAAGAGCGACCTGGGCCCCTTCCATTCCGACGTCCTGCCGGGCGCGTCGGTGATCAGCGGAAAAACGGGGGAGGGCGTGCCGGAACTGCTGCTGCGCCTGGAGGAACGGCTGGACGAAGGGCTGAAAACCGCCGTGCTCCGCATTCCCTTTGACAAATACGGGCTTTTGTCCAAAATTCGGGGCTGGGGCAGCGTGCTTTCCCAGGAGCATGGGGAGGATGGGGTGACCGTCACGGTTCGCATGGAAGCAAAATATGTAAAAGTTGCGTGCGAAGAAGGAGCCGTCCCCATCAGCGACGAAAAAGAATAGTTGGTTTATCCGGTTCAATCGCACAAAAGAAGAAGGGACGTGAATCGGTCTTGCTTTTTCAGAAGGTGATTTCCGTTGTGGCGCTGACCACCGCCCTCCTGCAAGGGGGAATGGACGCCGCCATACCTGACAAGGACGTGGAAGGCACGTTCTTTCTGGTGAACCGCCAGCATGAAATCAGCGAGGAATACGTTCCGGAGATCCGCAAGGTGAACGTGTTCGGCATGTCCCAGGCCATGCGGGCCGACGCGGCCCAGGCGCTGGAGGAGATGTTCAAGGCCGCCAAGGACGAAAGCAACATTTCCCTGGCCTCCGTGTCCGGCTACCGAAGCTATTCCAAGCAGAGCACGATTTACGCCCGCAAGAAAAAAACCACCGGCAGCGCCGAAAAGGCCGACGAGCTGGTGGCGCTGCCCGGCACCAGCGAGCACCAGCTGGGCATGGCCATGGACCTGGCCCAGAAGGGTTCGTCCCAGCTGAATTCCGGCTTTGGCAAAACCAAGGGCGGGCAATGGGTGAACGAAAACGCCTATCGCTTTGGCTTCATCGTGCGCTACCAGCTGGGCAAAGAGGACATCACCGGTTACTCCTTTGAGCCTTGGCACGTGCGCTATGTGGGAAAGGAACACGCCAAGGCCATTTATGAATCGGGCGAGCCCATGGAAATTTACGCATCCGCCCACAGGCTGGAAACATATGATTTTTTGCTCCATCTTACAACCAATGAGGTGCTGCCATGAAAAAGCTGATGGGACTTTTGCTTACGCTGATTCTTTTGGCCGGTTGCCTGGGCGCGCTTGGAGAAGCCAGCGTGAGCTTTTTGGACGACCCCTCTTTTGAGGAAGCGGACGGCCAGGCGGAGGGGAACGCCCCCGCCGAGACGCAGCAGCCTCAGCCCGCCGCCACCGGGAAAAAGCCCGCCGTGCGGTGGCTGTATCCGGTGTCCATGCTGGCCCTGCATTCCGAATACAACAAGCTGGTAAACCGCGACAACCTGTTGGACGAGGATTATGCCCCGGACGATTTGGTGAAGGTCACGGTGAAGCGGGCCACGGCGGCGGCCGTGCTGATGCGCCGGGAAGCCAACGAGGCGCTGGATTTGATGTTTGAGGCCGCCAAGCTGGAAAACATGACGCTGTTTTTGAAAAGCGGCTACCGCTCCTACGGCACGCAGAAAACCATGTATAACAACCGTGTGGAAAGCATGGGCAAGGACGACGGCGTGGTGACCTATCCCGGCGCCAGCGAACACCAGACAGGGCTTGCCTGCGATATCCTCAACGCGGATTACGCCGGGCGCCCCCGCATGACCACGGACTTTGCCGAAACCCAGGAAGCCAAGTGGATGAAAGAAAACTGCGCCTCCTTTGGGTTCGTTTTGCGGTATCCGGACGAAAAAACCGATATCACCCAAATCATTTTCGAGCCCTGGCACTTTCGCTATGTGGGCAAAGAAGTGGCCATGTATGTGATGCGCGAAGGGCTGACCCTGGAAGAGTTTTTCGATGAGTGGCAGATGGCCGTGGCCGAGTTCCAGGGCCAGGGCGGCAACATCGACGAGGAAATCGCCTACGAGGAAGCCCGCAAGAACGCCGGGCCGGAGTCCGTTGTGCTGGATATTTTCGGAGACGACGGAGACGCGGAGGTCTCTTTGACATTTTAAGCCATTGCCTGCGAATACTTTACATTTCCACGCAAAAAATGTACAATAAGAGATGGTAGCAAAGCACAAACGATTACAGTGGATGAGGTTGAAGATGGGCAAAATCATCGCGATCACCAATCAAAAGGGCGGGGTGGGCAAGACGACCACCGCCATCAACCTGACGGCGTGTCTGGCTGAGGCGGGGCAAAAGGTCCTTCTGGTGGATCTGGACCCTCAGGGCAACAGCACCAGCGGGTTGGGCATGCGGGCAAACAATCATTCCGTTTATGAAGCCATTATGGGCCGCGCGCCGCTGGGCGCCTGCGTGATCACCACCGGCATCCCCAATCTTTCGCTGATTTCGGCGGATATCCGCCTGGCGGGCGCGGAGCTTGAGCTGGTGAACCTGGAAGAGCGGGAATACCGCTTGAAGCAGGTGATGAAGAGCGTTGAGGGCGATTTTGATTTGATTTTTATCGATTGCCCGCCCTCCCTGGGCCTTCTGACCGTAAACGCCCTGGTGGCTTCCCAGCGGGTGCTGATCCCCATCCAGTGCGAGTATTATGCCCTGGAGGGCGTTACCAGCCTGATGAACACCATCAACCGGGTGAAGCATGCCTTCAACCCCGGCCTGGACATTGAAGGCGTGCTGCTGACCATGCTGGACGGCCGCACCAACCTGAGCCTCCAGGTGGTGGACTCGGTCAAGAAGCATTTTAAAACCAAGGTGTTTGCCACCGCCATCCCGCGCAATGTGCGCCTGGGGGAAGCGCCCAGCCACGGCGTGCCCATTCATGTGTACGATACCCGCAGCATCGGCGCGGATTCTTACCGCCAATTGGCCCAGGAGATCATCGAGCGCAATCGCTGAGGCGCTTTGTTACGCGGCGAACGGGACGTGTGCCACCCAGCCGTGAACCAGGCCCAAGGGGTTTGGGGGACCAGGGCGCGGAGTGTTGCCAGCCCGGGTTCTTTCGGCCTTCTTAGGTATGTAGATCGGATAAAGGGGACATGCTAATGAAAAAGACGGGACTGGGCAGAGGGCTGGACGTGCTGTTGCCCCAGAGTGACGATATTTTGCAGACCGTGGTTCGCGACATCGCCATCGCGGAGATCGACCCCAACGCTTCTCAGCCCCGCCGGGACTTTGACAAGGACGGGCTGGAGCAATTGGCGGACAGCATTCGTCAAGCGGGCGTCCTGTCTCCCATTTTGGTGGTGGAGAACGGATCACGGTTCCGCATTGTGGCCGGAGAGCGCCGGTTCCGGGCCGCCCGGATGGCTGGGCTGGAAACCGTGCCTTGCATTGTGCGCAGCATGACCGACGCCCAGCAGATGGAAGCCGCGCTGATCGAGAACCTTCAGCGGGAGGACCTGAACCCCATCGAGGAGGCCAGCGCCATTCGCAGCCTGATGCAGGAGTGCGGCTATACCCAGGAAGAAGCCGCGAAGCGCTTGGGCAAAAGCCGTCCCGCTGTGGCCAACCTGCTTCGGCTGCTGACCCTGCCGGAGAAGGTGATGGACATGGTGGTGTCCGGGGACCTGACGGCGGGACATGCCCGGGTATTGGCCGGAATCGCGCCGGAAAGCCGCCAGATGGAGCTGGCCCACCAGTGCGTGCTGCATGATTACAGCGTGCGCAAGCTGGAAGAGCTGGCCCAGAAGCAGCAGGCGGACCACCGGGGGCCCATGGCCGCCAAAGCCCTGACTGCCGAATTGAACGCCCTGCAAAATACCATGCGGGAAGCGCTGGGCGTGAAAACGATTTTGAGCGGCAATGAGAAAAAAGGCAAGATCTTGCTGACGTATAGCAGCGCGGAAGAACTGGAGCATATTTTTGACGTGATGGGCAGGCTGGTGAACTGAGGCCCTCCCTCCCGGCGGGAGAAGGATGGCCGCTGCCCAATACAGGGAGAAAAGGGTGGTGCAGATGCGAACCAACTCCAACAAGAAAATTCACAAAATGAAGCGAGATCCCTACAAGGTGCTGCTGAAAATGACAGGCATCCTGGCGATCGTGGTGGTCGCCGGCGTGGGAATCATGCTTCTGTGTGACGTGTTTGTGCGCAGCGATTACCAGAACAAAAAAATGGCCGTTGAGAAGGCCAACATCGACGCGGAACAGGAGTTCAACGCGAAGATGAACGCGCTTCGCAGCAGCAACTCCAAGGCGACGGTCTCCAGCGGCGGCGAGGTGGCCCAGGGCGACCTGCCCTCCTGGGAGAAAACCGTTGGCGACAGCCTGTGGCGCATTGAAGACGAGGGCTATGCCGGGCTGGAAAACACCAGCACGGTCACCCTGGACCGCTCCACCCTGCTGAAGGGCGGCCTGATCCTGGTAAACGCCTGGCATCCGCTGCCGCCGGATTTTACGGACAGCGAACTGGTGGGCGTGGGCATTACCAGCGGCTATAAAATTCAGGTGCAGAACAACACCGTGCAGCTGTTTCCGGCGGCCTATGACGCGTTGGCAGCCCTGATGGAGGCCGCCACCGCCGAGAAGCTGGCCGACATCATGATTTGGGAAGGCTACCGCACCAACGACGAGCAAACCAAGCTGTTTGAGGACAAAAAGGAAGCCCTGAGCAAGGATTACAGCGGCGACATTTTGATCGAGCAAACCAAGAAGTCCATCAACTATCCGGGCACCAGCGAATTCCAGAGCGGGCTTTCCTTCCGCATCGGCCTGTACAACAAAAACGACCCCGCTGTGCGCAACCAGAAGTTTTTTGAGACGCCCCAGGGAAAGTGGATCTTGGAAAACGCCTGGAGATACGGCTTCGTGTTCCGCTTTCCCACTGTGGATTTTCCCACGCCCGAATGGGAGGACAAAAGCTATAAAACCGGCGTGACCGTGGCGCTGAACGTGTTCCGGTACGTGGGCAGGGCCCACGCCGCCGCCATGCAGACCATGGGCTATTGCCTGGAGGAATATGTGGAGTTCCTCATCGACCATCCCCACCTGTGCATTTATGAGGACGGCCAGCTGAAATACGAAATTCTTCGCATCAAGGCCGAGGACGCCCCCAGCTATGACCTGCCGGTGCCCAATCCCGCCAGCGACTATCAGGCCTCTGTGGACAACATGGGCGGCGTCGTGATGGCCTACACCTACAACCAGTAGGACGGGGGGAGGACGGCAAGGGCTTCTGCCCTTGCATCCCGCCAGGGGCAAGGCCCCTGGACCCTTCTTTCACCGCGTTTCACGCGGGGAAGGCACAAGCAAAACATGCCGTAGCACACGAGTGGCCCCGCCGTACGGC
>JAVBTE010000032.1:0-64372 GCA_031556335.1 Eubacteriales bacterium | reverse complement strand
CTTTGGCAATCATGCGTCCGGTCGCGCACAGCGCGGCCAGCCATGGGTCCAGGGCGAAGCCCTGGTCGGGGTCGCAGGGGGGACCCCCCTGCAGCCCGTCCCCGTACTCCGCCCTCGTTCTTACTTCACGTCGTAATCCGTGTTCACGGTTCCGTCGTCATTCTCCGCAGGGCCCGCGCCGCCCTCCGCGCCCATGTCCGGGCCCGCGCCGGCTTCGCCCTCCTGCTGGTACAGCTTGCCAAAGATCTGGTACACCTTTTGGGTGAAGCTTTCCATGGCGTCCTTCACGGCCTGGGCGTCGTTGCCTTCCCGAACCTTCTTGAAGGCGTCGATCTCGCTTTGCACGGTTTGCTTGTCTTCCTCGCTCAGCTTCTCGCCGTTCTCCCGCAGCTGCTTTTCCATTTCGTAAATCAGCGTATCCGCGCGGTTCATGGTTTCCACTTCATCCTTGCGCTTCTTGTCTTCCTCGGCGTACTGCTCGGCTTCCTTGATGCGCTGGTTGATCTCGTCCTCGGTCATGTTGGTGGAGGCCGAGATGGTAATCTTCTGCTCGTTGCCGGTGCCCTTGTCCTTGGCGGACACGTTCACGATGCCGTTGCGGTCAATGTTGAAGGTGACCTCAATTTGCGGCACGCCCCGGGGCGCGGCGGGGATGCCCGTCAGCTGGAAGCGGCCCAGGGTTTTGTTGTCGTAGGCCATGGGGCGCTCACCCTGCAATACGTGGATCTCCACGGTGGTCTGGCCGTCGGCGGCGGTGGAAAACACCTGGGACTTGGTGGTGGGGATGGTGGTGTTCCGGTCGATGAGGCGGGTAAAGATATGGCCTTCGGTTTCCAGGCCCAGGCTGAGGGGGGTAACGTCCAGCAAAAGAACGTCCTTCACCTCGCCGCCCAGCACGCCGGCCTGGATGGCCGCGCCCACCGCCACGCACTCGTCGGGGTTGATGCCCTTGAAAGGCTCCTTGTTGGTGATTTTTTTCACCGCGGTCTGCACGGCGGGGATGCGGGTGGAACCGCCCACCAAAATCACCTTTTCGATCTGGTCGGCCGTCAGCCCGGCGTCTTTCAGGGCCTTGGTCATGGGTTCGATGGTCTTTTCTACCAGATCGGCGGTCAGCTCGTCAAACTTGGCCCGGGTCAGCGTCATATCCAGGTGCTTGGGGCCGTTGGCGTCGCTGGTGATGAAGGGCAGGTTGATATTGGCGGTCATCACGCCGGACAGGTCGATCTTGGCCTTTTCCGCGGCTTCTTTCAGGCGCTGGAAGGCCATCTTGTCCTGGCGCAGGTCAATGCCGTTTTCCTTTTTAAAGGTGTCGGCGATAAAGTTGATGACCCGGTCGTCGAAATCGTCGCCGCCCAGGCGGTTGTTGCCGTTGGTGGCCAGCACTTCAAACACGCCGTCGCCGATTTCCAAAAGGCTCACGTCAAAGGTGCCGCCGCCCAGGTCGTACACCAGAATTTTCTGGCTGCATTCCTTGTCCAGGCCATAGGCCAGCGACGCGGCGGTGGGCTCGTTGATGATGCGCAGCACTTCCAGCCCCGCGATGCGGCCCGCGTCCTTGGTGGCCTGGCGCTGGCTGTCGCTGAAATACGCGGGCACGGTGATGACCGCCTGGGTCACGGTTTCGCCCAGATACGCCTCGGCGTCGGTTTTCAGCTTTTGCAGCACCATGGCGCTGATTTCCTGGGGGTTGTATTCCTTGCTGTCGATTTTGACTTTATATGCGCTGCCCATTTCCCGCTTGATGGAGATCACGGTGCGGTCGGGATTGGTCACAGCCTGGCGCTTGGCGATCTGGCCCACCAGCCGCTCGCCCTCCCTGGTAAAAGCCACAACGGAGGGGGTGGTGCGCGCGCCTTCCGCGTTGGGGATAACGACGGGCTCGCCGCCCTCCATCACCGCCACGCAGCTATTGGTGGTTCCAAGGTCGATGCCGATAATTTTTCCCATAAGTGTATCCTCCTCAGACATGCGTTTCATACGCGATTTTTTCAATATTCAGCGAATCTATGTAGAACAGGGAGGCTTTCTCCCCGCCACTACCTTCTTTATTCGGGCACAACCTTCACCATGGCGTGGCGAAGGATGGCGTCGCCCATCTGGTACCCCTTCTGGAACACCTCGCACACCGTGCCCGGCTCTCCGTCCTCGGGCGCGCCTTGCAGCACGGCGTTTTCCAGGTTGGGGTCAAACTTCTCCCCCAGGCGGTCAATGGGGGTGATGCCGCGCTTGTCAAACACTTCCAGCAGCTGGCGGCATACCATTTCCACGCCCTCCCGAAGGGCCGGGTCAGGGGTTTCTTTGGCCGCGCCCAGGGCTCGCTCCAAATTGTCCAAAACGGGCAACAGCACCGTGGCCAGCCCTCTGGCCCCTTCGTCAAAGGCTTCCTTGCGCACGTTCTGGTTCCGGCGGCGGAAGTTTTCAAAATCCGCCTGCACCCGTTGGGCCATGTTCAGGTATTCGTCCTGCTTTTCCTTCGCGGCTTCCAGCGCACAGGTCAGCTCCGCGGCCCGGGTTTGGGCCTCCATCAGGGCGCGGGCGCTTTCCTCCGCGTCCGCCGCTTCGCGGCCTGCGGCCGCATCCGTCAGGGCTTCCAGCTCGCTTCCCAAAGTATCGATGGCTTCCAGGTTCCCGTCGTTCATCATTTCCTGTGTGTTTTCCATGTCCTGCGGCGTTCCTTTGCTATGTTGTTGATTCTTTTTCTTTGCCATGGGGGTCACTCCTTCTCCGGCCGAAGCAGCTGGGTCAGCATGTCGCCCATGGCGCCCAGCACGCCCAGCACGTGGCCGTACTGCATCCGGGTGGGGCCAATCACGCCGATGGTGCCATGCTGGTGGTCTCCAAGCCGGTAGGTGGCCGTCACCAGCGAGCAGTCCGAAAGCTCCGGGATGCCTGTTTCCGGGCCGATGCGCACGGTAAAGGCCATTTCCTGGTGCTGCTCCAGCAGCCCCAAAAGCCGCTCCTTGCCCTCCAGTACGGAAAGAAAGCTTTTGGCCTTCTCCACGTCGCTATACTCGGGAAAATTAAGGATGTTGCTGGTACCCACCACCGCCAGCTTGCCCTTGCCCTGCTGCTGCTCCACATCGGCGATCAGCTCGGAAATGCCGCTGAGCATCTCCTGCTTCCGCTGCACATCCGCGCTGGCCCCGGCAATCAGCCGCCTTGCCTCGGACAGGGTATGGCCGCCCAATTGCTCCGTCAGCATCCGGCTGATGGCATACAGCGCGTCCGCGTCCATATCGTTTCCCACCCGGATCACCGTATCCCGCACGATGCCGCCGTCGGTGACGATCACCACCAGCGCGCTGGCGGCGGACACGGGCACCAGCTGCAAATTGCGAATGCGCATCTCCACGCCCTTGGGGCTCATCACCAGGCCCGTATAGTGGGTCAGGCTGGAAAGCACCTGGGCCGCGTGGCCGATGACGTCCTCCATTTGCCGAACCCGGTCCGAAAAATGCTCCCGAATGCCCGCCACGTCGGCCTCGCTGATTTTGCCCTGCTTCAAAAGCTGGTCCACGTACAGGCGATAAGCCTTGGGGCTTGGCACCCGCCCCGCGCTGACGTGGGGCTGGTCCAAATAGCCCAGCTCCTCCAGGTCGCTCATTTCATTGCGAATGGTGGCGGAGGACAGGCCCGTTTCATACTTTTTGGAAATGGTGCGGCTGCCCACGGGAATGGCGGTCAGAATATAGTCGTCAATAATCGCCTGCAAAATGCGAAACTTCCGCGCATCCATGCTCATAAGCCGCAACACCTCCCTTCCGCCTTTCGGCGTCCCTCGGATTTCGCCCGCCCCACGGCCTTTGGCCTTCGGCCGGGACTCTGACCTTCCGGTTGTTAGCACTCGTTCCGTTTGAGTGCTAACACATGCATATCATATGCTCCACGCTTGATTTTGTCAAGCCTTTTTCCATCCAATTTTTCATTTGTTCATATTTGTTTGAAACGAAGGTAAAATAAGGTCAAATTCATTCTTTCACTCCATCAGCCGGAGCAAAACGCCGTTTTGAACGTCCATGCCCCGGGGCGTCAAAGCAAAAAAACGGCCTTCTTTGAAATTCTCCGGACCTTGCCGCCAAACCGCCAGCCCTTCCGCCAGCAGCCGCTCCATTTGCGGCCCATACACGGCGCTTAAAGCCTTTTGGTGCCGCGCCTCAAATTCCTTTTCCCCCACGCCCCCAAGGGTGCGCAGCCCCAGCATCATGGTTTCAAACATGGCGTCCTCCAAGGGAACCGGCGTTGCCGCCGCCCGGGGCAGCCGGCCGCTTGCCACGCTGTTTGCGTATGCTTCCATGCTTGTGGTGTTTTCACACCGAAGATAGCTGCCTTCCCGCCCGTCCGCAAGCGGCAGCATGCTGTGGGCGCCCAGGCCCAGGCCCGCATACCAGGCCCCATGCCAATAGCCCAGGTTATGCCTGCATGCAAACCCGGGCCGTGCGTAATTGCTGATCTCATAACGGGCATATCCCCGGTTTTCCAGCCATTCCCCGCCCTTTTGCGCCATTTCCGCCGTCTCGTCCTCTGGGGGAAGCCTGACGGTTCCTTGTTCCACCCGGTCCAAAAGCGGCGTGCCCTCCTCCACGATCAGGCTGTACGCGGACACATGGGCCGGGGCCAGGGAATGGGCCGCCTCCAGGGTTTCCAGGTAATCCTGAAGGCTTTGCTCCGGCAGGCCGAACATCACGTCCAGGTTCATATTCAAAATTCCCTGGCTTTTCGCCAGGGCGGCGGCGGCCTGCACATCCGGAAACCGGTGGATGCGCCCCACCCCCTGAAGCAGTCGGTCCTGGGCCGCTTGCATGCCCAGGGACAAACGGTTCAGCCCATAGCGCCGGGCTGTTTCCAGCCACTGCGCCGTCAGGGTGCCTGGGTTGGCCTCGGCGGTGAACTCCGCGTTTGGCAGCAAAACAAAATGCCGTTTCACAGCCCCAAGGATGCCTTCCAACACCGCCGGGGGCAGCAAAGAGGGGGTTCCGCCCCCCACAAAAACGGTGGACACCTCGCTTTCCGGGTACCGCGCCGCCGCCAGCGCGATTTCCTTTTGCAGGCATTCGCCGTACGCCTCCATCTCCCCCACGGGCGCGGGATGGGAGCAAAAATCGCAATATAAGCATTTGGATTTACAAAACGGGATATGTATGTATAATTGAAGTATCATGTGCTCTTCCACCTCGGAAGCATTGTAACACAAATTCACCTGCAAAGGAGTATTGTGCATGGCGCCTTTAGAGCATTACTTTGACCTTTTTGTGCGGGGCTGCATCCTGCTCATCGAACTGGCGGGCATCGCGGTCATCGTCATCAGCATGATTCGGGGGTTTGTCGGCTATCTTCGCAAGGACGAGCACACCCGCATCCAGCTGGCCCAGGGCATTATGCTGGGCCTGGAGTTTAAGGTGGGTAGCGAGGTGCTGCGCTCGGTCATCGTCAGCGGCTGGAACGAGCTGGGCACCCTTGCGGCGGTCATTTTGCTGCGCAGCCTGTTGACGCTGCTGCTGCATTGGGAAATCGGCGTGGAGGAAAAGCACCTGGAGCGGAAAAAGCTGCAGGCCAGGGATGTGTTTCCCCTGCTTGCCCACAGCAAGGAAAAAGAAGAAGGAAGCAAAGACGAAAAAACAGCGAAAGAATAAGAAGCGCGTTTTTCTTTTGTTCGCTCACTTTTCCATTGTTTCCCCGGTCATAATGCGAATATTCTCCACCCCCACGTCCGTATGAGACGCGCACAGCGACAGGATCGTGGCGCTTTGCGTTCCGGTCAACGTCTGCGCCTCCACCATCACGGTGAGGGCGCCGTTTTCAAGCAAGGTCAGGCTGGGGGCAAAGCCCGCGCCGCGCAGGGCTTCGTCAATGGCAAGCTCCGTTTGGTGCCCGGCCACCATTTGCTCTATCCGCTTGGCCGCGTCCTCCCGGATGTCGGCGTTCACCCCCTGGTTTTCCGTCAGCGCCTTCAAAGAGGCCATGTCCTTGTCATAGGCCTCTTCCCGCAGGGTTCTCCGGCCCTGGGCCGTGGGCTGGGGTTGCCGGGTGGTTGCGGGCGGCTGCGCGGCAGACCCGCCGCCTTTGCTTGCGCCGGTAAACAGGCCCCCTTGCTGCGTCCACAAAAGAACGCCCGCCAGGGCCAACAGGCCGGACAGCACCAAAATCCGCGCCCCGGAGCCCTTGCGCTTTGGTTTTTCCTGCTTCTTCCATGTGTTTGTCATTTTCTCTCCTCCATTACAAATACATCGACCGCGGTTTCCGGCAGGCCCAGCAGCGTTCGCATGGCGCGAATCAGGGACAGCCGCACCCCCATGTCCTCCGCGCCCTGGGCCACCACCACCGCGCCAATGGGCCTTGCTTTCCCGCCGCCCCCAAAGGCCGCGACTTCTGTTTCATAAAACAGCGCCACCTCCACCTGCCCCGCCCCCGCAATGGCGGACAGCACCTGGGCAATGCGCTTTTCCTCTGTGCTGCCGCCCGTGGCCGTGGTGCCCGGCCCCTGAAAAGCCGCAAACGCGCAGACAATCACCAGCAGCCCCGCCAAAACCCACCACAGGCGCTTTCCTTTCAGCCCCCCAAGCAATGCTTTCACCGTGTCTCATCCCCATCCAGCCTCACGCGGGCATCCTCCGCCTGAAAAGCCTTTGTAATGGTCTGCCGAAGCTGCTCCGGGTCAATCAGCGGCGGGCTGTCCTGCCGGAGGGGGCCTTCCACCAACAGCTCGATCCTTTCCAGGGCTCCGCCGGCCTGCAGGTAGACCTTCGCCCGGGCGACATACCCGGCGTTTTTGGCGATGCGCACGCAGGCGTCCTCCGCCTGGTTGGCCTGGGACCGCAAATAGGCCTGGGTATAGCCAGCCTCCGCCGCCAAGGGGGCGGAGGCGCTTTCCCTGGCCACGTCCCCCAGGGCCCCTGCCAAGGAGGGCAGGCTTTTGCCGCCCAACTCCGACAGCGCGTCCGCCAGGGAGGCCACCAAAACCGTCATCACCAACAGGCTGATGAACAGCCGGGCCATTTTCTGCACGCCGCCCTCCGGCAGCAGCAGCTCGCACAGGGCCCAGATCCCCGAAAGGGCCACGATGTTCCGCAAAAAACCGGCCATTTCCTCACCTCAGCATCACCGTCAAAGTCCCCACCACCAACATTTGGGCCACCAGCAGCACAAACATGGCCCCTACGCTCAGCTGGATGATGAACAGCAGCGTATACACCTGGGAAAAATCGCCAATCAGGCGGCTTAGGGGCGAGTCCGCCACGGGTTCCAGCACGGCGGCGGTGGCGTTGTATAGTAGCAAGGTGCACACCGTTTGCAAAATGGGCGTCAGCAGCTTGCCCGCCAGCAGCAGAAGCCCCAAAATGCCCACCGCGTTTTTAATGAGAAGGGAGCAGCCCACCAGCGTGTCCACCGTGTCGGCAAACATGCCGCCCACGATGGGAATGAAGTTGTCGATGGCGTACTTGGCCGTGCGGATGCTGACCCCGTCCACCGCCGCCGTGCCCAGGCCCTGCACCATCATCACCCCGATAAACACCGTAAAGCTGAACCCCAGCGTCCAGTGGGCCACCTGCTGAAACAGCTTGCACAGCCGGGAAATTTTCAAATTCTCGCACAGGCCGCCCACCATGGTCAGCACCGCCGTGCCCACCGCCAAAGGCAGCGTCACGTTTTGAATCAGGGCGGTCATGGTGCCGCTGGCGGCCACCACCGTGGGCTGAAAAAACGCGGCACTGGCCGTGCCGCCCACGGCGGCCAGCAGCGTTACCAGCAAGGGGAACAGGGCCTGCATGGTGGTGGCCATGTCCGAAATGGCGCTTTGGGCCAGCCGCACATGCTCGTTCATGTCCGCCACCAAAAAGCCCAGCACCAGCAGCATGCCCGCGTAATTGCAGGCTTTCAGCACGAACTCCTTCCCCAGATCGGCCCGCAAATGGGCCAGAATGCCCAGCAGCAGCGCGGGGATCAAAAGCCGGGTCATGCGCCACAGGCTGTCCTGAAAAACCCCCGTGGCCTTGTTCATCACCCAGTCCATCAACTGTTGCCCGTCCAGAATGGGCTTGCCGCTGGCCAGGCTTTTCAGCAGATCCCCCGCGTTCCCGTGCACCAGCTCCTGCTCCGAAACCGCCTTTGAAAGCCGACCCAAATCCAGGGTGGCCAGCTGGTCGGTGACGGCCTTTTGCAGGCCTTCCCCTTGGGCGGGCAGGGCCAGCCAAAGGCTGATCGCCGCCACGCACACCAGGAATACGATTTTTGTGTTTCTCATGGCGCCAACTCCAGGATCATTTCCAAAAGGCTCAAAAGCATGGGGGCCGCCAAGGCGAAAATCGTCAGCTTTCCGCACAGGCCCACCTTCATGGCCAGGCCGCTTTCGCCCATGTCCAGGCAGGTTTGGGCCGCAAACTCCGCCACGTAAGCGATGCCCAAAATTTTCAACATCAGGTTCAGATACCCCTCATGCAAGCCGCTCATGGCGGCGATGCGCTGAAAGGTCTCCCGCACGGCGGCCACGCTCTCCAGGGCGCTTACAAGCAGCATGGCCCCCGCCGCCAGGGCGCACAGGCCCGCGATTTCGGGCTGCTGCTTGCGCACCGCCATGCACAGGATGGCCGCCGCCACCGCCAGGCCCGTCCATTGCCAAAGTTCCATGGCCTTAATAGAGCTGGAAAATGCTCTTGACGCTGCTAAACAGCTGGCTCACCAGCTCCACCACCATAAACAGCGCAATCACCAGCCCCACCACCGTGGTCAGCGTGCCCAGCTCCTCCCGGCCCGCCCGGTTCAGCACCTGGCTGATGACCGCCACAATAATGCCAAGCCCAGCCAGCCGAAACAGCACATCCACCTGTACCATTCGTGTTCCTCCCTACCATAGCGCAATGGCCAGCATCAGCCCGCCCAGTGCGCCCAGTTTTGCGTATAGCTGCCCGCTTTTTTCCGCCTTTTCCCTGGCTTTTTCCACAGTCAGGGCCAGCCGCCGCAGGCACCCTGCCGCCGCCTGTTCCCGCATGGCCGCCGTGCCGCTGCCAAGCTGCCGGAACAGCACGTCCAATGCGCTTTTCTCCTCCTGGCCCTCCGCCGGAAGGGGCGTGTCCCGGCAAGCCCTGCCATACGCCTCCGCCACGGTCAGGGAGGGTTCCAGGGCCAGGCCCCGGCCCGCGCCCTGCAGCCGCTGGCGCACCTTTCCCGCCGCCCCATGGCTGTCCGCCGCCTTGGCGCATTCCAATAGCAATTCGTCCATGGGCAGCCGCTCCTCCCGAAACAGCAGCCGCATGGCGGAAAGCGCGTCCGTCCAGGCCATCAGCGCGTCCAGCCGCTCCCGGCAACGGTCCCGGGCCATCAGCCCCACCCCCGTGCACGCCGCGAAGCAGCACAGCGCCCCAAAACCGCCCAGCATCAGGCTTTCGCCTCCATTTGCAAAGGCTGCATGCGGCCGTCATACAGGGCCGCCACCGTCCCCGTGCGGGTTTCATCCATCACGGCGAACAGCGAAAACACATGGCGCCGCATCAGGTGGTACAGCGCGCCCCGGTCCATGACGCTTTCAATGTCCCTGCCGTGCACGCTGGTCAAAACCCCCACCCCGCTTTGGGCCGCTTCCAGCACCGCCTGGGCGTCCGCCAGCCCGCCGATCTCATCGGTGACCAGCGCGTCCGGGGCCATGGCCCGAAGCAGCCACCGAAGGCCCAGCTCCTTGCCCGCGCCGTCCAGGATATCCGTGTTCCGTCCCACGTCCAGCTGCGGCATGCCCCGGTACACTGCGGCCAGCTCGCTGCGCTCATCGGACACGCACATCCGCAGGCCTCCGTCGGAAAGCTGGCGGCAGGCGTCCCGAAGCAGCGTGGTTTTTCCCGTGCCCGGCAGGCCGATCACCAGCAGGCTTTGCGGCCGGCCCGCGTCGCTTTTCAGGCGGGCCGCCAGCGGGTCGGCAGTGCCTGTCCACTGGCCCGCCACCCGAATGCACAGGGAGCTGATCTCCCGAAGGGACCGCACCGTGCCCCCCTGGGCGATGACCCGGCCGCAAAGGCCCATGCGGTGCCCGCCCCTCAGTGTGACAAACCCCTGGCGGGTTTCCTCCGCCCGGGCGTACAATGCATGTTCAGATAGGGACTCCGCAATGGCGTTCACCTGTTCCGGCGAGGGCACCAGGGCCCCAATGGTCTTTTCCTCCCTGCCCACCATCAGCTGGGCGGGCCGCCCGGCCCGAACGCGAATTTCCCGCAGCTCCCCGGCGGGCAGGGCCCCGATGGCCTTGCCAAGGTTTTTGGGCAGGCACAGGGAAAAAAAGTTCACGGTCTCTTGCCACGTCATAGGCACGCTCCTTCATCATTCAAACAAAATCACCCCGATGGCCTTGTAAAACGCGGAGTCCACATTGGCGGTCCTTGGCATGCCCAGGGCCTTCCGGGCCGCCAGCACCGCCTGCTGGGTGCCCGAGCCGTAAATGCCGTCCGAGGAACCAAAATAGTACCCCAACGCCCGCAACCTGTTTTGCAGGGCAGCCACATGGTTGTTCCGGTCCCCGGGGGCCAGGGGCCTTAAATAAGTATCCAAAAAGCCATAGGGCCCGCCCTCAATCACCACTTTGGCCCCGTTTGGCACGGCGGCGTACAGCGCCTCCGAATCCTTCACAAACATGCGGAAGCATCCGTGGGAGGCATTGGAGCCGATGCTGCCGGGCTTGTTGGTGCCATGGATGCCAAACCTGCCCCAGGGCACGCTCAGCCCCAAAAACCGGGTGCCAAAGCCCCCCAAATCTCCCGCAAAACGGTCGTTCACCCGGTACACGCCGATGGGCGAAGGCGTGTCAAAGGCTCCCGAGGCAATGGCGTACCGTTTCAGCAGCGCCACCCCCTGGTACAGGTACAGGGTTTTTTGGTGCAGGCTGATCAAGATCCACTTGCCTTCCGGCACATTGGCCCGCCGGGCGGCCTCTTTGGCGCTTTGTTCGCCGTCCGCTACGCTGCCCGCCGCGTTGCCCATGCCCGTGACCGCCACAGCCGCCACCATAAGGCAGCAGACCAGCGCCAGCCACCCTCCCCAAGCCTTTGGCATCCCCCATCACACACCTTACCCGTCCGTTGTTTTCTCACCATATGCGGTCATTCTGCCGCGTATGCCGTCACAACCGCATTTGGCAGAACTTGCGCTCCTCGGTTGCATTTTCGTGGAAAATCCGATATGATACCTTTGTTGCTCACGCATTTTGCGAACCGCGAAGGGCGGCCGGCGCTGGCGTTTCGCTTTGAATCTTCATTGCTTTTGCTGGAGGGGTTTTTTTGCAGGATCAGCGGCTTTCTCATATTCGGAATTTTTGCATCATCGCCCACATCGACCACGGCAAATCCACCCTGGCGGATCGTCTGCTGGAGATGACCGGCGTGTTTGAACACCGGGAGATGGTGGAACAAATTTTGGACAGCATGGAGCTGGAACGGGAGCGGGGCATCACCATCAAGTCCAAGGCCGTGCGCATGCAATACGCGGCCCAAAACGGCGAGACGTATATCCTCAACCTGATCGACACCCCTGGGCATGTGGACTTCAGCTATGAGGTCAGCCGCGCGCTGGCCGCCTGCGAGGGCGCGCTTTTGGTGGTGGACGCCACCCAGGGCATTGAGGCCCAAACCCTGGCCAACGTATACATGGCGTTGGAGCACGATTTGGAAACCGTGCCTGTCATCAACAAAATCGACCTGGCCAGCGCCCGCCCCGAAGAGGTGAAAAGCGAAATCGAGGACGTCATCGGCCTGGACACGTCGCAAGCGCCCATGATTTCCGCCAAGACCGGCCTGAACTGCGGGGATGTGCTGGAAGCCATTGTAACGAACGTTCCGCCGCCCAAGGGGGACGCCGAGGCCCCCTTGCAGGCCTTGGTGTTTGACGCCTATTATGACAACTATAAAGGCGCCATCTGTTTTGTACGGGTCATGCAGGGCCGGGTAAAGGCCGGCATGCGCATGCGCCTGATGGCCAGCAAAAACGAGTTTGACATCGTGGAGGTGGGCACGTTCCATCCCGGCTATGTGCCCTGCCCCGAACTGCTGGCCGGGGACGTGGGCTATATTTCCGCTTCCATCAAGGACGTGGGCGAAACCCGGGTGGGCGACACCGTCACCGACGCGGCCCGGCCCGCCGCCGCGCCCCTGCCTGGCTACCGCCAGGTGACCCCCATGGTGTTTTGCGGCATCTATCCCGCCGACGGCGCGGACTACGACAACCTGCGGGACGCTTTGGAAAAGCTGCGCATGAACGACGCCTCCTTGTCCTTTGACCCGGAAACCTCCGTGGCCCTGGGCTATGGCTACCGCTGCGGCTTTTTGGGCCTTTTGCATATGGAAATCATCCAGCAGCGGCTGGAGCGGGAGTTTGACCTGGACCTGGTCACCACCGCCCCCAGCGTCATCTATCACGTGTTCAAGCTGGACGGCACGGAGCTTTCCATTGACAACCCCACCAATTTGCCAAACGTGGGCGAAATCGATCGTATGGAAGAGCCCTTCGTGTCCGCCACCATCTACACGCCCCAGGACTATGTGGGCGCCATTATGGACATCTGCGTGGAAAAGCGCGGCACCTTCCTGGACATGCAATACGAAGGCGGCCGGGTGAAACTGCTCTATGAATTGCCCCTGAACGAGGTGATCTTTGAGTTTTTCGACCAGATCAAAAGCCGCAGCCGGGGCTATGCTAGCTTTGACTACGAAATGAAGGGCTACCAGGAAAGCGACCTGGTGAAGCTGGACATCCTTTTGAACGGCGATATCTGCGACGCTTTTTCCATCATCGTTCACCGGGACAAGGCCTACGCCCGGGGCCGCAGCATCGCCGAAAAGCTTCGGGACGTCATCCCCCGGCAGATGTTTGAAATCCCCATTCAGGCGGCCATCGGCGGCAAGGTCATCGCCCGGGAAACCGTGAAGGCCATGCGCAAGGACGTGCTGGCCAAGTGCTACGGCGGCGACATCACCCGCAAAAAGAAGCTGCTGGAAAAGCAAAAGGAAGGCAAAAAACGCATGCGGCAGTTTGGCAGCGTGGAGGTGCCAAGCGAGGCCTTCCTGGCGGTTTTGAAGATGGACGACAAATAAGCGCGGCAGAATATCCGGCTTTGGGTTGCGCCTTGCGCCATTTGTTCCGCTTTGTCGAAAAATATTTCCTTTGGCACTTGCCAAAACCGCCGATCGGTGCTAGAATAGACAGGCTGTAATGAATGCAAACTCCCGTTAGGAGGTGTAAGTAAATGGGCCATTTTTGTGAAGTGTGTGAAAAAGGCACGATGAGCGGTCACAACGTCAGCCACTCCAACCGCAAGACGAACCGTGTTTGGGCGCCGAACGTGCAGCGCGTGCGCGTGCTGGTGAACGGTCAAGCCAAGCGGCTGAATGTGTGCACCCGTTGTCTGCGCAGCGGTTTTGTGCAGCGCGCCTTGCCCACCAAGTCCGACGCGGAAGCCTGATGGGATTTGGAATTGTTTTGCCTGGCCTTGCGGCCTGAAACGCCCTGCTTCGATCAAGAAGCAGGGCGTTTTCGTGTTATACCAAAGGCCGGGTCACCGTCCGGTTGCCATCGGAGCGGTTCACCTGGTAAAAGCCGATCAGGTTGCTAGGCCGGTAGCGCTGGTACGCGTTATGAATTTTATCAAAATCCTCCAGCTCAAAGCGCACGCTGAGGCCGCAGCCCACGGCCACATCTCTGGGCGTAGTAATGATGGACGCGCGCACGCCTTCCCGGCGCAGCGCGCTTTCAAATTTCAACACCTGCTGGCGCGAGCGAAACGAGGCAATGCCAAAAGCTTCATTCATGGGTTCATATCCCCCTTCCTTCCTCATACAGTATACGGCGGCATGCCCATTTTGGTGAGTGTGCAAAAGAGACGGAAACCGGGGGAAAGGCCCCGGTGAAAAGGGGGCTTTCGGATGATTTATCTGGACAACGCGGCAACTTCCTATCCCAAACCGCCCATGGTGGCCAGGGCCATGGCCGGCGCCCTGCAGCGGATTGGGGGCAATCCGGGCCGGGCGGGGCACCGCCTGTCGCTTTGCGGCGGCCGGGTGATGGAAACCTGCCGCGACTATCTGGCCAGAGCCTATGGGCTGCCGGGGCCGGAGTATGTCATTTTCACCGCCAACTGTACCGAGGCGCTGAACCTGGCCATTGGGGGCATGCTGTTTGAAGGCGACGAGGTGATCTGCTCCCACGCGGAGCATAACGCGGTCATGCGCGTGCTGAAAACCTTTGAGCAGATGGGTTCCATCAAAATTCGGGTGCTGGAGCCGGATGCCCGGGGGCTGTTGACCCCGGAAGGGCTTCGCTCCGCCATCACGGCCCGGACGGCCCTGTGCGTGTTAAACCACGCCAGCAACGTCACCGGGGTGGTGCAGCCCATTTCCCGGCTGGCCCAGGCGCTGAAATCCTATGGCATTCCCCTCCTGGTGGACGCGGCCCAAACCTCGGGCATTCTGGATGTGTCCCCCGCCCAGTTGGGTGCGGACATGGTGGCCATGCCCGGCCACAAGGGCCTGCTGGGCCCCCATGGCACAGGCGTGCTGCTGCTGACCAAAGGCGTTTTGCCCCGGCCCCTTCTGTTTGGCGGCACGGGCTCCCAAAGCGAAAGCATGCTGCAGCCCATGTCCCTGCCGGACCGGTATGAAAGCGGCACCTGCAACCTGCCCGGCATTGCCGGCCTGCTGGTGGGCGCAAGGTTTGCCCTTTCCCATCGCAAGGAAATCGAGGAATATGAAAACGAGCTGGCGGAACGCATGCGCGGCCAGCTTTCGGCCATCCCCGGCATTCGCCTGCTGGGCGACCCGGGCGCGCCCAAGGTGGGCGTCATCAGTTTTGTGCCCCAAAACGTGGACGGCGGGGCCTTGGCCGACGCGCTGAACCAGCACGGCTTCGCCATTCGGGCGGGCCTGCATTGCGCGCCCGCCGTGCACCAGTGGCTAGGCACCCTTCAAACCGGCGCTTGCCGGGCCAGCGTGGGCATTTACAACACGGAGGAAGAGGTGGACGCCTTCTGCGCCATGGTGCGGCGGCTGATGAAAAGCGGGTTGTAGGCCCGCCCGCCTACAAAAACGCCTCTTCCCTGGGCCGGTACACCCGGCACAAAACGCACAGCAAAAGGCACAGAATGGCGGGAATGGGATAGTACCACAATCCCGTTAAAAAATACAAAACCGCCAGGCCCAGGCCATAGAAAAAATAATGCCTGGCCCGTTTGGGCGCCAGCACATGCTCCACCCACCGCCGCCAGCCCACAGGGCCTTTGCGGCGGTTTCCCAGGGCGCTGAGCTGTTCGTCCGTGGCGGGGCTGGTCAGCCCGGCCAGGCGGACCATCTCCTCCCGGGGGACAAGCCGCAGCTTGGGGTCGCAGCGCTCGGCGTAGGCCTTGGCCTCCCGGCTGGCCGGGGCGGTCAGGCAAATCACGCAGCGGTTCACCTTGTGCTCCAGGCTCTCTTTGTGGGCGTCAATCACCTGCTGCACGGTCACCGGCAGGCTCTTGTGCTGGGCAATCAGCCGCACCAGCAGGGTTTCCTCCTTCAGCTTGCAAAGCACGCCCCATTCCGTTGTTTTCTGCAATTCCAGGGGCGCTTTGGGCATCAGCCACATGGCGGTCTGAAACGCCGCGTGCCGGGAGGGAATCAGCAGCAGCTTGTCCAAAGCCAACTCCCCGCCGATGGCCCGGCGCATTTGCTGCTCTTTTTTTTGCACGCTCATCTTCTCAAAGCGGCGAACGCACAGCCAAAGAAGAACGCCCAGCGACACGCCCGCCGCCAGGCTGGCCAGCGATACGCCCCACAAATAAATGAACCAGCCCGCGCTGACGCCGCTCACCAGCAGCCGCCATAAAATTTTGTCGGCCACGGCGGCAAAAGGCGTTTTTTGCGCATACTTTTCCATGTGTGCCCTGCCTCCTTTGCTGCCCGTGACCCGGCCCGGGCAGCGTCGCGGGTTCGCGCTTCATTCCGCTTCGCAAGCAAGTATTCCCCTTTTTCGCTTTTTTTAGTATAATGTGGCTACGCTGGGGCACGCCCCACGCGAAGGAGGACGCGGCATTGCCAAAAGAACGCATCGGCATCATGGGCGGCAGTTTCAATCCCATCCACCAGCGGCACTTGGACATTGCTGCCTGCGCGCTGACGGAAAGCGGTCTGTCCCGGGTTGTTTTTCTGCCCACGGGCAATCCCCCCCACAAACACGAAGGGCTGGAACCGGCGGAGCACCGCTTTGAAATGACTCGGCTCATGGTGCTGGACAAACCTCATTTTACCGCTTCCCGGATCGAGCTGGACCGTTCCGGCGTCATTTATACCGTGGATACCCTAACGCAGCTCAAATCCCAGTTCCCCGGGGCGGAGCTTTTTTACATCATCGGCGAGGACACCCTGCTGGACCTGCCCAATTGGCGGGAGCCGGACCGGGTTTTTTCTCTGTGCCGCTTTTTGGTGTGCCGCCGCTCCACCATGGATGCCCGGGCCCACCCGGTTTGCCGGGAGCTGGAAGCCCGGGGCGCGCGGTTTACCTTCCTGTCCCTGCCTCCCGTGAACATTTCCTCCACCCAGGTTCGGGAAAAACTGCGTCTGAAACAGACCCCCGCAGAACTAGCGCCGCAGGTGACGGAATATATTCGACTAATGGGGCTGTATGGCCTCGCCGCCTCTCCGGCCGAGGGCCCCAAGGCCTACCCTCTGTTGCGGCAAGCCCTTACCGACAAACGGTTTTTGCACTCCATTCTGGTGGCCGCCACCGCCCGTCGCCTGGCGGAAATCCATCACCTAAACCCCTCGCAGGCGGCCCTGGCCGGGCTTTTGCACGATTCCGCCAAATGCCTTCCCCTTTCCAGCCTGCAACAAATTGCCCGGGAACACCGGCTTTTGCTGGACAAAGAAACCCTGCAAAGCGGTAACCTGCTCCACGGCCCCGTCGGCGCGGTGCTGGCGGAAACCCAGTATGGCGTGACAGACCCCAACGTATTGTCCGCCATTGCCTGCCACACCACGGGAAAAGTGGGCATGCTACCCCTGGATATGGTGCTTTTTCTGGCGGACAAGATCGAGCCTTCCCGCCGCGCCTATCCGGCCCTGGAAACCGTTCGTTCTCTGGCGGAGGTCAGCCTGGTCGAAGCCATGCGCTACTGCCTCGGCTCCACCCTGGAATACGTGGTTCAGCAAAAAACACAACCTCACCCCATGACCCAGCGCGTGGCCCACTGGCTCAGCCGCCTGCCCAATCAAGAATATCAAAGGAGCGAAGTGCATGAATGAACTCGTCACCCGGATCGCCACCATCCTCTATGACAAAAAGGCCCAAAACATCGTGGCCCTGGACGTTTCCTCCCTCACCGTGATTACCGACTGCATGGTCATCGCCAGCGGCCGCAGCGCCATTCAGGTCAAAACCCTGGCCGAGGAAGTGGAAGACCGCCTGTCAGAGCTTGGCGTCCAGCCCCTTCGCAAGGAAGGGCACCAGGACGGGCGCTGGGTGGTGCTGGATTACAGCTCTGTTCTGGTGCACGTGTTCCACGCCGAGGAGCGGGACTTTTACCGGCTGGATAAGCTGTGGGAGCACGACATGAACCGGATTCCCCTGCCCTTTGAGCAGGAAGAGGTGTAACAAATTCATTGAGCGCGCCCCGCAGGCCCTCTATGGCCCGGCGGGGCGCTTGTTTTGGTTTCTTTTTCTCCCTAAGCGATATTGACAACTCTCTATCTTTGCATTACAATGTCCACAACATAGAAATTCTTCTATGTCGATGCATCAACCGGCAGGAGGAACGCCCTTGGACTGTTTCAAAGCTTCCATTCCGATTCTCAAAGCGCTCTGCGACGAAACCCGTCTGCATATCCTCTCCATGCTGTCCCACCAGGAGATGAGCGCCTGCGAAATCAACAAAGCGTTCCGCTGTACCCAGCCCACCATCAGCTACCACATGCGGCTGCTGGTGGATACGCGGCTGGTGCTTGCCCGCCGGGAGGGCTGCCTGATGATCTACTCCGCAAACCCCGCCGTTTGGCCCAGCGTGCAGGCCCTTCTGAAGGTGCTGTGCGAGGTGGAGCGGCAAAAACAAAAGGAAAACCAATTGACCAATGAAGGAGTCCAGGCATGACGACGACGAATGGAACGGCCCCGGAAAGCCAGCCGATCTTGCGCCTTTCCGGGCTGAAAAAGGATTATGGACAGGGCGAAGTGCTCCATGGCATGGATCTGGATGTGTACCCCGGCGAATTTTTGACCCTGCTGGGCCCTTCCGGCTGCGGCAAAACCACCACCCTTCGGATCATCGCGGGGCTGGAACGCCCCAGCGGGGGCCGGGTGTTTTTGGAGGACCAGGACGTAACGGGCCTGCCCCCGGAAAAACGGGGCGTGAACACTGTGTTCCAAAATTACGCCCTGTTTCCGCATATGAACGTGTTCCAAAACATCGCCTATGGGCTGAAAGTGCAAAAGGTGCCAAAGGCGGAGCAAAAGCGGCGGGTCTGCGAGGCGTTGGAGTTGGTGCAGCTTCCCGGCTACGAGCGCCGCATGCCCCAGCAGCTTTCCGGCGGCCAGCGGCAGCGGGTGGCCATTGCCCGGGCCCTGGTGCTGCGGCCCAAAATTTTGCTGCTGGACGAACCCCTGGGCGCGCTGGACCTGAAACTGCGCCAGGATATGCAGAGCGAATTGAAAAAGCTGCAACAGCAGCTGGGCATCACCTTCATCTACATCACCCACGACCAGGAAGAGGCCTTGAACATGTCCACCCGCATCGTCATCATGCGGGATGGAAAAATCGAGCAAATCGGCACCCCGGAGGATGTGTACGAGCATCCGGCCACCCTGTTTTGCGCAGGTTTTATTGGCCAAAGCAACCTGCTCACCGGCACGGTGGAGGCCGTTCAGGATGAAACCCACCTGACCTTGAACGTGGACGGCGCTTTGCTGCCCGCCTTTTCAGGCGGCCGCTTTCCCCTGAAAACGGGCGACCCGGTGGCCCTGTGCCTGCGTCCCCAGCGGGTGTTTTACGATCAACAACCCGTGTGTGGTATGTCCCTCTCCGGAACCATCCGCTCCAAGGAATACGCGGGCGGCGTGCAGCATACCCGCATCCAGCTTTCTCCCACACTGACCCTGACGGCGGTTTCACAGGCCGCCGAACTGGACACATACCGTATCGGCGAGGCTGTGCACATCGGCTGGGACGTGCGGCACGCCCCGCTGGTGCCCATGCCCTCCGCCAAAGAAGGTGACCGCTGATGGACAGCCAAAAGCGCGATTTGACCTTTTCCCGGCTTTTGCGGCTGCCCATGTATCTGTGGGCCATCGCCTTCGTGTTTGTGGCGCTTTTGTATGTCATCGGCCTCAGCTTCCTCACCCGGGGCGAGAACATCGGCGTGACGGGGCAGGTGACGCTCAGCAACTATGCCCGGCTACTGGACCCCCAATACCTGCGGGTGCTTGCAAACAGCCTGCGGCTGGCTGTCGTCACCACTTTCCTTTGCATCCTGGTGGGCTATCCCTTCGGCTATTTCATGGCCCGCTTGGGCCCCGTGGCCCGGTCCGTGGTAATGCTGCTGGTGATCGTGCCCTTTTGGACCAACGCGCTCATCCGCATCTACGGCTGGCGCATCCTGCTCATTGCGGGGGGGCCCATCAACAACGCGCTCATGGCCCTGGGGCTTCCCTCCGCGCCCCTCAAGCTGCTCAACACCGATGGCGCGGTACTGCTGGGTATGGTGTACGCCCTCATCCCCTTCATGATTTTGCCCACCTTTACCGCCGTGGAAAAGCTGGACTTTTCCGTGGTGGAGGCCGCCCGGGACCTGGGGGCCACCCCGCTGAGGGCGTTTTTCACCGTCACCGTGCCCCTGACCCTGGCGGGGCTGCTCGCGGGCTGCGTGCTGGTGTTCATCCCCTCCATGGGGCTGTTCTTCCTCAGCGATCTACTGGGGGGCGGCAAAAGCGTGCTGGCGGGCGGGCTCATTCAAAAGCTTATCTCCAGCCGGGACCTGCCCCTGGCGGCGGCCCTCAGCGTGCTACTGCTGGCCGTAACCGCCGCGGTGATCGCCGTCTATCGCAAGCTTGGCGGCACCAACGACATGAGCATGTTTTAGAAAGGAGAACGCCATGAAAAAGCATTCGGTTTTCTCCCTCCTGTTTCTGGCTTTGGTGCTTGCGGTGCTCTACCTGCCCGTCATCACCGTGGTGGCTTACTCCTTCAACGCCAACCCCGCCCGCAACCCCATCGCGTTCACCGGCTTTACCACCCAGTGGTATACCGACCTCTTTTCCGGCGCCCGGGGCTATGGGGAGGCCCTGATGGTCAGCATCCGCGTGGCGCTGATCTCCACCCTGCTCTCCGCCGTCATCGGCACCCTGGGGGCCGTGGGCATGTCCCAGCGGGCCCTGGCCCAGGAAGGGGCCGTTTCCAAAAGCGAGGGCTGGATGGAGACCCTGGTGGCCTTGCCCATCATGATTCCGGAAATCATCCTGGCCATGGCCTTTATGGCCATCTTCTACGCCCTGGGTTTCCCCTTCGGCGAGCTGACCCTGGTGCTTTCCCACACCACCTTTTGCATTCCTTACATCTTTCTGACCGTCAAAAGCCGCCTTACGGGCATGGACCCGGCCCTGTTCGACGCGGCCCGGGACCTGGGGGCCGGCCCCGGCAGGGTGCTTTGGGACATCACCCTGCCCCTGGTGCGCCCGGCCATCATCTCCGGGGGCTTCCTGGCCTTTGCCATGTCCCTGGACGATTTCATCATCAGCTTCTTCGTCAACGGCGCTGGGTCTGTCACCCTGCCGGTGAAGATCTACTCCAGCGTCCGGGTGGGGGTGTCCCCCCAGGTGAACGCGCTGTGCACGGTCATGATGGGCGTGGCCTTCCTGGCGGTGGCGTTCAGCCAGTATCTTTCCTCCCTGCGGGCGGCCAGGCTGCGCCGGGGCGCCCATCCCGCCTGAACCTTCCTTCGGTCTCAAACGGGAACTTCCCCGTTTTTGACATAAAATCACAACCATGTCCAAAGGATTCACGAATTGGAAAGGAGAACCCTCCCATGAACAAAAAGCTCATTTCCCTGGTATTGGCGCTCCTCCTGGTAACCACCTCCTGCGCGGCCCTGGCCGAGGCCGCCCAGGCCCCCCAGGTGCTCAACCTGCTCACCTGGGAAACCTACATCGACGACGAAACCATCGCTGCCTTCGAGCAGGAAACCGGCGTCGACGTGGTCTACTCCCCCATGGAAACCAACGACGACATGATCAACAAGCTGACCCAGGGCGGCGGCGGCGGATACGACCTGGTGCTGGGCAGCGACTATGCCCTCAGCATCCTCCGCAAGGAAGGCCTCATCCAAAAGCTGGACAAAGCAAAGCTTCCAAACTTTGGCAACCTGGGCGCAAGCTTCATCGGTCAGTATTTCGATCCGGACAGCGAATACGTTGTGCCCTACATGGCCGGCACCCCTGTCATCGTCTACGATCCCGCCAAGGTGGATTTTGAAATCACCGGCTACGAGGATCTGTGGAACCCCGCCCTCAAGGACAGCGTCGTCATCATGGACGACGCCCGCAACGTGGTGGGCATCACCCTGAAAACCCTGGGCAAAAGCTTCAACGAAACGGACCCCGCCGTGCTGGCCGCGGCCAAGGAAAAGCTGATGCCCCTGTTCCCCAACATCCGCGCCTTTGACTACAACGCGCCGGACGCGGCCCTGGTCAGCGGCGAAGCCGCCGTGGGCTATGTGTTCACTTCCCAGGCCTGCGTGGTTCTCGGCCAGCGCCCGGACATGAAGGTGGTCTATCCCAAGGAAGGCCTGGGCTTTGGCATCGACGGTCTGGCCATCCCCTCCAAGGCGGAAAACATCGATAACGCCCACCTGTTCCTGGACTACCTCATGCGCCCCGAAGTGGCGGCCCACAACGCTGAAAAGCAGGGCTATCTGTGTGTGAACCAGGCGGCGGAGGCTTTCCTGTCTCCGGAATACCTGGCCAACCCCGTGGTCTTTATCCCCGCCGACCTGCTCCAAAACGCCGAGTTCATCCAGGACGTAGGGGCCACCGAAACCGACATCCAAGAGCTTTACACGGCTTTCAAACTTCAGTAACGGTTCTTGCCGGGCGCGTCGCTTATGCGCCGCGCCCGGACCCATTTTAAAAAGCGCAGGAAAGGAAGAATCCCCATGCTCATTACCAACGCCAACGCCTTTATGAACGAGACCTTCGTGCCGCACACCCAAGTGCTTCTCAAAGGCGGACAGATCGCCGCCATCGGGCCGGACCTCTCCGCCCCGCGGGAAGAAACTTTGGATTTTCAGGGAGACTTCCTTCTGCCCGGCTTTGTGGATGTGCACATCCACGCCTTCAAGGGCAAGGACACCATGAACGGCGAAGAGGCTGTTCGGCACATGAGCCGGGAACTGCGCAAGTTTGGCGTGGCGGCCTTTTGCCCCACCACCATGAGCGCCAGCCCTGCGGATACCCGCGCCGCCCTTGAGGGCATTCATGCCGTGATGCAGCGGCCCGAACCCGAAGGCGCAGTGGTGCTTGGCGCTCACATGGAAGCGCCCTTCATGGAACCCTCAAAGGCAGGCGCACAGCGAAAAGAGTTTTTTGTGCCGCCCACGGAAGAAAACTGGAAAAACTACGTGGGCGACCATGAGGAAATCGTGCGGCTGGTGACCCTGGCCCCGGAACTGCCCGGCGCGCTGGACTTCATCGCCCGCCTTCAAAAAAGCGGCATCTCCGTCAGCCTGGGCCACACCGACGCCACCGCCGAGGTGGTGCACCAGGCGGCCAAGGCCGGCGCCAACCATGTGACCCACACCTTCAACGCCCAGTCGCCGCTCAGCCACCGGGCCCCCGGCGTGCCCGGCGCGGCCCTGGTGGACGACCGCCTGGCCTGCGAGTTCATCTGCGACGGCATTCACCTGCATCCGGACATCGTGCGGCTCATCGTTCGCTGCAAGGGACCCCGCCTGGCCGTGGCCATCACCGACGCCATGGAGGCCGCCGGCATGCCCGACGGAACCTATCAGCTGGGCGGCCAGGATGTGTTTGTAAGTGGCGGCGCGGCCCGGCTTCAAAACGGCACCCTGGCCGGCAGCACCCTTACCCTTGTCCGCGCCCTGCAAAACCTCATCGCCTTTGGCGTCGCTCCCGAAGACGCCGCGCTCATGACCACCCGCACCCCAGCCCTCTCCATTCACAACGGCGACTTTGGCGTGCTTCGCCAGGGTTCTTCCGCCATCCTCACCCGGTTCCGCAAGGACTGGGCCTTCGTGGGGACGGTGTAAGGGGGGCGAATGGGGAGGACGATGCGGGGGGCGTTTAGGGGCTGCCGCCCCTAAAACCCCGCCCAGGGGCAACGCCCCTGAACCCTTCTTTCACCGCGTTTCACGCGGTGAAAAAGAAAAGTAAAAAAAGAGCGGTGGCCGAAAGGCTACTCGCTCTTTTCTTTCTCCTGCTGTTTGGCCTCCGGGTCACTCTGCCCGGCCAGGGGCGGAGGCGTAATGCCCCGGTGCAAAAGAATCCGGCTCGGCCCATGCAGCCCCAGGCGGATCAATTTCAGCCGCATTCGGTCATAGGGTTTGGGGCCTTCCGCCTTACTCATTCAAAAACCCATAGGCCGCGTTTACCGCGTCCACCACAGCCTGGCTGGAAACCGTCGCGCCGGACACCGCGTCCACGTCCCCCATGGAAAGCGGGGGCTTTTTGCCCACAAACTGCTGGGTAAACGCGGCTTCCTTCACCTTGCTGCCCACGCCGTCGGTTTCCGCAAACCGTGCTCCGCCTACGGCGATGGCCGTAATCACGCCGCTATCGTCCAGGGTCAGCTGTACCAGCACCGGCCCGCCATAGCCAATCACGCTGGCGTTCACGGCGCGCCCGTTGGCCGCGGGCTGCGCAGAGCCCCCCGGGCTTTGGCCGGGCACAATGCCCACCAGCACCGTCAGCTTTTCATAGGCGGTGTTGACCCCCTCCGCCACCGCCCGGCTGGTAACCGTGGCCCCGGAAATGGCGTCCACATTATCCCCCAAGGTCATGGGCGGCTGCTTGCCCGCAAACTGACCCAAAAACGGCTCTTCTTTCGCCTTGCTGCCCAGCCCTTCCGTCTCCTTGAAGTTGGCCCCGCCCACATAAATGCCTTTCAGCGGGCCTTCCGGCGCAATGCCAACGGTCACCTCCACAGGCCCTCCATAGCCCTGCGCCGTGGTCTTGCCCGCATACCCGATCACATCGGGCCCTTTTTTCACAATATAGGCAAAGTCCAGCCCGCTGCCTTCTTCCAGAGGAATCGGCTCAAAGCCCTTCGCGCCTTCCTCCGCATCGGGAAAGATTTTTTTCAGGCCTTCCTGGGCCCCGGCCAGGTTCTGGTCGGCGACCCGCTGCTCCGTCACCGCGTTGGTCACCGCCAACGCCACCGCCGCCACCAGCACCAGCGTCACCAGCACGATCCAGCCCGCCCATTTCTTCTTTTCCATTGCGCAATCCCTCCACGTGCTTCAGCATGCGGAGGGATTTGGTTTCTTATTCACAGTTTTGGAAACGCCGATCGGTTCATGGTTCACGGCTCATTTTGCCGCTGCGCCACCGCTTTTGCTTTGCTTGTATAGCCCGTCCGTCATCTGAATCGTGCCGTCCGTTTGAATCCACAGCGCCTCCGCGCCCTCGATGCTCTCCACCAGGGCCCGTCCTTCCTCGTAGGGCAAAATGAACACCGCTGTGGAGAGAAGGTCCGCCAAGCCGCTGTCCTGGCACACCACGGTCACCGCCCGGAACCGGTCCGCGGGCATCAGCGTCGCGGGGTCCACAATGTGGGGATAGCGCACGCCGTCCACCACGTAAAACCGCTGGTAATCGCCGCTGGTCACCACCGAGGTATCGTTCAGGTACAGCGTTTCCGCCGTTTGCTCCTTCACGGTCAGGTCCAGGGCCGCGTCCGGGTTTTGCAGGCTTACGCCCCAACGTTCTCTTCCGTCCAGGGGCTTCAGGCCCACCCGCACATTGCCCCCCGCGTTGATGATAAAATGCGGCATTTCCGAGGCCAGCATCTCCCGGGCCACCAGTTCCGTGGCATAGCCTTTGGCCAGCCCGCCCACGTCCAGCTGCACCTTGGGGTCGCTGAAAAACACCGTGCTGTCCGCCTCACTGAGCACCACGTCGTCAAAATTCGTGTGCTTGTCCGCCTCCTCAAGGTCCCCCATGGGCGGCAGGGCGGCGCTTTCCGGATGATCGATGCCCGCCTGGCGGTACTCGTGCCAAATTTGCAGCACGCTGCCCAGGGCCACGTTCATGGCGCCGCCGGTCACAGGCTGCCATTTCCTGGCAAACAGAAGCATGTTCATCAGCTCCGGGGCCACCTTCACCGGGCCCTTGGCCCCGTCCCGGTTGATGGTATAAATGTTCTGCACGCCTTCATATTCATTGTAGGCGTCGTACAGCTTGTGCAGCTCCAAAAAACGCTGCCTGGCCTGCTCCGCCACCTTGTCGAAGGTTTCCTGGTCCTCGGTATACCCCATGATGGTGATGATGGTATCAAAAGCGTCAAAAAAATAGGTGGTGCGCTTTTCCATTTCCGCGCCGGCGCATGCCATACACCCGGCCAGGACGCATGCGGTCAAAAGCACGCCAATCAATCGTTTCAGCATGTTCACCCCTCCTGTATCCGCCTGCCATTATAGCGGTTTGCGCGGTCTTTCGCAACCCCGGGCGGAAGTTTCCATTCCAATACCCGCCGGTTTGCCTTGCTCCCGTCCAAAAACGACAAGCTTTTTACCCTCTTCCGACATATTGCCGCAAACCCAGTGGCTATACTGGTTTTACAAGCATGGTATGGGGGGCGGCATATGCAAATCGGCACTGAGCATGGCATGGGGCCGAATCCGGCGGTGGCCAGAAAAGAATACCATCCTTCGGGCTGGCGAAAACTGTGGGAATTTCTGTGCGCGTTCGCCCAGGTCTCCAGCCGTCCTGTGGGCGTTTCCCTGTGCGCCTTTCTGTCTACCTTTGTCACCTGGTTCGGCGTGCCCTCGCCCTGCGCCGCGGCCTTTTTGCTGGCCCGGGAAACCCGGGGTCTGGACGCGCTCTTCCCCCTGCTGGGGCTGGTGGCGTCCTTTGTGTTGCGGCTGATTTGGGGCATTTCCCTGGACATTTGGCAATATGCGGGCTGCTTCGCCATTTGGAGCTTTTGCCTGTTGCAGCGCCCCAAAACCCCGGTGGGCCTCATCCTGCTGGCCGGCCTTTCCATGATGCCCCGGGCCGTCGTCTCGCTGTTTTCCGGCAACAGCCTTTTCATTCTGCTTTCTTGCGCCGCCGTGCCCCTGTGCATGGGGCTGACCCTTGCCTATCAGCGGGGACTTCGCCTTTTGAAGGACGCCCGACCCATGCTGACCCTGGAGGATAAAGCCTGCGTGCTTCTCTTTTTGCTCACTTTGCTTTCCGGCCTGGGCTATTTGCGCATTGCCACCCTCAACCTGGGCCAGCTGCTGGCCGTAGTTTGCACGCTGATGTTTTCCTATGCCCTGGGGGGCATGGCCGGGGCGGCGGGGGGGCTGCTGTGCGGGCTGACGTTGGCCCTGTGCGGCCACGACGGCCGCCTCACCATCCACCTGGCCCTGGGCGGGTTCCTTGCCGGGCTGGTTTCCGGGCAAAAAAAACGCTGGCTTTCCGGCCTGTGCTATCTGGCCGCCCACATGTTCGCCTTCTACCTGACCCCGCTGGCCTCCCCTTCCCTGCCCCATGTGACGGTGCTTCTCGGCTGCCTGATCTTTCCCTTCACCGGCGACCGGGTCACCGAACGGCTGCGGTCCCTGGGGGTAGGCCCGGCCCCCGCTGCCCGCAACATGGAGGGCCTGTTTGTGCAGCAGCGGCTTTTGCGCTGGGAAAGCGCCATGCGGGGCATGGCCGCCGCCCTGCCTGCCGTGGCGCCCATTCAGACCGGAGCGCCCACCCCGGCCGAGCTTGGCAACGTGCTGTGCGTGGACTGTCCCGACCGGGAACTTTGCTGGAGCCGCAACCAGCAGCGCACCGAGCTGACCCTGGCGGAGCTGATGCGCATTGCCCTGGCCCACGAAACGCCCCATGAAATCCTGGCGAAAATCCACGACTGCCCCTGTGTCCGGTTGCAGGCCGTTCCCGCCGCCCTGGCGCAACTGCTGAAAAGCCGGCAGTCTGTTCTGGCCGCCAAGGCCAAAGCCCGCTTCGAGCGGGATATGACCGTCACCCACCTGGAGGCCATGGCCGGGGCCATCTCGGAAATTCGCACCCTCACCTGCGGGGAAACCCTCAGCGATTTGCACTCCGCCTACCAAATCAACAAAGCCATGCGGGACATCCGCTTTCCCGGCACCCTATGCTATGCCCGCCGGGTGGACGGGCACCTGCAGGCCGCCATTGAGGTAGACGCCCTGCGGCCCATAGGCAACAAGCCTGAAAAGCTGCTGCGCTATCTGGAGCAGGATTCCGGCCTGTCCCTGGGCGCTGTGCGCACCATCAAAAACCGCATCGAGCTGGAAGAACTGCCCCTGTACAGCGTGGAGCTTGGCGTGGCCACCCTTTGCGCGGGGCAGCCCAGCGCCTGGGAGGAAGCGGCGGTCAGCGGCGACGCCATGGCCGCCAAGCAGTGCCAGGGCGGACGCTTTCTGCTGTTGCTCAGCGACGGCATGGGCCACGGCGGCGGGGCCCACCAAATCAGCAACAAAACCCTGGAGCTGATGCTGCTGTGCCTGGAGGCCGGCTATACCCGCAAGCAGGCCATCAGCGCGGTAAACGGCATGATCCTTTCCGTCATGGACGAGGAACGCTTCGCCACCGTGGATCTTTTTGACCTCAGCCTGTGGTCCGGCGAGGTGCAGAGCGAAAAGCTGGGGGCCTGCGCCTCCTGGGTGGTGCGCGGCAATTATCTGAAAGAGGTTCACGGCTCCTCCCTGCCCCTGGGCATTTTGGAGGAAGTGCAGCCCACCAGCCAAAGCTTTCGCATGCACAGCGGGGACATCCTCATCGTGATGAGCGACGGCGTGGCCGACGTGCTTTGCGACGCAGAGCAAATGGAACGCGCCATTTTAGACAACCTCTACATTCAGCCCCAGCGCATGGCCGACGCGCTGCTCCGCGCCGCCCTGCTGGCCAGCGGCGGCACCCCCAGGGACGACATGACCATCCTCACTTTGCTCATGGTGGACCGACACCGCTCCGAGGCCCCGGAGCGGGGGGAGGGACGGGAACCCTAGGGGCTGCGCCCCTAGAACCCCGCCCAGGGCTACGCCCTGGACCCGTTTTCAGACCGCGTTCCACGCGGTCTGATTCATTTACGAAGAATTTAAATTGAAAACGCCCCGGTCCATGCCGGAGCGTTTTCATTCATTTCCCTTTCACCGCGTGAAACGCGGTGAAATAAGGGGTTCAGGGCGTAGCCCTGATGGGATCCAGGGGCGACGCCCCTGGCGTCCCCTTCGTCCCCCTCCGTCCCCCCGCCCCCTAGTTCCCCGAGCCCGACACATAAGCGCCGGTCCAGTCCTGCTGGGGCGGGGCGACGATGGCGCTTGGCATGGTTTGGCCGTCCAGCAGCACGTAGCCCAAGTCAAAATCAAAATGGGTGGTGCCGCTTGCCACGGTGAAAGACTCGCTGGCGGCGCTGTTTCCGTCGCCGCTGGTAAGGCAGCTGCTGATCATGCGCAGCTCCGGCACCGGCTTTGTGATGCTCAGCTCCGGATAGGCTTTCACCTGCAAGGTATACTCGCCCGGGTACACGTCCGGGAAGAGGTAGTAGCCGTAGACGTCGGTGGTGGTTTCTGCAACGGCCTTGCCGTCCTTCATCAGCGTCACGGTCACGCCCGGAATCATGGGCTCGCCGCCGTCCACAAGGCCGTTCTTGTTCAGGTCCAGCCAGGCAATGTCGCCCAGCTTGGCGGGCCGGATATAGATGATGTTCTCGGCAAGGCGGTGCTGGGCCATGCGCAGCTCAAACTCGCTGCTGGTTCCCACGCCGCCCACGGTAGCCGTTATGATGGAAGCGCCCTCCGGGTAGTTGGGGTCGCCGGGTTTCACAAAGATCATCCCCGCGGGCAGCTCCGCTTCCACGCGGTACTGGCCGGGCCACAGGCCGTCAAAGCGATAGCCGCCGTTTGCGCCCGTCTTTTGGGTTTGCACCGGGTCGTCCTGCCCGCTTTCGTACAGCTTCACAGTCAGGCCTTCCAGCTTGTCGGCAGCGCCGTTTTCCTCCAGGGTGAGGGCGCCGGCGATGCTGGTTTTGCATACAAGGCCGGCGTGAATCTCGCCAAAGCTGCCGCCTTCCGGCACCACGATGCCCTTTTGCACCATCATGCCGCTTTCGGGCAGCAGGGTGGCGTCGCTCTCCCCGGCAGGCTCCGACTGGCTGGGAATGCGGAACCGCACGGTATAGGTACCGGGCCGCACGGCCGCGAAGGTCATTTTTCCGTCCTCCGCCGAGTTCCCCCGCTTCGCCACCTTGCCGTCCGCCTCGTTCACCAGTTCAAACCCGAGGCCGCTCAGCAGCCTTTCCTCGCTGCCCTGTTGGCCGTCCCGGTTCTCATCCAGCCAGGCGTAGCCGGTCACCGTGGCGGGCTTCACCGCACCCACCTGGTTTTCCTGGCGATTGATCAGCGCTTTCCAGGGAAGGGTCAGCTTCTGCTCCTGCACGGTGTCCATGGTCAGGCTGGAGGCCTGGATGTCCGCGCTGAAAATATATCCATCGGGAAGCTTCAGGCCCAGCTGATATCCGGCAGGGCGCAGGTTCGTCACGCTGAAGTGGCCGTCCTTGTCGGCTTTGGCCGTGGCGATCTCCAGGTCCTTCTTGTCCGGGGTCAGGGTGATTTCCATGCCGCCGAGGGGTTCCTCTGCCTCGTCCCGCTCCCCGTTGGCGTTGGCGTCGTGGAACAAAACGCCCTCAAAGGTGCCCAGGCGCACCGCGCCCACCAGGGGCCGCTGGTCTTCCACGCCCATTTCCACGGAGAAGGAATCGGTGGTGTTTTCCAGGCCCTGATGTTTCAGGGTGTTGCCGTCCTTCACCACCTTGGCCATCTCCACGTTTTGGGGCAAAAGGTAGGTGATGGTATACTTGCCAGGCATAACGCCGTCAAAGAAATAGGCGCCGTCGGCGTTCACCGCCGCCGTCAGGTCGATCTCCGCGTCCTTGGACACCAGGCGGGCCTTCGCGTCCTCCATGCCCATTTCGCCCTCATCTCGCAGGCCGTTGTCGTTCAGGTCGTCAAACAGCACGCCTGTGACGGTGGAGGAGGGCAGCATGCCCGCGTTGACGCCGTCAATCTCCTGGCCCATCACCACGGGAATGGGATCGGTCACGCCATAGTCACCTTCCAGCTTTTTAATCCAGCTGCCGCCGTTTTCGTCGGGACGCAGGCGGGTAAACGCGTAGTTGTCCTTGCGAAGCACCCGCAGCACATACTCGCCCGGCATCACGCCTTCCAGTAGATAGGTGCCGTTGGCGTTGGTGGTGTCCGCCGCCGCCAGCCGCCCATGGCTGTCCACCAGCTCCACCTTTACGCCGGAGGCTTTCTTTTCCTTCCCTTTCATAATGCCGTCGTAGTTGGGGTCCAAAAACACGGTGCCCTTGAGGGTCGCGCCCCGGGCCACGCCCACCACCGCATGGGCGCTGCCGCCGTTGCCGATGGTAATGGGCGCGATGGTGTTTTCCCGGCGGCCTTCCCGCTGGGCAAACAGGTTCACTTGCCCTTCCCGGGCATCCGGCACCAGGGTAAAGATGCTGCCGTCGTCCGGCAAAACAGCCCGCAGGCGGTATTCCCCGCCCCGCAGGTTTTCAAACCGAAAGGCCCCGTTCTCGTCGGTCACGGTCTTGCCCATGGATTTGCTGTTGCTGGCCTTGATCAATTCCAGCGTCACGTTTTTGTAGCCCTTTTCGCCCTCGTCATAGACGCCGTTGTAATTCTCATCCAAAAAGGCGATGCCCTCGACAACGCCTTTCAGAATGACGCCCACGTTTTTGTTCATTACATCCGCCGCGCCCACCACCGGAAAATCCCTGGTGGCCTTGGTGCCCTCCACCGTAAAAACCGACCGTTTGTCGCCCCCCTCCAGGGAATACCTGGCAAACAGCATCCCGTCGGGCAACTGAGCGGTCAGGTGATAGGTATCGTTGCGCAACCTAGAAAACCGGTACTCCCCCGTGGCGTCCGTCACGAGGGTATACTCGCTTTTGGTTTTTTCCCCCGCAAGGCTCAGGGTGACCCCGGCCACGCCGGCCTCCTGCGGGTCCATGATGCCGTTGTTGTCGTCGTCGCTCCATACCTTGCCGGAAAAGGAGCCCACCGGAACGGCGCCCACCCCGGCCTCCACGGCCTGGCCGCCCGTGAAATTGAAGGGCTCGCTCACCGCCGTGGCTTCCTCGCCCTCCACGCAGCTTACCCCAAGGCCGCTGCCTTCGCCCTTTTTGCTGAACATATAGCCGTCCGGCAGGGATACCCGCAGCGCGTGCTGGCCGGGACGGATGCCCTCCAACACCACCTCGCCCGTGGTGTTTGTGGTTCCGGAGGCCATGGCGGTCTCGCCGTCCGCCTCCAGCACCTCCACCAGCACCCCGGCGATGGGCCGCTCATACTCGCCCCGGGCGCCGTTTTCGTTGCTGTCGCTGAAAGCCGCAAAGTGCAGCCGCCCCGGCATGCCCAGGGCTACGTCCGCCACCCCGGTCAGTCGCTTTCCGGTGCTCAGGCGAATCTCTCCGGTGGTCATCACGCCGCTGTCGCCAATGGTCAGGCTTTTGCCGCCCACCGCCGCCACGTAGAACCCCTGGGTGTTCACCATGGAAGAAACGCGGTATACGCCCTCCTCCAGATTGCGGAAACAAAACACGCCATAATCGTTGGTTTGGGCTGTGGCAATGTCCGTCCAGGAATCGCCCTGCTTTTTTTGCAGTGCCACGGTCACGCCGCTCATCAGCTGCTCGCCCTGCTGGTAGCTCAGGTCGCCGTTCACGTCCTGATAGGCGACCCCCTCAATGCTGGTCATCTCGATGGTTTCCGCCTCGGGCAACGCAAAGGCGCTGCCCGCCTCCAGGGCCACGGAGGTCCACATCATGTCCCCCCGCTGGGTCACCTTCCAGGGGGAATCCCCCGGCAGGTCCTTCCCCTCCGGCAGGGGGGCGTATACGGTATAATCCCCGGCGGGCAGGCCCTCAAAGGCAAAGCTGCCGTCATCCTGGGTCTTTACGCTTTGCTGCACGTTCAGGGAGGCCACGGCAATGTCCTGGCCCCCGCCCAGCTGGCTGATGCGCCCGGTGATGGACGCGGTCTCCTCCAGGGCAATGGCGCTTTCCACCGTCGCGCCGGCAGCCAAGGCCAGCGTCGCTTGGTAGCCGCTGCGGGCCTCGGCGGGTTGGCCGTCCACGGCCACCACCGACAGGTTCCCCGTCAGTTCCAGGGACAGTTCATACTGGCCCGCCTGCAGCCCTTCAAACCGATAGCCGCCTTTTTCGTCCGCCTTTGTCGAAAGCGTTTCGCCCTTGGGGGTTTTCAGGGTCACGGCCATGTCCTTTGCGGGCTGGCCCCCCCGGGTCAGCGTGCCTTCCACCGCGCCCAAAGACGCCACCTGGAAGGGGATTTCCGCTTCCTGGCCATACACCAGGGGCACCTCTTCCAGCACCATTTGCCAGTTGTTTTCCTGCTTGGCGTTCTCTTTGGCCACCAGGGCCAAATCCTGCTCCTTCGGAATGCTTACGCTCAGGCGGAAATTGCCAGTGGAAAGCCCGCCAAAGCTGTATGCGCCCGTGGAACTGGTTTCCACCGTGGCCAAATCCTGGCCGTTAAAACTCAGCGTCAGCGTGGCGCCGGCAAAGGGCTGGCCTTCGTCCAGGGCCACCTGCCCGCGAATCATGCCCATTTTCAAATAAGAGATGGGATAGTCGGTATCGGGAATGGCGATGCCCTTGCGCTCCACCTTGCCCGTTTGGTGGGCGCCCACGCTCATGGTGTTGTCCGGCATCACCGCAATCAGCATGCCGGACGCGTCCGCCTCGTCCGCCTGTCCAAAAATGGCGTATTTGCCGTCCTCGTCCGTCACCGCGCCATAATAGCAGCCCGAAATATCCCCCCGAAGCAGCACGCCCCGGTTCACTGCGGCGGGCTCGTCCTGGGTGCGGGAGCCGCTCTGGTCGCCGTCCTCATACATGGTGCCCGTCAGCAGCTGCTTGTCGCAGGGCGCGGCTTCGCCCAGGTCCAGGCTGCTGGCAAGGGTACAGGGAACAACGGCGTACAGCCCCTGGGCCTGGCCCAGCAGGGTGTCCAGCAGCGGGCTTTTCCGGTGCTCCGGCGCGTTGATGGACGCGCCTTCCGGATTGTCCAGGGTTTTGGGAAATCCCTGGGGGTCCAGCACAAGCAGCTCCAGGCTGCTCATCCGCCCGGCCTTGATGGGGATCTCCACCTGGCTTTTGGAAAGCTGATCCAAGGAGAACGCCACCATGTCCTGCTCCGCCGTGCGAATCAGCCGAAGGCCCTCCCCAAGGCCGGTATCCACCGCCCTGGCCCCCTGAGGCAACACCACGGCCAGAGCCGTATTCTGGGGCAGGCCGCCGTTTTCCATATCCTGCAAGGTGAGGCGAACGCTGCCGCCACCCGCGCCGTTTAGCAAGGCTTCGGCGGAGTAGGCAACGTCCAGTTTGCCATCGTCAATCACCAGATCGATGGGAAGCGGTTCCGCTTCCGATTTGGCGGTCACCAGGCTGTTGCCGTCCCGGTCGGGATACTGAACGCTGCAACTGACCTCCGCGCGAATCTGGGCTTCGCTGGGCGCGTACTCCGTGGGCGACGCGGTGATGGGCAGGTACACAAGCGAAGCGGTGATGTCGCCGCCCTTGAAGCCTTCCGGCACCACGGCTTCCCCGGTGGCCGCGTCCACATAGGTGATGGCCGCGCCCACCGCGTCCTCCAGCACCAGGGTCTCCCCGGAAGCGCCGGTTTTGGGCTGCCCCACCGGAACGCCCTGGCTGTTCAGCCCCTGGGCTTTCACCGCGACGCCTTCCGTTTCAATGCGCGGGGTGACGCTTTCCACCACCACGGCCACCCCGGGGGCGCGGCTTTCTCCCACCTTGTCCTTCAGGGCCGTGGGCAAAAGCGTGACCGTAAAATCTTTCAGAGGCACGGTGTTGGTTCCGTCGCTGCCCGTTGTAACCACAAGCTTTGAAAAATAAGCGTTGGTATCCTCGTCGTCGCCCTGCTCAAAGGGCTGTGTTTCCAGCGCTTTCAGGCCCTCGCCGCCCAGGCTGGGCGCCGGTTTGCTTGAAACCGTCACCGCAGCGATGTCCGTTTCGTTGCCAAAATAGGTCTGAATGGTGAAAGGCGTGCCCTGGCCGTTTGGAACCGCACCCTCGGCGGCCCGCATCTGTACCAGCTGATACTGCCCGCTGGGCAAAGCCTTGGCGGAGGCATAGCGGCCCTGGTCGTCCGTCAAAACGCTGAGCATCATGGCGCCGGTCTCATCCAGCACCACATATTCCCCGCCGGGGGCGGGCTTGCCGTTTTCCAGGGTGTCCCGCAGGGTGAAAAGGCCCTGCTTCGCATAGGCCAGCACCGTCGCCATGTTATTTTCGCCGGGCTTGATCTCCACCTCGGTGTTACCCTGGCAGGCAAAGCCCTCCGCAAAGTCCTCCGCCACAGGCACCAGGGTCACGGTCCTCAGGGAGGCGTCGGAAATGACAAGGGTGTCGCTCTCTCCGGCCGCCTCTTCCTTATCGGAAGGGTTGGCCCGCACCCGTCCCAGCACGCGGCCGTCGGGGGTTTGCACGTCAAATCTGCCGCTGATGGACAGGGAACGCCAAACCTGCGCGTCGTCGGAAGAAACGCCCTTCAGCCCCACGGTCAGGGTGGTGACCCCTTCCGCGGACGCAAAAGCGAACGCCCCCATCAGCATGCAAAGCGCCACAAGCAACGCGCACGCCTTGGAAAGAGCCCTGCTTTTCCCGAATGGAATATTTGCGGTGAAGACCATCATTCCTTCGCCTCCGCCTTCAAAATCAACGCTGATATGCACAACAAACCAATTTTAATACTAATCCAACAGGGTCCCTTTGTCAACCGATTCCCCCATTTGTTGATGAAGGTTACAGCCCGCCTGAAAAAATATGAACAAACCATAAAATGACAGTCTTTGCGGTTTCGCCGCATTGACTATCCCCGGGTGCGTGTTATAATAGACCATCGGTGAAAACTCATCCAGCAAGCCAAGGAGGGCGCCCATGGACAAGGAACGCAAAACGGTGATCATCACGGATTCCTCCTGCGACTTAAGCGATGAACAACTGGCGGCCCATCAAATCCGCATGATCTCCCTGCGGGTGGTGTGCCAGAACGCGGAATACCGTGACCGGATCGACATCGGCCAGGACGAGCTGTATGCCCTTTTGGAGCAGGAACTGCCCAAAACCAGCCTGCCCTTGCCGGAGGACGTATCTTTGCTGTACGAATCCCTGGCGGCGGAAGGCGTTACGGATGTGGTTCACCTGTGCATCTCCTCCGGCCTCAGCGGCACCTACAACATGGTGCGCATGATTGCGGAGGACTTTGGGGCGCGGATGAACATCCGGGTGGTGGATAGCAAAACCCTGTCCACCGGCCTGGGCCTGATGGTGTTGGCCGCGGCCCGAGCGCTGGACGGCGGCCTGTCCCCGGACGAGGCCATCCAAAAGGCCATGGAAGTGCGCAGCTCCCAGCTGGGCATGTTTGTGATCCGCACGCTGGAATTTTTGCGCAAGGGCGGCCGCATCGGCCTGGTAGAAGGCGTTGTGGGCAGCATTTTGCAGATCAAGCCCATCATTTTTATCAACCCGGACGGCATTTACGAAACCCTGGCCAAGGCCCGGGGCTATAAATCCGCCGTGGAAACCATGGCGCAAGAGGCCGCGAAAAAATTCGGCCAAGCAAAAATCAGCCTTTCCGTTGTTCATGGGCGCGCCCTGGAGGAGGCCCAACAACTGCTGGAAAGGCTGAAAGAAACCCTGAACGTGGCGGATTCGTTTATCTCCCCCGTCAGCCCTGTCTTGGCCATCCACACGGGTCCGGGCCTCCTGGGCATTGTTGCCAACAAGGTGGAGTAGGCGGCTTGCAGGGTTGGGGGTACAGGGGCAGATCGGGGCAGGGCGGCGCGGGCGCGCGCATCATGCAGGGCTCCGGCTTGGTCAGGTACAGTTCCAAAGACACCTCCAGCTGCACCGGGAAGCAGCAGTCTTCCGAGCACACCGGCGGCGAGCACAGCCGCACGCAGGGCACGATCACAATGCGGTGCCTCCACCAGTCCGAGGGCGGGCAGGCGGGAGAAAGGCACGCATCCACTTCCACCACGGCGGTGGCCGCGTAGAACTGCCCGCAGGCATCCTTCACCTGACAGCAAACGGGAATGCACACCCGCATACAGATCCGGGCATAGGGCCCTTTGCTTTCCAGCGGCGTCCACCAAGGTTGGGCGCTGCTTTGTTGTACCATGGTCAGCACAAAGGGCGGCTGCGCGCAGCAGGGAAGGCCCTCCACCTGAAGCTGCGTGCACAGGGAGGGGATGAACTTTCGCTCGCAAGCGATGATTTTGTCCACCAAAATGCCCTGGGCCACAGGGGGTTTAGGCGGCCTGGGCGGTTTTGGGGGCTGGGGATGTACACAGGGGTCCATCGGTTTATGCTGGCCGCAGGCCCCACAACCGCATGGCGGATGTTGCATCATCATTCCTCCTTCATGGAAAGGGTGGCAGGCCGCCCTCCCGGGAATCCGGGCTGCCATCTGAAGCCTTTCAGGGCTTCAAACCATCCTATGACTGAACGGAGGAAATGTGCGCCTAGGGCTTGTAATCGATCTTTTGGGCCGTGGCCGTCCCTGCCGCAAGGGTGACCAAAATGCCGCAGGTGGCCTCCTGGGTAACGGCCACGTTCGCCTTCACCTGCCACAAAAGCCCCATCACCTTGGGGTCTGGGGTATCCTTTTCTTCCTCGGTGCTGGTGGAGATAACCGCCCACTGGGGCTTGACCGTGGATAAGAAAGCCACGCCGGAGGCGTCGTCCTCCCCATGGTGCCCCACCTTCAAAACGGTCGCCTTGGGAATGGCCCCGGCCCGCAGCAGCGCCTCCTCCTCGGCAAACTCCATGTCCCCCACCAGCAGCATATTGCCCTCCGGGGTCTGCAAATCCAGCACCAGCGAGTTATTGTTCTCGTTTTCCGGGTCCTTCGTCAGCGGCCCCAGCACGGTAAAGCTTGTGCCCTCGTCCACAACCACCCCGTCTCCCGCTTGAAGCCAGGTCATGGGCAGGTCAAACTCCTGGGCCGCCTTGTACACCGGGTGTTTTTCGTCGCTTTTTTCGCTATGAAACCGGGGGGCGTACAGCTGGTCCACCGCCATTCCGGACTCCAGCAGGGTTTTCAGCCCGCCCACGTGGTCCTTGTCCGTGTGGGTGATGAAAACGCCATGCAGCTTCTTAATCCCATAGGTTTCCAGCCCCTTCAAAAGGGCCGGGGCCGAGTCTTTGGTGCCCGTGTCAATCAGATACACCTGTCCACTTAAAAAATACAGCGCCGCATCCGCTTTGCCCACATTCAAAAACAGTGCGGAGGGGCTTTGCGGCTGAGCCGCATCGGGAGTGGCCGGCTCGGCCGTGGCCACCACAAAGCAGACCGCCAGAGCCACCAGCAGCACCAGCGCCCTCCGATACCAGCGGACCCACGCGGTTTTCCTTTTCATCCGGCCCACGCTCCTTTCGGCTTGCCGCCAACGGGCGGCGGGTTTTGTTCCGCCTTCATTATAGCAAACTTTCCCTGGCAATCAACCATCAACCGCAATCTTTCCGCATCCGTCGTGACAGCCCGGGCAAAATGTAGTATACTGAACTCGTTTGTTTTGCGTCAGTCCAATGCGAATTTGAGGAAGGATCGAAAAAGATGAGCGTTCTGATGGCTGCGTTTCTCGGTTTGATTCAAGGTCTGGCAGAGTTTTTGCCCATTTCTTCCAGCGGTCACCTGAACCTGTTGCAAGCGCTGTTTCATGTCAATGTGGAAAACCAGCTTCTGTTCAATATCCTGCTCCACGTGGCCACCCTCATCCCGGTGCTGATCGTGTTTTGGAAGGACTGGTGGCAGATGCTGCGCCATCCCATTCAAAACAAAACCTTGCTGCTGCTTTTCATCGCGTCTCTTCCCGCGCTGGCCGCCAAGGTTCTGTTTGGCGACCAGATCGATTATTTTGAGACCCACAACATCATCCTGGGCGTTTGCTTCCTGCTGACCGGCCTGTTCCTGATTTTGACCCAGGCCCTGGCCCGCCGCCGGGAGCGCCTCCATCTGGAAGGCAAAGAGGTTCGCATTCCCCAGGCCCTGGCCATGGGCTGCGTGCAGGTGATCGGCATGCTTCCGGGCATCAGCCGCAGCGGCTCCACCATCTTCGGGGGCGTGGCTTCCGGCCTCACCCGGGAGAAGGCCGCCAAATTTAGCTTCATGATGAGCGCCCCCGCCATTGTGGCCGGCATGCTCAGCGAGGGCATGTCCGTCGTCAAAGACGGCGGCCTGGGCGCCGTGGGCGATTTCGGCCCCATTCTGGCGGGCATGGTGGTGGCGGGCCTCAGCGGCTATTTTGCCATCCGCTTTATGCTGCGAATCATCAGCAAGGCTTCCCTCAACGGGTTTGCCCTGTATGTGATCCTTCTGGGCATCCTGGTCATCATTCTTCAGGCCACCGGCGTGCTGACCGACGTTCCGGACGCCGGGGCTCACATCCCCGAGGTGGCCATGGCGGTGAAAGGGCTGCTGGGGTAGGAGGGGGATACGTATGCAGGGGTTCCACCCCTGCACCCCGTCAGGGCTACGCCCTGAACCCCTGATTTCGCCGCGTTTCACGCGGTGAAAAGGAAAAAGCGAACGTGCCTTTCACGCAGCGTTGGATTTGATCCATATCAAAACCACCAGCAAAGCTGGTGGTTTTTGATTGATCAGTTATATTCCACCGTCCGCTGATACGCCCTGTACGTGGAGGTATGCAGCTTCTCCCGCTTGAACTCCTTGCCGTTCTGGTACCACACCTTGTAGGTTTCCACCACGTAGCCGGTTCGGGCTTTGATGGTTTCCTTGCTGGTGCCATAGGGCAGGTTCTGGTTGTTCACATAGTTCACCTCAGACGAGGGCTCCATGGTTTTTACGACGTTGGATTTCAGGTCAATGGTCACCCCGTCCCCCAGGGACAGGCCCCACACCTCCGCCGATACCTTGCGGTCTTTATAATAGGTAATGATAAACACCGGCGCGGACAGGTTGTTTTTGAACTGAAAATCCAGATTGGGCCAGTTCACGGTGGCGTCCTCGCCCTTGTTGACGTAGGTGCTGGGCCAGGCGTGGGGGCTTCGGCTGGTAATCTCCAGGTTGGCCCTGGCCACCGCGTTAAACAGCGTGGAAGACACCTGGCAAATGCCGCCGCCCACCTCTTCAATGCTCTGGCCCGCAGCGATGGCCCCGGCCTCCCGGTAGCCCTTCTCCGTGGTGCGCTGCCCGGTGGCCTTGTTGAAGCTGAAGCTTTCCCCGGGCATCAGGGCCGTGCCGTTGATGGCCTGGCAAGCCAAATCGATGTTGTTGTTCCGGTTTTTGTCGCTGGTGGTGTCCGTGGTGAAGGCGGCTGTCATCTTAAAGCTGCTTTGCAGCTGGGTCTTGGTTACGGTGGGCTGGGTCAGCACCGGCTGCACGGTGACCACCGTGCCCTGCTCGGCGTTGTCCAGGCTTGCGGTAAGCTTGTCATAAAGTTCCTCCTCGTTCACCGTCACCCCCACCTGCCCGTCGGTAAAGGCAAAGGTGCGGGTGGCAAAGTCGAAGGATTGGATCTGCGCGTTGGTGGCGGGCCGGTTCACATAGGCGACGATCTCGTTCACCCGGCTTCGCACCGCTTCATGGTCGTAGGCGGCCCTGGTGGTCAGGTTCACGCCGCTTTCCCGAAGGTCCAGTGCCGTGGCCACCCGCTCCCGGAAGGGGGTCTGCCGGGTGCCCAAAATGGCGGTGGTGTTGGTGCGCCCAATGGCATACGCCCGGTCCAGCACGTTGCTAAGGTCCCGGGTGGCGGGCACGTTGCCGCTGTTAAAGGGCCAGGTTTGGTTGCCAATGGACACGGTGACCGAAAACATGCTGGCAGGCTCCCCCGTGTTGGCCAGGGCCGCCTGGGCCTCCGCCAACGTCATGCCCCCCACATGGGTGCCGTCCACGAAAACGCCGGGGTAGATCTGGTCTTGCTGCATATAGTCCCGGTATTGCTTGTATGTGGCCACCACCTCCGGGTCGTAGCGCAAAAGCTCTCCGTTGATAAATGCATAGTTGCCCAGATCGGACCAGAAATACCCGCCCACCTGGGGCATCATCATCACGATCACCACCGCCATCAGCAGCGTGCAAACCGTAATGATGCTGACATACAAATAGGGATGATCCTTCCGGCCCTTCCGCCCCGCCCGTTCTGCGGAGCGGTTGCCCCGGGCCTTGGCTTTGCTCTCCGCCGGCTGCGCGGCTTCCGGCTTCGGGGCCCTGGGCTGCCGGGGGGCCTGCTGTCCGGCCCTGCCCCCGCCGGTTCCGGCGGCCTGGGCAGCCCGGTCAATCTCCAGCGTTGAAAGGGATTCCCCCCAGGCCGGGTCCTGGTCGAACACAAAGCCCGGCTCTTCCTCGGCCCAAGCCGCGCTTTTGCCCGCGCCCACCGCCGGCCGCCCCTCCCCATCGCCTTCCATGGCGCGGACGGCTCTTTGCACGCGGGGGTAAGCCCGGGGCGCATATACATCCGGATTGTTGATGTCCAATTCTTCCCACGACACGGTTGCCGTTCCCCCTTTGCCGTCCGGGTCCCGCCGGGCCGTCAGTCCTCCATCATTTTCAGCATGCGGAAGGATAAAATCTGCAGCCCTTCGTCCAAGTGCACGTTATACGCCACCGCGTCCTGGGGCAATTTCAAATCCACAGGCACAAAATTCCAAAACGCCCGAATCCCCCATCCGCACAGCCGGTCCGCCAGGGCCTGGGCCCCGTCGGCGGGAATGGCCAGCGCGCAAATGTCCACTTTATTTTCCGCAATATAACGCTGAATATTCTCCATGGGTTGCACCACCCACCGGCCCACGATCACGCCAATTTTTTGCGGGTCCGTGTCAAAAATTGCCCGGGTGTTGAAGCCGTTCTCCACGAACGAATCCGAGCAGGCAATGGCCCGCCCGATGTTCCCCGCCCCGATGATGATCATGGCGTGCTGCCTATCCACCCCCAGGATGCGGCCGATATGCTCCCGCAAATCTGAAACGGCATAGCCGAAGCCCTGCCTGCCAAAGCCTCCGAAACAATTGATGTCCTGCCGGATCTGGGACGCGGTCAGCTTCATGCGCCCGCCCAACTCCTGGGAAGAGATCTGCGTGACCCCTTCCGTTTCCAATTCCTTCAGATGCCTGTAATATCCGGGCAGCCTGCGGATCACCGCCTCAGATACATAACCCCCCATATGGTTTCCTCCCCTTTGGTATCAAATGGCGCGAACCTTTCAAAATGCCTGGTTGCGCCTCAACCGCGGCTTTCGTCGCTTTCCAAAGCGCTTCGCCCACGCCTAAAAAGGCTGCGCGACGGCCATTTGGCTTTATTATAGCATCTTGGTGTTTTTTTCACAAGCTGGCCCGCTGTTTTGGGCGGCATTCCCGCCGCTTTCAGCGCTCCACGCCGGCACCGTCCCATGAAAAAAGCGCCCGTTTGACCTATCAAACCGTGCGCTTTCAGGCAAAACCCATGCCCATGCAATATTCGTAACAACTTTCGTGCCCGGTGCTTTACTTCAGTGTGATCACCACATGGCGGTTGGGCTCGTCCCCTTCGCTGTGGGTGGTGACTGCTTCGTTTTGCTGCAAGGCGCTGTGCAGAATGCGGCGCTCATAAGGATTCATGGGCTCCATCACAACCTTGCGGCCCGTTTTCACGGCCCGGTTGGCCATCCGGTTGGCCAGGCGGGTCAGCGCTTCCTCCCGCTTGGCGCGGTAGTTTTCCGTGTCCAGGGTCACGCGCACATAGTCCTCACGGTCCTTGTTCACGTTCAGGCTGGTCAGGTACTGCAGCGCGTCCAGGGTTTCTCCCCGGCGGCCGATCAAAATCCCCAGGGTGTCGCCGAACATGTCCACCCGCACATTGCCTTCTTCATCCCGGCCGGCGTGAACGCTCACATGCACGTCCATCATCTCGGTCACTTTCAGCAAAAACTGCTGGGCCTTGCCCTCGGGGGTCTCCGGGTCGCACAGGGGGGCGGGGGTGTTGTCCCCGTCGGGCTGAACCATGGGCCTCCGCGCGGGTTGGGGCCTTTCCGGGGTTTTCTCCGCAGCGGGCTTCGCCGCCTTGTCCTTGGGCTTGTCCGCCTTGTCCCGGGCCTGCTGCTTGGCCTTTTCGGCCTTTTCCCGTACGCCCTTCTTCTCCGCCCTGGGCTCAAACTCGTCCTTTTGCACCGCTTCCTTCAAAGACAGGGAGGACAAAATGTCCCCGTCCTCCACGCCGTCGCGCACCGTCAGGCGCACCACCACGGGCTTGCCGCCCAAAAGCCCCAAAAAACCCTTGGAGCCTTCGTCCAGGATATCGATGGTCACATCCCCAAGGGACACGCCCAGCTTTTCCAGGCCCTGGGTTACGGCTTCTTCCATCGTTTTTGCACTGGATTCGATAAACCTCATTTCACACTTCCCTCCCCTACGCTCACCTGCGCGGCCTTCTTGTCCTGCGCATCAAAATACTTGTTGAACAAAATGCCCTGCGCCCCGGAGATGACGTTGGCGGCCACCCAGTAAAGGGCGAAGCCGGCGTTGTAGCTCCAGCAGATCCACAGCGAAAAAACGGGCATAAAGTACTTCATCATCTTGTTGGTGCTGGCCGCCTGGGTGTTTTCCCCGCCCGCCATGGGCTGCTGGGGCTGGGTCATGGTCAGCAGGAACGAGGTAACGCCGGAAAGCAGCGGCAGCAAAAACCAGCCGTTGGCATTGGCGTAAATCTTCACCTGGGTAATCAGCAGGTTCACGGAGGGCATCACAGACCACAGCTCCATCTGCTGGGCATACACCGGGCTTTGGGACAGGGCGGCAAAAATGGTCTCTCCGGAAATGTTCTGCGCGGTAATGGCCAGGCCGTTGCCCAGGCTGCCCAGGGCGCTGATTTTCTCCGGCGAAAGGGCGGTAAACACCTTGGCCCAGATATCGGCAGGGATCAGCTTCAGGCTGTTATGGTCGGCGATCATGGCATAGAAGGGGCTGTCCGGCATCCACAGGTTTTTCACCCACAGCCAGGGCTCGTTCACCTGTACGCCGGTGGTGATCAGGTCAATGGCCTGCTTGGCCAACTCCATGTTGGCAATGTGGCGCATGGCCCCGAACATGGCGATCAGCACCGGAAAGGACAAAAGCATCGGAACGCAGCCCGCCAGAGGGTTGATTTTTTCCCGGCGGTACAGCTCCGATGTTTTCATGTTCAGCTTTTCTTTGTCGTTGGCGTATTTCTTTTGCAGCTTGGCCATTTCGGGCTGCAGCTTGCTCATTTTGCGCATGCTTTTGCGGCTTTTGAAATCCAGGGGAGACAGAATCAACCGAATCAGCAACGTAAATACCACGATGGACCAACCGTAATTGTGCACGACAGAGTTAATACCGCTGAGGATGCCGACCAAAAAATCATTCATTGGGGATTAATCCCTCCTTATCGTCATGGCTGGGTTTTCAGGCACCGGGTCATATCCGCCCTTGCAAAAAGGATTGCAGCGGAGAATACGGCAAAACGCCATCCAACTCCCCCTCAGCGCGCCGAACCGCTCCAGCGCGGTCAAGGCATATTGCGAGCAGGTGGGTTGAAAACGGCAGGACGGCAGCGTATGGGCACTAATGTGCCGCTGATAAAAGCGGATCACCGCGATCAAAAACCGTTTCATTGTCGCTCCGTTTCCCCCTTCATGGGGCCAGGAACAGGTTCATCTTTTTCAGGAGCGCGTCCATGCTTTTTTGAAGCTCCACAAAGGGCCTGTCCGCCGCCGAAGGCCTGGCCACGATGACATACAGGCCGCTTTTCAGCCGGGGAATAAGGGGCCGGATGCTTTCCCGCAGCCGCCGCTTGGTGCGGTTGCGAACCACCGCCACGCCCACCTTTTTGCTGACGGAAAAACCAACGCGCTTTTGCTGGCTCTTCACATACAAGACCATAAAATCCTTGCAGGAGCCGCGGGTTCCCCGGCGATACACATAGCTGAATTGCCGGTTTTGACAAAGCCGATACTGCCGTTGCAAGCGGGGCGTCTCCTCTTTCAAGCAAAATGGGCGAAACAAACCAGTTTTTGCCGATGATATCGGAAAGGCCCGTACCCACTTCACCCCTTAACAAGACAAATGGGCAGGGCCAACCGAAAAACTATTTGTGTCTCGCTGCCAGCTTAGGCGCTGAGCACCTTGCGGCCACGGCGGCGACGGGCAGCCAGCACGCGGCGGCCATTCTTGGTGGACATGCGCGCGCGGAAACCGTGCACCTTGCTACGCTGACGCTTTTTGGGCTGATAGGTACGGAACATGCCAGAACACTCCTTGCAGTTTCAAATATGTAGGCGTATGCGCCTCACTTTCGCAATGCGCAGAAAACCACAAAACAACCATTATAGTATACTGAGGGGGGCGCTTTATGTCAAGCTTTTGCCCGAGTTTTTTCTGCGGTGGCCAAAGTGGCGTTCGCCGCTTTGAAAGCCCGCAAAAATTGTTGAACGGACAAACAGGCGACCCCGTGGGGCCGCCTGCTTTCCAATGCTTTTAACTACCCTATCCTCTTTTTGCCAATTTTTCCTTACTGCTTCTTGGCCGGGTAAAAAAACCGGAAGGCAAGCGCCGCCAGGGCCGCGCCCACCAGGGGGGCCAGCAGGAACACCCACACATTGCTCAGCGCCTGTCCGCCCGCCCAAAGCGCCGGGCCAAAGCTGCGGGCCGGGTTCACGGAAGTGCCTGTCAGCGGGATGCCCACAATATGGACAAACGCAAGGGTCAGACCAATCACAATGCCGGCCACGCTGCCCTTGCCGGGGTCGGACGTCACGCCCAAAATGGTGAACACAAAAATGGCGGTCAAAATGATCTCCGCCAAAACCGCTCCGCCCACGCCAATGGTGCCCAGGCCGTTGGAGCCCAACGCCCCTGTCAGGTCCGGCGCGCCAAAACGCACGAAGGCCTTCAACAGCGCCGCGCCGACGATCGCCCCCGCAAACTGAGCCACCACATAGCCCACAAAATCCGACAGGCTCATTTTCCGGCTCAAAAGCATCGCCAGGGACACCGCCGGGTTCACATGGCAGCCGGAGACGCCGCCGATGACATACGCCATGGCCACGATGGACAAACCAAAGGCCAGGGCCACCGCCAGATGGCCGCCGCTGGCATCGCAGCCCAGCAGCATCGCGCTGCCGCAGCCCATAAACACCAGCACCAACGTTCCCAGGAATTCCGCCAGATACTTCCGCATTTTCTCCATGTTCCGCGTCCTCCTTTGTAACGATCCCTATGATTTTTTTGCCGGAGGAAACGACCGCTTCCTCCGCTGAAATAATGCCGAAGCTATTTTACCATCGTTTTGTTTTCATATCAAATCTTTTTTCCGGGTTCCGCCTTCGTTCTGCCGTCCGGCTCACTTTTTCCCCGGCCTTTCATAGGTTTCGCCGGGCTTGTTGTCCACAAGGCGCAGCGCAGACCATTCCTCGTCCAGCGCCACCTGGGCCACCGGATGCACGCCGCAGGGAATGGCCACGTCCCACAGGCTGTCCCGGTTAATATCGTAGCGCACCTTTCCGGCGCTTTTGGGGTAAGAAATCCAGAAAAGCCCGCCCGGCTTACGTCTTTCCATCGCCCCGGCGATTCTTTCCCGAAACTCCGCCTGGCTTTTGACAAACAGATGCACCAAGTCCGCCTGATTATCCACTCCGGCGCACCCCTCCGGCAGGCCGGGGTACCCCTCCGGCGCGTTCAACACGCAAACCGCCATTCCGGGCTTTGCCTTCATCTTCCCAAACATCGTTTGATCCATTGCGTTTCCTCCCTCTGTATGCCCTGTAAAATTCATGATAGCATAATCAGGCGCTTTCTGCTATGATCCTTTTACCAGTCTCCCTCATCACATTTTAGAAAGGAAGAAAACCGATGATCGGCGTAGAAATCGATATGATCGTTGCGGATAGCCTGAAAGCCCTGAAAACCTACCAGGCCGTGTTTGGCGCGGAACCCGTGGAGGTCACCTCCTACCCCAAGGGCCTGAACGAGGCGGTCTTTCAAATGTACGGCAGCCGGTTTCATCTGTTGGACGAGAACCCGGAATACCAGATGACCGCCCCCAGGCCCGGCGATCCCAAGCCCATGTGGATCAACATCGTGGTGCCGGACATCCATGCCCCCTACGAAAAGGCGATGAACGAAGGCTTTACCGCCGTCCAGCCCCTGACCGAAATGCCGGAAATGGGCGTGAGCAACGCCATCGTCGCGGACCCCTACGGCTACCTTTGGATGCTGCACCAGATCCACCGGGAAGTGAGCTTTGATGAACGCTGCCGGATGATGGAAGAAAGCATGGGCATCCAGCCCGAGGCGCGCCATGACTGAACCTAAAAAAGCGCCTGAGACCGTGGACGAATACATCGCTTTGAAGCCGGCCGAACTGCGGCAGCGCCTGTCCGATATCCGCGCCGCCATCCTTGCCGCCGCCCCCGACGCAACGGAACTGATCTCCTACGGCATGCCCGGCTACAAGCTGAACGGCAAACCCCTCATCTACTTTGCTTGCGAAACCCGGCACGTTGGCGTGCATCCGGGCCCGGAGGCCATCGCGGCCATGGGCGACAAGCTCGCGGACTACAAGCGTACCAAAGGCGGCATCCAGTTTCCCCACGCCAAGCCCTTTCCTTATGAACTCGTGGCGGAGATTGTGGCGTACAAGCGGGGGAAAGGACGGGGGGAAGGTTAGCAGGGGTTTCACCCCTGCGCCCCGCCTGGGGGCAAGCCCCCAGACCCCATCATTGACCGCGTTTCACGCGGTCAGAACAAGATCATTGGCCGGGCGTTTGCCCGGCCTTTTCGTTTGCTGTTTTGGGTTGTTGTTCTCTTCATCTATATTTCCTGAATATCCCCTGACCGCGTGAAACGCGGTCATCATGGGTTCAGGGCGAAGCCCCGACGGGGTCCTGGGGCGCAAAGGGAAGCGTGTGCCCGGTGGACACAGCGGCGCAGCCGCTAGCGACCCGAAGCGGGAAGCTTTAGGTGCGCGTGAACGGCAGTGATGCGCGCGCCGTGAAAGCTGAACCAGCACCCCTGGCGTCTCCCCGTCCCCTCATCCCCCCGTCAATCCCAATACCCGGTCACGTGCATTCCGATCATCAGGTCGTCAGCCTTGTCGAAGGCGACTTTGACGAGGAACTTGGTGGTGTCCAGCACGGTGAGGCCCATGGCGCGAATCTCCCGCACGGTACCCGTGCGCTCCTGGCCGGAATAGGCGTCCACGGTCACCCGCACGGCCTGGCCCACCTGCACCTTGGCAATGTCCAGCTCATCCACCTCCAGGGCGGCTTCCAGCGCGCCCACGGGCAACAGGGTGGCCACGGCCTGGTTTTGGGCCAGGAACTGCCCGGGGCGCACCAGCACCTCATTCACAAGGCCCGCTTCGGGGAAGCGTACTTCGGGCTTTGCGGGTTTGTCGCCATAGGTGGCGCTGGGGCTGTCCAGGGTGAAAAGCGGCTGTCCGCGCTTTACCTTGTCGCCGTTTTTCACCAGCACCTGGGCAACGACGCCCTCGCCGTTTACGGGCAACATGGCCGGGCGCACCACCGTGCCTTTGCCCACCTGTTCTTTTTCCTTGTAGTTGTCGCCCTCGCCAAAATAGAGGTTGACGGACTTTTCGATCTCAAATTTCTCCTTGGGCATTTCCACCACAAAGTTGCGACCGGTCCGCGAGATCACGGTGCCCATGCCCCGGATGGCGTTGCTGCCGGTGCCGTTGCGCACCCGCAGCACATCGCCGATGTTCACGTCCCGGTTCACCGGGTCGTCGTAGGCGGAAACCGTGGAGGCGTTCACATGCCAGATGTCCTCCCGGTCAATATAACACAGCGCGCCGTATTGGGCCTGCACCGCCGTGGCCAGATCCCCCACCTTGGCCTGAAGCCCCACCACCACGCCGTCGTTGGCCGCGTAAAGCTGGGTGGGGGTAATGGCAAAGGCCAGTTCGTCGGCCTTCACCGCGTCTCCGGTGGCCCAGGTGAAGTCCCCGGCCTGCCCGCCCATGGGTGCGATCAGGGTCAGGGTGTCGGGCTTGGCAATGGTGCCCTTGGCGGAAAACGTAGTCTTTGCCAGGGTTTCGGCATTCTCCGCCATGACGGTGCCCAGTTTTTCGGCCAGGGCGCAGCTTGTGGCCGCCATGGCGATGGAGGCCACCACGGTCCACATCCAAAGGATTTTGAGCACCCGCTTCGCGTTTTTCATCTTCATTTACACTCCCACTTATTCTACGCTTTTCAGCGCTTCTACCATGTTGACTTCTTTGAACTTGGCCCCCAGCATCCAGTTCACCACCAGCGCGAACAAAATGGTCAGGGCGCAGGTGAACCCCCAACTGGGCAGGGAAATATACGGAATGAACTGAATGGTTTTGGGCAGCCCGGCCTCCAGCACCAAAAGGTGCAGCCCCGGGCCCAGCAGCAGCCCAATGGGCAGCCCCACCCACGTGATGATGAGGTTCTCCCGCAGCACCAGCTTTTTGATCTCCCGGGGGGTAAAGCCCAGCACCTTGAGGGTGGCCAGTTCCCGGATGCGTTCGGAAAAGTTGAGCTGCCCCAGGTTGTATAAAACCACCAGGGCCAGGGCCCCCGCAAACAGCACCATCAGCAGCACCACCAGGTTCATGATGTCCAGAATCATGCTGTTGCTGGTGCGTTCCTGGTCCAGGGTTCGCACTTTGTCCACGCCGTCCATCGCCTCGGCGGCGGCCAGGTTCAGGTTCTGCCCCCGCAGCATCACCGAGGTGGGCTGCCAGGGAAACATATCCAGCTTTTCCCAGGCGGTGTGGGAGGCGTAGATGCCCTGGTCCAGCTGCACTTCCACAATGCTGACGATTTCCGTCCGCACGGCCCGGCCTCCGGGCACCCGCAATTCCAGCGGATCGCCCAGGGTCAGGTCATAGTCCTCCGCCGCCTTCCGGGTCAGGGCCACCCCGTGGTCCGGCAACGTGATCCGCTCCCCCTCCTGGTCGCTGAGGCGAACCATGTCGTGGCCGTTTTCAAGCACGAACACCTGCTTGCCCGCCCAGGCCCCGCCAATAAAGGCTTCGCAGCTGGCCACCATCTCCTCCTCAAAGGAGTCGGCCCCGGCCCGCAGCGCCACGCTGCGCCCGTAATTCACCGGCGCGTCCCCGGTCAGCGTGGCCCTGGCGTTATAATGCATGGTGCGCGTATAATGGTTTTGCAATACATAGCCGACGGAATCTTTCAGGCCAAAGCCCGTCAGCAGCATGGCGGTGCAACCCACCGCGCCCACCAGGCCCATCAAAAGCCGCGTGGGGTTGCGCAAAAGGTTCCGCAAAATCATCTTTTCGCTGAAAGGAATGCGGGACCACAACCCCTTAATGTTCTCCAGAAAAATCCGCGTGCCCTTGCCGGGGGGCTTGGGCCGGAGCAGCGCCGCCGGCGTCTGCCGCAGGGCCGACCGGGCGCTGAGCATGCTGGCCCCGCCGGTAATGACGGCCACCAGGACGGTAATGGCCGCCAGCACCCAGGGCGACAGGTAGGGCTCCGCGCCGGGCAGTACATAGATGGTGCACATGATGTTCAGCAAAATGGGGCCGATGGCGAAGTACGCCCCCGCAAACCCGCCCAGGGAACCCAGCACCGCAATCATCAGCCCATAGCTGGTGTAGTGGCGGATCAATTCGCCCCTGCCGTAGCCCTGGGCGAAAAGGGTACCAATTTGCAATCGCTGGTTTTCCACCAGGCGGCTCATGGTGGTCCAGGTGATGAGGGCGGCGATCACGAAAAACACCACCGGGAAAATGGTGCCCAGGGCCTGCAGTTGCTGGGATTCCTCCGAGGCCATCTTGATGCCAAAAATATCGTCCCGCTCGCTCACCACGGTCTGCTGGTCTTTCAGCAGTTCCTGCACCTCGGCCCGGACCTGTTTCACTTCCGCGCCGGGGGCCAGGGTCAGCGTGGCCTCCGAGTAGGGCAAAAACCCCAGGGTGCCCGGCGCCACAAAGGCGTAGCCGTATTTTTGCGCCGAGGGCGAGAACTCGTCTCCGTCATTGGTCACCACATATTCCGGCAAAATGCCAAGGCCGCAAATGGTCAGGTCGATCTGGTCGTTCCCCAGCTTCACCCGCAGGGTGTCCCCCACTTGAAGCCCATGGGCCCTGGCAAAACGGTGCTGCAAAATACACTCGTTTTTCCTGCCCTCGGTGAAATACGCGCCCTCGTACACCAGGGGCTTGTTCACCACCGGGTCCCCGTCGCTCATAATCAGCGTGACGGTGGGCTCGGTTGCAAGGCCCTGGGCCTTCGTGGAAGCCCCAAGCCGCCGCTGCACGGTTTGAACGCCGGGCAGCGCCTCCATGTCCCGGATCATCCGGTCGCTGACCGCGCCCCTGACCCACAGGTCGGACATATTGCTTTGCAAAAACTGCGCGTCCAGGTTTTGCTGCATGCTTCGCCAGGTGGCGTCGATGCCCATGTACAGCGTCACCGCCAGCAAGCAGATGATCCAAATGGCCACGAAGGATTTCCATCCCTCCCGCAGGTCCCGGAGCAGCTTGCGCGTCAGCGGGCCCATGGCCTTTCGCTTTCCTACCACACAATCTCCTCCATGGCTGTCGGATGCTCGTTTACGATCACTTCGCGAATCTTGCCGTTCTTCATGCGAATCACCCGTTGGGCCGCGGGCACGATGGCCGCGTTGTGGGTAATGATCATCACCGTTTTGCCCATGTCCTGGCCCACGTTTTGCAAAAGCGTCAGCACCATGCGGCCCGTTTCCGAGTCCAGGGCGCCGGTGGGCTCGTCGCACAAAAGCAGCGCGGGGTTTTTGCAAAGCGCGCGGGCGATGGCCACCCGCTGCTGCTCGCCGCCGGACAGCTGGGCCGGAAAGTTATTCATCCGGTCTTCCAGCCCCACCCGGTCCAGCATTTCCCTGGGGTCCAGGGGCTGCTTGCACACCTGCTGGGCTAGCTCCACGTTCTCCAGGGCCGTCAGGTTGGGCATCAGGTTGTAAAACTGGAACACAAACCCCACGTCATAGCGGCGGTACAGGTTCAGCTCTTTTTCGTTCATCGGCACAATGTTGCGGCCATCCACCCACACTTCCCCGCTGGAGACCCGGTCCATGCCGCCCAGCAGGTTCAGCACCGTGGTTTTGCCCGCGCCGCTTGGGCCCAGCACCACCGTGAACTCGCCCTTTTTTACCTCAAAACTAACGTTGTCCACAGCCTGAATGGCCATTTCCCCGATTTGGTAATTCTTGCATACATCCTTCAGCACAATATCGCCCACGGCAATTTCCTCCCGCCTGCTTATGACCGCGTTTCCAGCGTTTCCTTGGGAATGCACAGCAGCCTCTCCGCCACGTGAATGATGAGCTGCATCATTTCATGGGACTGCGGCGGGCTGTGCATGCTTTCGATGCCAATAAAGCCGTAAATGAAAAAGCGGGCCAAGCGGTCCGGATAGGGCGCGTCCAGCTCCCCCTGCTCATGGCCTTCCTTGAAAACCTTGGCAATCATAGGTTCCAGCACGTCGCACACATGGCTTTGCATCACCGCGTACATTTCCGGGGGCATGCCCATTTTGCGCCGTGGATACAGGCTTTCCAGCTCCCGCAAAAACTCCGGCAGGGTTTGCATCAGGTTGCGGATTCGTTCCAGCGGAGGCGTTTGGTCGTCCCGCAGTTGAACGGCCAGGCCCGAAATGGCCTCCTCAATAAACTGGTCCACCACCGCGAAAAAAATGTCCTGTTTGGTGCTGAAATAGTAATAAAACAGCCCCTGCGCCACCCCGATCCGCTTCACGATGTCGCTGACGGTGGTTTGGTCGTACCCGTGAAGGATGAACAGCGCCCTGGCCGCTTCCACCAATTCCTGCCTTCGCACCTCCGGCGCTTTGCTGATTCGTGCCATGCCATACCCCTTCCCGCTTGGCTCGGTCTTTCGGTTCATTGACTGACGTAAGTCAGTCATCTTGCCGTGACCCTCAGTGTACCCATTTTCCTTCTATTGTCAAGCGTTTTGGGCATTGTTTACGAAGCGTTCATAATTTGGTTCCCCCCTCCTTCCCCGCCTTTCCTTTTTGGGCAATTTCCTGTATAATATTTTCATTCGTTCCCCAGGTATGAATTTGATGCTACAAAGGAGGCCGCCTCACCTTATGAAAGCTGTTATTTTGGCCGGAGGCTTTGGAACCCGCATTTCGGAGGAGAGCTATTTGAAGCCCAAGCCCATGATTGAGGTGGGCGGCATGCCCATTCTCTGGCACATCATGAAAATCTACTCCCATTACGGCATTCATGATTTTGTCATCTGCTGCGGGTATAAGCAGCACATCATCAAGCAATTTTTTGCGGACTACTACCTGCACCGCAGCGATATCACCTTTGACTTTACCCGGTCCAACGCCATGGAGGTGCACAGCAACTTCGCCGAACCCTGGCGGGTCACGCTGGTGGACACCGGGCTTTCCACCATGACCGGCGGCCGGGTCAAACGCATCCAGCCATATGTGCAGGGCGAAACCTTCTGCCTCACCTATGGGGACGGCGTGGCGGACGTCAACATTCAAAAATTGCTGGATTTCCATCAGAAAAGCGGCAAAGCCGCCACCCTCACCGCCATCAACATCGGCCAGCGCTTTGGCGTTTTGGACATTCAGGAAAACGAGCAGATCACCGCGTTTCGGGAAAAGAACGACGACGACGGCAACGCCATCAACGGCGGCTTCATGGTGATGGGCCCGGAGATTTTTGATTATCTGGAGGATGACGAAACGGTGTTTGAACGGGAACCCCTGGAGCGCCTGGCGGCGGACGGCCAGCTGATGGCCTACCGGCATACGGGCTTTTGGCAATGCATGGATACCCAGCGGGATTTGCAAAAGCTGGAAGAAATGTGGGCCGAGAACAAAGCCCCCTGGAGGGTTTGGTAATGGCGGAATTTTGGCGGGGCAAACGGGTTTTTCTCACCGGGCATACGGGGTTTAAGGGCAGCTGGCTTTCGCTGATGCTTTTGCGGCTGGGGGCGGAGGTTACCGGCTACGCCCTGGAGGCCCCCACAGACCCAAGCCTTTTTGAGCTTTTGGGGCTTGCGGGCAGCATGCGCTCCCTCACGGGGGACGTGCGGGACCTTGCCGGGCTTCAAACCGCCATGGCCGGGGCCAGGCCGGACGTCGTCCTCCACATGGCGGCCCAGCCCCTGGTGCGGGACAGCTACAAAGACCCCGTCTATACCTATGAAACCAACGTGATGGGCACGGTCAACGTGCTGGAAGCCGCCCGGCATACGGACACGGTCCGGGGCCTTCTCAACGTGACAACGGACAAGGTATACCGCAACAACGAGTGGACCTGGGGCTACCGGGAAACCGATTTTTTGGATGGGTTTGACCCGTACAGCAACAGCAAAAGCTGCTCCGAGCTGGTGACCCACAGCTATCAGCGGTCTTTTTTCGCGGATGGACGGGTGGCCATTTCCACGGCCAGGGCCGGCAATGTCATCGGCGGCGGGGACTTTGCCACGGACCGCATCATTCCCGACTGTGTGCGGGCCGCGCTATCCGGCGCGCCCATTCAGGTGCGCAACCCGTACAGCACCCGGCCCTACCAGCATGTGCTGGAGCCCCTCAGCGCTTATCTGCGCATTTTGGAACGCCAGTGGGATGACCCCGCCCTGGCGGACAGCTATAACGTGGGCCCGGACGACGGCGACTGCGTCTCCACGGGCCGTCTGGTGGATTTGTTTGTGCGCTGCTGGGGGCAGGGCGCTTCCTGGCAAAACCTGGCGGAGGCAAACGCCCCCCATGAGGCGAACTTTTTGAAGCTGGACTGTTCCAAGCTGAAAGCAGCCCTCCACTGGCAGCCCACCTGGCACGTGGAGGAGGCTGTTCAAAAAACCGTGGAATGGACCAAGGCCTTCAAGGCTGGGGAACCCCTGCAAAGCGTTACTCTCCGGCAAATGGAGGAATACATGAAAGCGAGCGAAGCGGAGGCAAAATGAGCAAGCACTTTGAAGGAAAAACCCCAAACCAGGCCCGGGAAGAAATTTTGGCCCTGGTGGGCGAATATTGCGATGTCTTTCACAACCAGCCAACGCCTTTTGAGGAAGGGCAGCGCATCCCCTATGCCTCCCGGGTGTATGACCGCCGAGAAATGATGAACCTGGTGGATTCTTCCCTGGAATTTTGGCTGACCTCCGGGCGGTATACCGATCTTTTTGAAGAAAAACTGGCCGCCTACCTGGGCGTAAAGCATTGCTCCCTGGTGAACAGCGGTTCCTCCGCCAATTTGCTGGCGTTTATGACCCTCACTTCCCCGCTTTTGGGGGACCGGCGCATTTTTCGGGGAGACGAGGTCATCACGGTGGCGGCAGGCTTCCCCACCACGGTGACCCCCGTGCTGCAATACGGCGCCGTGCCCGTTTTTGTAGACGTTACCATTCCCCAGTACAATATCGACGTTTCCAGGCTTGCCCTGGCCCTCTCCCCCAAAACCAAGGCCGTCATGGTAGCCCACACCTTGGGCAACCCCTTCGACCTGGCCGCTGTCAAGGCTTTCTGCGACCAGCATGGGCTTTGGCTGATTGAGGACAACTGCGACGCCCTGGGCTCCCGCTACACCCTGGACGGCACTGAGCGCTTCACCGGCACCGTGGGGGACCTGGGCACCAGCAGCTTTTACCCGCCTCACCACATGACCATGGGCGAAGGCGGCGCGGTGTATACCCAAAACCCACTGCTGCACAAAATTTGCCGCTCCTTCCGGGACTGGGGCCGGGACTGCATGTGCCCCTCCGGGGTGGACAACCTGTGTGGCCACCGGTTCGACCGGCAATACGGCGAGCTTCCCGCCGGTTACGACCACAAATACGTCTACTCCCATTTCGGCTATAACCTGAAGGCCACCGATCTGCAAGCCGCCGTGGGCTGCGCCCAGCTGGAAAAATTCCCCGGCTTTGTGGAGCGCCGCCGGGCCAATTTTGCCCGCCTGAACGAAGCCTTCCAGCCCCTTTCAGACCGGCTCATCCTGCCGGAAGCCGCGCCCCATTCCCGGCCCAGCTGGTTTGGCTATCTCCTCACCTGCCGGGAAGGCGTCGACCGCCGCAAGGTGGTTTCCCACATTGAAAAAAGCGGCGTGCAAACCCGGATGCTCTTTGCGGGCAACCTTTTGAAGCACCCCTGCTTTGACGAGCTGCGCAAAAGCGGCCAGGGGTTCCGGGTGGCGGGCGAGCTGACCGAGACCGACCGCATCATGCGGGACACCTTCTGGGTGGGCGTGTATCCCGGCCTGACGGAGGACAAGCTGGATTACATGGCACAGGTCATTCGGGAAGCGGTTGGGCAGGCATGATCAAACGCTTCAAAGCCTGGCTTCGGGCCCTGGAGGAAAATCCGAAGTATGGTTCTCTGGTGCAGTTTGTGAAATTCGGCATCGTGGGCGTTTCCAACACGCTCATCTCCCTTTTGGTATACCAGCTGTGCCTCCACGGCCTTCATCTGCACTATCAGCTGGCCAACGTGCTGGCCTTTGTGGTCAGCGTGACCAACGCCTACTACTGGAACAGCCGCTATGTGTTCAAAAGCCAGGGGGCCCTCTCCTTTGCCCGGCATCTGGCGGCCTACGGCAAGGCCTTTCTTTCCTACGGCAGCACGTTTTTGCTGGGCACCGCCCTGCTCACCCTGTGGGTGGAAGCGCTGGGCGTGTCCCAAAGCCTGGCCCCGGTCATCAACCTGCTCATCACCATTCCCCTGAATTATGTGCTCAACAAGTTTTGGGCTTTTGGGAAGAAAGGCGGCGAAAACGCCGGAACTCCCCAACCATAAGTCGTCGACAAGAAAGGATGATTGCTATCAAACGGAGAGTTGCGGACTATATCGCCGATTTTTTGGCGGACAACGGCATCACCCAGGTGTTCTCCGTCACAGGCGGGGGCGCCATGCACTTGAACGACGGCCTGGGGCACCATCCGGGCCTGCGGTGCGTGTACAACCACCACGAGCAGGCCTGCGCCATCGCGGCGGAGGCCTATGCCCGGCTGAACAACCAAATCGCCGCCGTTTGCGTCACCACCGGCCCCGGCGGAACCAACGCCATCACCGGGGTTCTGGGCGGCTGGCTGGACAGCATTCCCATGCTGGTCATTTCCGGTCAGGTGCGGTTCGACACCACGGCCCGCAGTACCGGCCTCCACCTTCGGGCCATGGGCGACCAGGAGTTTGACATCGTGAAGGCTGTGGGCTGCATGTGCAAGTTCAGCGAAATGGTCATTCAGCCGGAGAGAATCCGCTATTGCCTGGAAAAGGCGCTGTACCTGGCCACCCGTGGCCGCCCCGGCCCCTCCTGGCTGGACATTCCCCTGAACGTGCAGGCCGCCGTGGTGGATACGGACACCCTGGTGGGCTTTGACCCCGCCGAGTGCCCGGACGCCGTTCCCGCTCCGGTGCCGGAGGATGCCATCCAGGAAGTGATCCGCCGGATTTCCGCGGCCAAGCGGCCTGTGCTGTATCCCGGCAGCGGCGTTCGCACGGCAGGGGCTTTTGACGCCTTCCAGGCCGTGGTGCGAAAGCTGAACATCCCCGTGGTGACCGGCTGGAACAGCATCGACCTGATGACCACCGACGACCCCCTTTACGCGGGCCGGGGCGGCATCATGGGCGACCGGGCGGGCAACTACGCCGTGCAAAACAGCGACCTAGTGCTGGCCGTAGGCAACCGGCTCAGCATCCGCCAGGTGGGCTACAACTACCAAACCTGGGCCCGGGAGGCCTTTGTCATCGCGGTGGATATCGACCCCGAGGAGCTGAAAAAGCCCACGCTGCACATTGACCTGCCCCTGTGCGGGGACGCGGCGGACTTCCTTCAAAAGCTGGCCGCAGCCCTGCCGGAAGAGCCTCTGTTCCATGGGAAAGACTGGCTTTCCCAGTGCCAAAGCTGGAAAGAAAAATACCCGGTGGTTCTGCCCCGGCACTATGCGCCCTGCGAGCAGACCAACGTCTACGCCTTCATTCACGAGCTCAGTTCCCGCCTGCCCGAAGGCCAGGTCACCGTGGTGGGCAACGGTTCCGCCTGCGTGGTGGGCAGTCATGGCTATGTTATGAAAAAGGGCCAGCGGTTTTTGATCAAGTCCGCCGTGGCCTCCATGGGCTACGACCTTCCCGCCGCCATCGGCGCGTGCGTCGCCGGCGGCAAGGCCCCCATCGTGTGCGTTTCCGGGGACGGCAGCCTGCAAATGAACCTGCAGGAGCTTCAAACCATCATCCACCATCGCCTACCCATCCGGCTGTTTATCATCAACAACGAAGGCTACCACAGCATTCGGCAGACCCAAAACAACTTTTTTCCGCCTCCCTTGGTGGGCATTGGCCTGGATAGCTTCGACCTCAGCTTCCCCTCCCTGGAAAAGCTGGCCTGGGCCTATGGCTATCCCTACTTTGCCATCCGAAACAACGACGATCTCGCCTCCGTGCTGCCCCAGGCGCTGGCCCAGGAAGGGCCCGTTGTGTGCGAGGTGCTGGTGACCAAGGCCCAGGTGTTTGAGCCCCGCAGCGCGGCCAAGCGCCTGCCGGACGGCACCATGGTCTCCCCGCCCCTGGAGGATTTGTATCCCTTCCTGCCGGAGGACGAACAGCGCGCCAACATGCTGATCGCCCCTATCAAAAAGCCATGACCCGGGCCGTGATCACCGGGGCCAACGGCATGCTGGGCGTGGCCTTGACCCGGGAATTGCTGGGCCAGGGTGCGGAGGTGCTGGCCCTGGTGCGCAAAGGCCCGGAAGGAGCCCGGTATGTGCCCCGCCATCCCCGGGTGCGCGTTGTGGAATGCGATCTGGAGGACCTTCACCAGTTCTCGGGCGTGCCGGGGGATGCTCCCTATGAGATCCTGTACCATTTTGCCTGGGCCGGCACCTTCGGCCCCCACCGGGACGACGCCTTTTTGCAGGAGGGGAATATCCGCCATACGCTGGAGGCCGTTTCCCTGGCCAAGCGGCTGGGTTGCAGCCGGTTTGTGGGCGCGGGTTCCCAGGCGGAATACGGCATGCCGCAAACGTCGCTTCCCCTGGCCCCGGATACCCCCGCCTTCCCCACCAGCGGCTACGGCATTGCCAAGCTGTCGGCGGGGCGGTTGGGAAGGCTTCATGCGCATACCCTGGGCATTTCCTTCGTGTGGGCCAGAATCCTCAGCGTGTACGGACCCCTGGTCAAGCCGGAAACCCTCATTCCCTCCACCATTTTGAAGCTTCTGCGGGGCGAGCCCGTCCACTTTACCAAAGGCGAGCAAGTATGGGATTTCCTCTATGCCACGGACGCGGCCCGGGCCTTTCGGCTGTTGGGCGAAAGGGGCAAAGACGGCGAAACCTATGTGCTGGGCAGCGGCCAGCCCATCCTTTTGTCGGATGCCCTGTCCATCCTGTGCCGGGAAACGGACCCCGCCGCAAGGGTCGGCCTGGGCGACCTCCCCTATCCTCCGGGGCAAATCATGCGCCTGGAGGCGAACATCGAAAAGCTGCGGGCGGATACAGGCTTTGAACCCCAGGTGGCCTATGTGGACGGCATTCGCAAAACCATCGCGTGGATAAAGGAGAACCTATGAAGAAGCTGCTTTCCGTCATGATTCCCTGCTACAACGAAGAGGACAACGTGCTGCCCATTTCCGCCGCCGTGGTGGCGGAAATGGAGAAACTGCCCGCCTATGATTATGAAATCATTTTCATCGACAACCGCAGCAAGGACCGCACCCGGGAACGCATCCGGGAGGCCTGCGCCGCGAACCCAAAGATCAAGGCCATCTTCAATGTCAAAAACTTCGGGCAGTTCAACTCCCCCTACTATGCCCTGCTCCAAACCCAGGGGGACGCGGTGATCAGCATCTGCGCCGATTTCCAGGACCCGGTGGAGATGATCCCCCAGTTTGTGGCGGCGTGGGAGGAAGGCTATCAAATCGTATGCGGCGTGAAAAAAACCAGCAAGGAAAACAAGCTGGTCTATCACGTGCGTTCTTTCTACTACAAGCTGATCAAGCGCATGTCCTCCTGCGAGCAGATTGAGCACTTTACCGGCTTTGGCCTGTATGACAAAAGCTTTATCCAGGTGCTTCGCGACCTTGATGATCCAACGCCCTTTATTCGCGGCATCGTGGCGGAACTGGGCGGCCCCCGCAAGGAGATTCCCTACGAACAGGCCCGGCGGCGGGCGGGCAAAAGCCACAACAATTGGTATTCCCTCTACGACGCGGCCATGCTCTCCTTCACGTCCTACACCAAAATCGGTCTGCGGCTGGCTGTGTTTGTCGGGGCTATTTTCAGCCTGATCGGCTTTCTCATCGCCCTGGTCTATCTTGTGATGAAGCTGATCTACTGGGACCGGTTCGTGGCCGGCCAGGCGCCCACGGTCATCGGCGTATTTTTGCTTGGCAGCGTTCAGCTCTTTTTTATCGGCCTGATGGGCGAGTACATCATGTCCATGAACACGCGCCTGATGAAGCGGCCTTTGGTGGTGGAGCAGGAGCGCATCAACTTTGGCCCGACCGACCGCGGCGTTCCAGTGGAATCTTCCCCCTCCCCCGCCGGGGGTGTGGGCGTGCAACCAAGAAAGGCGGCTTTTTGATGAAAGGAATCATCCTTGCGGGGGGCGCGGGCACCCGGCTGTATCCGCTGACCATGGTAACCAGCAAGCAACTGCTGCCGATCTACGACAAGCCCATGATCTACTATCCCCTGTCCACCCTGATGCTGGCGGGCATCCGCGATATCCTCATCATTTCCACGCCTACGGACACGCCCCGTTTTCGCGATCTGCTGGGAGACGGCAACCAGTTTGGCCTCTCCCTTTCCTACGCGGTGCAGCCCTCCCCCGACGGGCTGGCCCAGGCGTTCCTCATCGGCGAGGAATTCATCGGCGGTGAACCCTGCGCCATGGTATTGGGGGACAACATCTTTTACGGCAACGGCTTTTCCGCCATGCTGGCCGATGCGGTGCAAAACGCCGAGCAGGGCAAGGCCACCATCTTCGGCTATTATGTCAACGACCCGGAGCGCTTTGGCATTGTGGAATTCGATTCCCGTGGCAAGGTGCTCTCCGTGGAGGAAAAGCCTCAAAACCCAAAAAGCAATTACTGCATCACGGGCCTTTACTTCTACGACGGGCGGGCTTCGGCCTTTGCCAAGCAGGTAAAGCCCAGCCATCGGGGCGAGCTGGAAATTACCAGCCTGAACGACCTGTACCTTAAGGAAGGTTCCCTTTGCGCCAAGGTGCTGGGCCGGGGCTTTGCCTGGGTGGACACCGGCACCATCGACAGCCTGGTGGACGCCGCCAACTTTGTGCAGTTGATTGAGAAACGGCAAAGCGTCAAAATTGCGGCCCTGGAGGAAATCGCCTACCAAAAAGGATGGATTTCCAAAGAGACGCTGCTGGATTCCGCCAACCGCTATGGCAAGTCTCCCTATGGCGAACACCTGCGCCGGGTGGCGGAGGGCCGTATCTTGTATGACAAAAGCGCGGAATAAGACGACCGGTCTCATTGTAGCTTCAAGCGCACGGGAGGAAAATTGCGTATGAAAATCTTAATTACGGGCGCCGCGGGCTTTATCGGTGGCAATTTTGTGTACCATCAACTGGCGAATCACCCGCAGGATGAGGTGCTGGCGCTGGACGCCCTTACCTATGCGGGCAACATGGCCACCCTTGATGAAGCCATGAAATCGCCCCATTTCCGGTTTGTGAAAGGGGACATTGCGGACAGGCCCTTCATCTTCGATCTTTTTCAAAAAGAGCGGCCGGACATCGTGGTGAACTTTGCGGCGGAAAGCCATGTGGACCGCTCCATTGAGGACCCGGAGGTGTTTTTGCGCACCAACATCATGGGCACCCAGGTGCTGATGGACGCCTGCCGCAAGCACGGCGTTGTCCGCTTCCACCAGGTGTCCACTGACGAGGTCTACGGCGATCTGCCCCTGGACAGGCCGGACCTGTTCTTTACTGAGGAAACCCCCATCCACGCTTCCTCGCCCTATTCCGCCAGCAAGGCCTCCGCCGACCTGGTGGTGCTTTCCTATGCCCGCACCTTTGGCCTGCCCGTCAGCATCACCCGGTGCAGCAACAACTACGGCCCCTATCACTGTCCCGAAAAGCTGATCCCCCTCATGATTACCCGGGCCCTTGGAGACCAGCCCCTGCCCGTATACGGCAAGGGCGAAAACGTAAGGGACTGGCTGTATGTGGAGGACCATTGCCGGGCCATCGACCTGGTGATGCGAAAAGGCCGCACTGGGGAAATATACAACGTGGGGGGCCACAACGAGCGCAGCAATCTCGCCGTGGTAAAAACCATCCTTCGGGAGTTAGGCAAGCCGGAAAGCCTCATCACCTACGTAACCGACCGGCCCGGCCACGACCTGCGCTACGCCATCGATCCCGCCAAAATCCACCGGGTGCTGGGCTGGTTGCCCGAAACCCCCTTTGAGGACGGCATCCAGAAAACCATCCGCTGGTATTTGGAGCACCGGGATTGGTGGGAACGGATTCTGGCCGGAGACTATCAGGGCTATTACGAGCGGATGTACGGGGGGCGGTAGGAGCGGAGAAGGGGTTTCACCCCTTGCAGCCCTTCCTTTCTCCGGCTTGACAACAGCGCAAAATATTAGCTTCCCTACGCACAGCAAAGGCCTCCGCAAAAAAGCGGAGGCCTTTGTATATGAATTCACATCTCCTTTCACCGCGCAAAACGCGGTGAAAGCATGGGCTAAGGGCAGCGTCAGGGGTGTGGACCCCTAGTCCCTGCCCCGAAGGGACACACGAACGAGCGCCAGGGCTTGCAGCGGGCGGCTGCGTGGCAGGGAAAGCCGCGACGACCGAAAGCCCTTCCCCCCTATCTCCGACCCCGCTTGCCAAAGCGTTTCAGCAGCACGTTGATCTGCCCGGTCAGCTTTTGCAGATCCTTGCGGCTCCTGTCCCGCATGCCTTCGGCCAGGGACATCAGCTGTCCGGCAGCCACCATCAACTGGCCATAGGCCACGCTGGCGCCGGATTCCATCCGGGGCTTGCCCGGCTTCGCCTCTCTGGGTTGGGGCACGCCCGCCTTGGGAGCCTGGTCCATTGCCGCAAGCTCATGGGAGGGTTTCTCCAGCTTCACCTTGTTGCCTTCCTGCTCCAGTACGCCCTGGGTCAGATCCCAGCGCTCGCCGTTATAAGGCGCGGAAACCACCAAACGCAGCTCATCCCGCACCCGAGCGGCAAACACCTCGCACACCTCGTCCTCGCCATGCACCACAAACACATGCTTGGGCGTGTTCCCAAAGCTGCCGACCCACTTCATCAGACCCGCATTATCGGCGTGGCCGCTGATGTTGTCTAGCTTTTCAATGGAGGCCTTCACCCCGATGGGCTCCCCAAAAATCTTAACCTCCTGCGCGCCGTCCACCAGGCTTCGGCCCAGGGTTCCGTTGCTTTGGTACCCCACAAACAGCACCGTACACTCCGGCCGCCACAAATTATGCTTCAGATGGTGCCGGATGCGCCCAGCCTCGCACATGCCGCTGGCGGAAATGATCACCTTGGGGGTTGCGTCTTCATTGATCAGCTTGCTCTCATCCGCACTGACCGCCACCTTGAGGCCCTCAAAAGAGATGGGGTTCACCCCCTGGCGGATCAGCGCCACGGTGTCCTCATCGGCGCATTCCAGGGTGTTTTCGGTGAACACGTTTGTCGCCTCAATGGCCAAGGGACTATCCACATAAACGGGAAAGCCCTCATGGCCCTTGATTCGCTTCTCCTGCTTGATCTGGCGGATAAAGTACAGCATCTCCTGGGTGCGGCCCACCGCAAAGCTGGGAATGACCACATTGCCGCCCCGGTCAAAGGTCGCCTGCAAAATCCGGGACAAATTGCCGATATAATCCGGCACCGGGCCATGGCTGCGGTCGCCATAGGTGCTTTCCATCACCACATAGTCCGCTTCCGCAATGTATTCGGGGTCTTTCAGCAGGGGCTGCCTCACATTGCCAATGTCTCCGGAGAACACCAGCTTCTCCTTTTGGCCGTTCTCGGTCACGAACACCTCAATGGACGCCGAGCCCAGCAAATGCCCCACATCCACAAAACGGATCTCGATGCCCTCGCACACCTGCACCATGGTTTTGTACTTGCATGCCTGAAACAGCGCACACACGCCCATGGCATCCTGCTGGGTATACAGCGGCTCCTCCATGTTGCGGCCGCTGCGCTGGGCCTTGCGGTTTTTCCATTCGGCATCCATTTCCTGGATGTGGGCGGAGTCCAGCAGCATGATCTTGCACAAATCCATCGTAGCCTCGGTGGCAAACACCTGCCCCTGAAAGCCCTGTTTATACAGCAGCGGCAAATACCCGCTATGATCGATATGCGCGTGGGTCAGCAGCACGAAGTCAATCTGCCCCGCCGCCACCGGCAGGGGCGCGTTTTCATAAACATCCACGCCCTGTTCCATGCCGTAGTCGATCATCACGCGCTTTCCGCAAGCTTCCAGCAAAAAACGGCTACCCGTCACTTCATGCGCGGCACCCAAAAAAGTCAACTTCATGGTCGTTCCTCCGTCTCTCAGATCCAAGAAATGGTATGAACGATTATACCACGGAAACGCATGCCCCGCAACGGCAGGTGAAACAGACTGCAAGATGGCTGCACCAAAGGAATTCGCCACAGAAAAAATGAAAAAAATGCCGCAAAAGCCTTGACATTTACCCCAAATCCAGTATAATAACCTTTGTCGGTCAACGAAAGACCGCCATGCACCATTAGCTCAGTTGGTAGAGCACCTGACTCTTAATCAGGGTGTCCAGGGTTCGAGTCCCTGATGGTGTACCATTCAAACCCGCCGAATCATAAGGTTCGGCGGGTTTTATGTTCTCAAAATTCTTCGTAAAAATGGGTAAAATTCTCAAAATTGACTACCTAACATAATCAAAAGCGGCACAAAGCCTCCTCAGTCGCGACTATCGGGTGTGTCGGCGTATCATTACTCACACAAACCATTGACACCCAAATCCCCGTATGATATGCTCCACACAAATCCACTAAACCGCACATACCGCACATCTTATTCCCCATCCTTCCGGCGCCACCAGGGCCGCCCCCCCCCCCCCCAGGGGGGAGGCGCGGGGCCCGCCGGCGGACGGCGGCCCGCGGCGCGGCGCCCCGCGCGCGCGGCGCC
>JAVBTE010000118.1:0-12062 GCA_031556335.1 Eubacteriales bacterium | reverse complement strand
CTCCTTCACCACCCGGGCGGCTTCCTGGCTGTGTACCCGCAGCTTCTCGTGCAGTTCCTGGCGGTCGCCGCCTTTTTTCACCGCGTCCATCATGATGTTTTCGGTGGCCATAAAGGGCAGCTCGTTCATCACCCGGGCCCGGATCACCTTGGGGTACACCACCAGCCCATCGCACACGTTCATCAGCAGGTTTAAAATCGCGTCTATGCCCAGGAACGCCTCGCTGACGGCAATGCGGCGGTTGGCGCTGTCGTCCAGGGTGCGTTCAAACCACTGGGTTCCGGCGGTGATGGCGGCGTTCAGCGCGTCCACCATCACATAGCGGGCCAGGGCGCTGATCCGCTCGGAGCGCATGGGATTGCGCTTGTAGGGCATGGCCGAGGAGCCGATCTGGCTTTTTTCGAAGGGCTCTTCCATCTCCTTGAAGCTTTGCAAAAGCCGCAGGTCGTAGCTGAGCTTGCTGGCGCTTTGGGCAATGCCCGACAGGGTGCTGACCACCATGTAGTCCATTTTGCGGCTGTATGTTTGGCCGCTGACAGGCACCACCCGGGCAAAGCCCATGGCCTGGGCAATTTCCTGCTCTACCTGCCGGATTTTTTGGCTGTCGCCGGAAAACAGCTCCACAAAGCTGGCCTGGGTGCCGGTGGTGCCCTTGCTGCCAAGCAGGGCCAGGCTATAAAGGCGGTGCTCCGTGTCTTCAAAGTCCATCAGCAGCTCGTTCAGCCACAGGGTGGCCCGCTTGCCCACGGTGGTGAGCTGGGCCGGCTGCAAATGGGTGTAGGCCAGGGCGGGCAGGTCCTTGTGCTTTTCCGCGAAATCGGCAAGCAAGGCCATCACGTTGAGCAGCTTGCGGCGCACGATTTCAAGGCCCTGCTTCATCAAAATCACATCGGTATTGTCGCCCACATAGCAGCTGGTGGCCCCCAGGTGAATGATGCCCGCGGCCTTTTTGCATTGCAGGCCATAGGCGTATACATGGCTCATCACGTCGTGGCGGCATTCCTTTTCCCGCCGCTGCGCGTCGTCGTAGTTGATGTCGTCCCGGTGGGCTTCCATTTCGGCGATCTGCTCGTCGGTAATGGGCAGGCCCTGGCGCTGCTCGGCCCGGGCCAGGGCAATCCACAGCTTGCGCCAGGTGCGGAATTTGTTGTCCTCGGAAAACACGAACTGCATCTCCGGGCTGGCGTAGCGGGTGGAAAAGGGGCTGATGTATCCGCTGTGGTCCTGATTCATTGCCATTTCGTTCTCCTTTGGGGGCTGTATTGAAAAACCTTACCGGAAGTATTCCACGCCGCCTTCAAACAGGGGCTGGAACTTATTTCCTTCGACGTTTTTGTACAAATCCCTTCCGCTGCGTTCCGTATGGCCCATTTTGCCCAAAATTCGCCCGTCCGGGCTGGAAATGGCCTCAATGGCCAGGGCGGAGCCGTTGGGACAAAAGCGCAGGTCCATGCTGGGGTTGCCCTGCAAGTCCACATACTGGGCGGCGATCTGGCCGCTTTTTGCCAGGGCTTCCAGCATGTCTTCCCCGGCCACGAACCGCCCCTCCCCGTGGGAAACGGCGATGGTGTGAATGTCGCCGGGGCGGGTTTTTTGAAGCCAGGGGCTAAGGTTGGAGGCAATGCGGGTGCGGACCAGCAGGCTCTGGTGGCGGCCGATGGTGTTGAAGGTGAGGGTGGGGCACTGATCGTTCACATCCACAATTTCCCCAAAGGGCAAAAGCCCCAGCTTCACCAGCGCCTGAAACCCGTTGCAAATGCCCAGGATCAGGCCGTCCCTGCGCCGCAAAAGGTCGTGCACCGCGTCCTTCATGCGGGGGTTGCGGAAAAAGGCGGTGATGAACTTGCCGGAGCCGTCCGGCTCATCCCCCCCGGAAAATCCGCCGGGGAACACGATCATCTGGCTTTGGGCGATCCGCTTCGCCGCTTCCTCGATGCTTTCGGCAATGGCCGAGGGGGTCAGGTTTTTCACCAGCAGCACGTGGGGCTCGGCCCCTGCCCGCCGAAGGGCCCGGGCGGTGTCCTCCTCGCAGTTGGTGCCGGGGAACGCCGGTATCAGGGCCAGGGGCTTTTTTGTCAGGATGGCGGGCTTGGGCCAGGCCTGCGCCGCATGGGTCACGGTCTTTACCGTCTGCCCCTGGCCGCCCGCGTAGGGAAACACCGGGGCCAGCTTTGCTTCGTAGGCCTCCGTCAAGGGGCCCAGGGGCAGGGTTTCCCCGGCGCATTCCAGGGCGTATGCCTGGGTGGTATGGCCAACCTCCGTGCCCAGAGCCATTACCGCCGGGTCCCGCTCCATGCCGTCCGCCACTTCCAGAAGAATGCTGCCAAACCGCTGGGCAAACAAATCTTTGTCCTTGAAAAGCGTAACGCCCACGCCATTGCCCAGCGCCATTTTGAACACGGCCTCGGCCACGCCCCCCAGGCCCAGGGCCCAGGCGGACACCACCTTCTTGTCGCGAATGAGGCCGTACAGGGCCGCCCAGCCGGCCTTCAGCCCCGCCGCGTCCCAGGGGTCGCATTCCATCAGGCGCAAACTGTGGCCCGGGGCCTTGAATTCCGGAGAAATCACGTCCCCGCTGCGGCCCGGGGCCACGGCAAAGCTGACCAGCGTGGGCGGCACATCCAGGGTTTCAAAGGTGCCGCTCATGCTGTCCTTGCCGCCGATGGCCGCCACGCCCAGGTCCAGCTGGGCGGTCAGGGCCCCCAAAAGCGCCGCGAAGGGCTTGCCCCAGCGCAAGGGGTCCCCCGTCATGCGCTCAAAATATTCCTGAAAGGTAAGGTAGGCTCCGCTTACGTCAAAACCCGTGGCGGCCAGCTTTGCCAGGCTTTCCACCACCGCCAGGTACGCGCCCTCAAAGGGGCTTTGCTCCATCACCTGGGGGTGGAAGCCATAGCTCATGCCGCTGACCGTGGTCGTCTCTCCCTTGACCGGCAGCTTGGCCACCATGGCCTGGGCCGGGGTCAGCTGGGTTTTGCCCCCAAAGGGCATCAGCACGCTGCCCGCGCCGATGGTGGAATCGAAGCGTTCACAAAGACCCTTTTTTCCGCAAATGTTCAGGTCGTTCACCATGGCGGCCATGGTTTGCGCAAAGGTTTCGCCGCCAAAGGCGACCTGCTTCACGCCGTCCTCCGGCACCCGCGCCTGGGCCCGCTTTTCCGCGCCGTTGCTGTTCAAAAACGCCCGGGACAGGTCCACGATGGTCTTGCCCCTCCAGCGCATGGTCAGCCGGGGCTGCTCCGTCACCTGCGCCACCACGGTGGCCTCCAGGTTTTCCGCCCCGGCAAAGGCGATGAAGGCCTCCGCGTCCTCTTTCCCCACCACCACGGCCATGCGCTCCTGGCTTTCGGAAATGGCCAGCTCCGTGCCGTCCAGGCCCTCGTATTTCTTGGGCACCCTGTCCAGGTCGATGGAAAGCCCCTCCGCCAGCTCGCCGATGGCCACGCTAACGCCGCCCGCGCCAAAGTCGTTGCACCGCTTGATGAGGCGGGTGACCTGCGGGTTCCTGAACAGGCGCTGCAATTTGCGCTCCACCACCGGGTTGCCCTTTTGCACTTCGGCCCCGCAGGTTTGGGTGCTTTCCTGGGTATGGCTTTTGGAGGAACCCGTGGCCCCGCCGCAGCCGTCCCGGCCCGTGCGGCCGCCCAGCAAAATGATCTGATCCCCAGGCACCGGCTGTTCCCGGCGCACATTCCCAAGGGGCGCCGCCCCCACCACCGCGCCGATCTCCAGGCGCTTGGCGGCATACCCCTCGTGGTACATTTCGTCCACCAACCCCGTGGCCAGGCCGATTTGGTTGCCATAGGCGCTGTACCCCGCCGCCGCCGTGGTGACCAGCTTGCGCTGGGGCAGCTTGCCGGGAAGGGTATCGGCCACGGGCCTGAGCGGATTGGCCGCCCCGGTCACCCGCATGGCCTGGTACACATAGGTACGCCCCGACAGGGGATCGCGTATCGCGCCGCCGATGCAGGTGGCCGCGCCCCCAAAGGGCTCGATTTCGGTGGGGTGGTTGTGGGTTTCGTTTTTGAACATCAAAAGCCAGGGCTCGGTTTGGCCGTCTACATCCACGTCGATCTGGATGGAGCAGGCGTTGATCTCCTCGCTCTCGTCCAGGTTTCGCAGCAGGCCCCGCTTTTTCAGCGCCTTGGCCCCGATGGTGGCGATGTCCATGAGGGTGATAGGCTTGTCCTTCCCCCCGTGCACTTCCTGCCGAAGGGCCAGGTATTGCCGGAACGCCCGCTCCACCGCCGGTTTTTCGATGGCCACGTCCGTCAGCCGGGTCAAAAAGGTGGTGTGGCGGCAATGGTCGCTCCAATAGGTGTCGATCATGCGGATCTCCGTCAGGGTGGGGTCCCGGCGCTCGCCACGAAAATAGTCCCGGCAAAAGGCCAGGTCGTCCCGGTCCATGGCCAGACCGTACTGCTTTACAAAGGCCGCCAGGCTTTGGTCGTCCATGGCTGTGAAGCCCGCCAGGGTTTCCACAGCCCCGGGCTTTGGATACTGTTCCGCAAGGCTTGCCCTTTCCCCCAGGGCCGCTTCCCGGCATTCCACCGGATTGATGAGATGCTGACGGATGCGCGCCAGCTCTTCCTCCGTCGCCTCGCCTTCCAGCAGATAGACCCGGGCCGTGCGCACCGTGGGCCGCTCTCCCTGGCTTACCAGCTGAATGCATTCCTCGCAGCTGGCCGCCCGGGCGTCAAACTGCCCCGGCAAATATTCCACCGCAATCACCGCGCCGCCCGCTTCCGGCAGCGCGTCATAGGCGTTGTCCAGCGGCGGCTCCATCAGCACGATGGGCCGGCACTTGTCAAACAGGGCCCGGTCGATGCCCTCCACGTCGTAGCGGTTCAAAAGCCGCACGCCCGTCACCCGGTCGATCAATAAAATCTCCCGAATCTCTTTCAGCAGCCCCTGGGCCTCCACCGCGTATTCCGGCTTCTTTTCCACATAAATCCGGTAAACAGCCATTGGAACCTCCTTTATTGGGGGGGACGGGGGACGGCAGGGGTTTCACCCCTGCACCCCACCAGGGGCAAAGCCCCTGGACCCTTCACTGACTGCGTTTCACGCGGTCAAATGGTTTTTTACAGCTTTCAGCGCGGCCTGGCCGATATCCCCCCGCAGGTGCATGCCCTCAAAGGAAATCTTCCCGGCGGCGGCATAAGCGTTTTCAATGGCCTTTTGCAAGGTTTCCCCCACCACTGTCACCCCCAGCACCCGCCCTCCAGCGGTCGCTGGCGTTCCGTCCGGTGCCAGGGCCGTGCCCGCGTGGTACACCAGGGCGGTTTTTTCCGCTTCCGCAAGTCCAAAGATCGGCTTGCCCGTTTCGTACCGGTCCGGGTAGCCGCCGGAGGCAAGCACCACGCAGCAGCTGCTGTCCCCGGAAAACGCGCATTCCATTTCGCCAAGGGTACCGCTTGTAACGGCGCGCATGACGGCCAGCAAATCGCTTTGCAGCAGCGGCAGCACCGCCTGGGTTTCCGGGTCGCCAAAGCGGCAGTTGTATTCAATCACCTTGGGGCCCTCCGCCGTCAGCATCAGGCCGAAATACAGGCAGCCCTGAAAGGGGCAGCCCTCGGCCCGCATGGCGGCCAGCGTGGGCAGAAAGATAGTTTCCATGCAAATTTCCGCCATTTCCGGCGTGTAATAAGGATTAGGGGCCACCACCCCCATACCCCCGGTGTTTGGCCCCTGGTCCAAATCGAAGGCCCGCTTGTGATCCATGCTGGACACCATGGGCCGGATGGTCTGCCCGTCCGTAAAGCAGAGCACGGACACCTCCGGCCCCCGCAAAAATTGCTCCACCACCACCTGGCTGCCGGAAGCGCCAAACCGGCCCTCCAGCATCATGGCCCGAACCGCCGCCTCCGCCTCCGGGTTGGTTTCGCAAATCAGCACGCCCTTGCCCAGGGCCAGGCCGTCCGCCTTCACCACCAGGGGGCAGGCGGCGGTTTTGACATAGCCAAGGGCTTCTTTCGCATCGCCAAACACCCGATACTCCGCTGTGGGAATGCCATATTTGCGCATCAGTTCCTTGGCAAAGACCTTGCTGCCCTCAATGCGCGCGGCGGCGGCGCTTGGGCCAAAGGCGGGGATGCCCTTTTCCCTCAGCAAATCCACCAGCCCCATGCACAAAGGATCATCCGGGGCCACCACCACATAATCCATGCGGTTTTCCTGGGCCCAGGCGGCTATTTTTTGTACCTCCGTGGCCTTCAGCGGCACGCAGACCGCCTCCCCGGCCATGCCGCCGTTTCCCGGCGCGCAATACACTGCGGATACCTCCCGGCTCTCCCTCAGCTTTTTGACGAGGGCGTGCTCCCGCCCGCCGCCGCCCACAACCAGCACCTTCATGCTTCCGCTCCTTTGCGGGCCCGCGCCCGGGTTAATGGTGGAACAGCCTGAGCCCGGTGAAGCTCATCACCATGCCGTATCTGTCGCAGGCGGCCGTGACCAGATCGTCCCGGATGGAACCGCCGGGCTCCGCCACGTACTGAACGCCGCTTCGGGCCGCCCGGTCGATGTTGTCCGAAAAGGGGAAAAACGCGTCGCTGCCCAGGGCGACCCCGGTCAGCTTTTTCAACCAGGCCTTTTTCTCCTCCCGGGTCAGTTCCTCCGGCTTTTCCGTAAACAGCGCCTGCCACGCGCCTTCCCCCAGCACATCTTCGCTTTCGTCGCTGATGTAGCGGTCGATGGCGTTGTCCCGGTCCGGCTTTTTCAGCGTGGGCAGGAAGGGCAGGGCCAGGGCTTTTTCGTGTTGGCGAAGCCACCAGTTGTCCGCCTTGTCCCCGGCCAAACGGGTGCAGTGGATGCGGCTTTGCTGCCCCGCGCCGATGCCGATGGCCTGGCCGTCCTTCACATAGCACACGGAATTGGACTGGGTGTACTTGAGGGTGATCATGGCAATGGCCAGGTCCCGCCTGGCCCCCTCGGGCAGGGTTTTGTTTTTCGTGACGATGTTGGAAAAGAACCCGTCGTCAATCACCAGCTCGTTGCGCTCCTGCTCGAAGGTGATGCCGAACACGTCCTTTTGCTCCAGCTTTTCCGGCTGGTAGGCCGGGTCGATCCGCACGATGTTGTAATTGCCCTTGCGCTTGCCGCTAAGAATTTCCAGCGCTTCCGGCTCGTACCCCGGCGCGATGACCCCGTCGGACACCTCCGGCAAAATCAGCCGGGCGGCGGAAGCATCGCACACGTCGGACAGCGCGATCCAGTCCCCAAAGCTGGACATCCGGTCCGCACCCCGGGCCCGGGCATAGGCGCAGGCCAGCGGAGACAGCCGCTGCCCCTCCACAAAATAAATCTTTTGAAGCACCGGGCTCAGGGGCAGGCCCACCGCCGCCCCAGCCGGGCTGACATGCTTAAAGCTGGCCGCAGCGGGCAGGCCCGTGGCCTGTTTTAATTCCCGCACCAGCTGCCAGCCGTTCAGCGCGTCCAAAAAGTTGATGTACCCCGGCTTGCCCTGCAATACTTCCATGGGCAGCGCGCCCTGCTTTTGAAAAATCCGCGCGGGCTTTTGGTTGGGGTTGCAGCCGTATTTCAGTTCCAGCTCTTGCATGTTGTTGCCTCCTTTTGCAGGGGGAGGGGACGGCAAGGGGCCCGCCCCTTGCATCCCCGCCAGGGCTTCGCCCTGGACCCCTCCTTCACCGCGTTTCACGCGGTGAAATCATTTCATATTTTTGTTCACAATGCGGGTATCAGCTTTGCCCGTGACCAGGTCGATATACCTTGTAAACAGGCTCACCTTGTTGTCCGGGTTCAGGCTGTTCCACAGGTTTTGGGTGAAGCTGTCGATGTCCCCCTGAAGGGCCACCCGCTTGGGTTCCCCCTCAAAGCTTGGAATGGGGTCCCCGTCCCCCCGGTAGGTGTGCAGAAAGTGGCCTTCCCCCGCCAGGGTTCCGGGATATTCAAAGAAAAACCGCTGGGGACAGTCCGGGTCGCCGTTCCCCGCCTTCAAAATGGACAGGCGGTAGCGGGCCTTGCCCTGCCGCAGCTTCATCATTCCGGACACCCGGGGGGTGAAGTTGGGCGCGTCCGGCTCAAAGGTACGGGTGCGCAGGGCCCCCTCGAAGGTGTTTTCGTGGCGCAAAAACTCCATGATGGTGTCGGTTTGGTCGCCGTTGGTCACCACGGTGATGTCGTCCTCCAGCACCCGCACCGGGGCGTAAATAATGAGGCTGGGGTCTTTCAGCTTTGCCGCGTCAAAGGCCTGGGTGATAATGCCCCCGTCCTTTTCAACGAACACCCGGTTTCGGCTGTTTTCGCTGCGGCCCATGATGAAGTAAGCGATCACCGCGCTTTTTCCGTCGTCGCTCACCCCCAGCACAATGCCTCGGCCGGGGTAAGAATTGCTTTGCAAATCCTGAAACAGATCCACTTTACTCATCATTTCTCCTTTTGACCGCGCTCTGTTCATTTTCCCATTTTCCCTTTGACCGGGCGCAGCGCGGTCAATGAATGGGTTCAGGGCGTCAGCCTTGGCGGGGTGCAGGGGCAGCGCCCCTGCCCGTTTCCCCGTTCCCCCGTCCTCACTCCGTCCCCTGCCCTAGCGCCCTGGCCAGCCTTTCCGTTTCCTGGGGCAGCAGCAGCCATTCGGCCTGGGTCATCACCCGTTGCTGGAGGGTTTGGGGGGTATCGTTTGGCAGCACGTCCACGGCCTTTTGGGCCAGAATGCGGCCGCCGTCCGGAACTTCGTTCACCAGGTGCACGGTGGCCCCGGTCACCTTCACGCCCTTTTGCAGGGCGGCCTCGTGCACTTTCAGGCCGTAATAGCCTTCCCCGCAAAAGGAGGGGATCAGGCTGGGGTGCACGTTTAAAATGCGGCCTTCATAGGCCCGGATGACGCAGGCGTCCAGAATGAGCATGAAGCCCGCCAGCACCACCAGCTGAGTGCCGTGGCTTTGCAAAAGGCGAACCAGCCGCGCGCCGTAGGCTGCGGGGGTTTCGCCCTGGTTCTTGCAAAGCACGGCGGTTTCCACGCCGGCGGCGGTGGCCCGGGTCAGGGCGTAGGCGTCCTGCTTGTTGCTCACCACCAGGCGGATGCGTCCGCTGGAAAGGGCTCCGCTCTTTTCCGCGTCCAGCAGGGCCTGCAGGTTGGTGCCTCCGCCGGACACCAGCACGGCGATGCTCAGCATAGCACAATTCCGCCTTCGCCGGCCTCTGTTTCCCCCATCACGTAGGCATTCTGCCCCTGGCTTTGCAAAACCTCCAGGGCCTGGTCCGCGTCGTCTTTGGCCACGACAAGGCACATGCCCACGCCCATGTTGAAGGTGTTGAACATATCGCGGCTTGGAATGTTCCCCTCCCGGGCGATGATGTCAAAAATCGGCGGAACGCGAAGACTTTTTTGGTCCACCTTGGCCCGCAGGCCCGGGCCCAGGGCCCTGGGGATGTTTTCGTAAAAGCCGCCGCCGGTGATGTGGGCAATGGCCCGGGCCCGCACGCTTTCAAGCAGCGCCAGCACGGGCTTTACGTAAATTTTTGTGGGGGCCAGCAGGGTTTCGGCCAGGGTGGCGGAAAGCTCGGCATAATGGCGCTCAAGCCCGCCCGCCTCCACGCCGAACACCGTGCGCACCAGGGAAAAGCCGTTGCTGTGCACGCCGCTGGAGGGCAGGGCAATCAGCACGTCCCCGGGGCGCATGCTGTTTTTGTCCAGAATCTTGGCCTTGTCCACCACGCCCACGCTAAACCCGGCCAGGTCGTATTCATCCTCCGGGTAAAACCCGGGCATTTCGGCGGTTTCGCCGCCCACCAGGGCGCAGCCCGCCTGCACGCAACCCTCGGCCACGCCCCCCACAATGGCGGCCACCCGCTCCGGCACGTTTTTGCCTACGGCCACATAATCCAGGAAAAACAGGGGCTTGGCCCCACAGCAAACGATGTCGTTCACGCACATGGCCACGCAGTCGATGCCCACGGTGTCGTGCTTGCCCAGCAGAAAGGCCAGCTTCAGCTTGGTGCCCACGCCGTCGGTGCCGCTGACCAGCACGGGCTTTTCCATGCCCGTAAGATCCAGCTCAAACAGGCCCCCAAAACCCCCGATGCCCTCCAGCACGCCGGAGGTAAGCGTCCGGGCCACATGGCCTTTCATCAGCTCCACGGCCTTGTACCCGGCGGTAATGTCCACGCCCGCCGCCTTGTAGCTTTCGCTTTCGCTTTCGCTTCTCATGCTTCTTTCTCCCCGGTTTTTTCCGATAGATGGGTTTCAAACTTCATTTTCTGGGCCACCTTGGGGGGCGGCACCGGATATTCCCCGGTGAAGCAGCCCTTGCAAAAGCCGCAGCTGCTTTGGTCCGCCAGCTTGTCCAACGCGTCCACGCTTAAAAAGCCAAGGCTGTCCACGCCGATCATGCGGCAAATCTCCTCCACGCTGTGGTGGGCGGCGATGAGGTTTTCGGTGCTGTCGATGTCGGTGCCAAAATAGCAGGGGTACATGAAGGGCGGCGCGGTCAGGCGCATGTGCACCTCCGTGGCCCCGGCCTCCCGCAGCAGGCTTACAATGCGGGCGCTGGTGGTGCCCCGCACGATGCTGTCGTCAATCAGCACCACCCGCTTGTTTTTCACGGTGGATTCCACCACATTCAGCTTGATGCGCACGGCGTTTTGCCGCTGGGCTTGCTCCGGCTGGATAAAGGTGCGGCCGATGTAGCGGTTTTTGATAAAGCCCATGCCGTAGGGAATGCCGCTTTGCCGGGAGTAGCCAATGGCCGCGTCGATGCCGCTGTCGGGCACGCCCACCACCACATCCGCCTGCACAGGGTGCTCCAGGGCCAAAAACGCCCCAGCCCGAAGCCTTGCGGTGTGTACGCTGCTGCCGTCGATGCGGCTGTCGGGCCGCGCGAAATAGATGAACTCGAACACGCACAGGGCGCTTTGGCATTTTTTCGTTGTCCGAAGGCTTTGAACGCCCTCCCTTGTCACCACCACCACCTCGCCGGGCTCCACGTCCCGCACAAAGGTGGCGCCGATGGCGTCCAGGGCGCAACTTTCGCTGGCAAATACGGTGTCCCCGTCCATTTCGCCCATGCACAGGGGCCGAAAGCCGTGGGGGTCCCGGGCGGCGATCAGCTTTTGGGGGCTCATCATCACCAGGGAATAGGCCCCCTCAATGCGCTCCATGGTGCTCGCCACGGCCTCCTGGATGCTTTCGGCCCTCAGGCGCTCCTGGGTGATGAGGTAGGCGATCACCTCGCTGTCGCTGGTGGTATGGAAAATGGCGCCTTCTAGCTCCAGCTGTTCCCGCAGCTCCTGGGCGTTGACCAGGTTGCCGTTGTGGCACAGGGCCATGGCCCCCTTGCGGTGGTTCACCAGCAGGGGCTGGGCGTTGTTGCGGCTGTGGTTGCCGGTGGTGGCGTAGCGGCAATGGCCCACGGCCATGTTGCCCTCCGTCAGCTTTTGCAGCACCTCCCGGGTAAACACCTCGTTCACCAGGCCCACATCTTTGTGGCAGGCGATCACGCCGTCGTTGTTCACGGCGATGCCGCAGCTTTCCTGTCCCCGGTGCTGCAAGGCGTACAGCGCATGGTAGGCCGGGGCCACCACGCCTTTTTTGCCGCCGCGCAAAAAAAGGCCGAACACGCCGCATTCCTCGTGCAGCTTGTCCTGGGCAACGCCCGCGTCGCTTGCTCTTTTCATCGCGCTTTCCTTACTCGCCCATCAGGCGCTTCATAATTTCCTGATACGCATCCTCCACGCCGCCCAAATCCCGGCGGAAACGGTCCTTGTCCAGCTTCTCGTGGGTGACGCTGTCCCAAAAGCGGCAGGTGTCCGGGCTGATCTCGTCCGCCAGCACCAGGGTTCCGTCCGCGGTTTTGCCAAATTCCAGCTTGAAGTCGATCAGCTCAATGTTCAGGTCTTTCAGGTAGGCGGACAGCACCTCGTTCACCTTCAGGCTGTACTCGCAAATCCGCCGGATTTCCTCTTCGGTGGCCCAGCCCATGGCGGCGATGTGGTATTCGTTCACCATGGGGTCGCCCAGCTCGTCGTCCTTATAGCAAAACTCCAGCACGGTCTTTTGCATTTTCACGCCCTCGGGCAGGCCCAGGCGCTTGGAAAGGCTTCCGGCG
>JAVBTE010000059.1:0-3690 GCA_031556335.1 Eubacteriales bacterium | reverse complement strand
AGGCGTTCGGGTGGAAGGCGCCTATGATAGTTCCGGCAAGCTGCAAACCCACATTGAAGAAGGCCTGCAGGCCGACCTGTTCCTGTCCGCCGCCATGAAGCAGATGGACGCGCTGAAAGACGCGGGCCTTGTGGACGCCGCCTCTGTCCAGCCGCTGCTTCAAAACAAATTGGTGCTGATTCAAACCATGGGGACGGACACGGGCATTCGATCCTTTGCGGACATTGGAAAAGCAGATGTGATCGCCCTGGGCGACCCGGCAAGCGTGCCAGCGGGCCAGTACGCCAAAGAAGCCCTGGAAAGCCTGGGGGTGTATGAGCAAGCCCTTGAAAAGGCCAGCTTGGGAACCAACGTGACGGAAGTGCTCCACTGGGTGGCGGAGGGAAGCGCCCAGGCGGGCATTGTGTATGCCACCGACGCGGCCCAGATGCCGGAAAAGGTACAGGTGGTTTGTCAGGCGCCGGAAGGCAGCCTGAAGCAGCCGGTGCTGTATCCCTGCGGCTTGCTCACCGCGTCCGCCCACAAGGAAGCGGCCCAGGCCTTCGCGGGGTTTTTGCGGACCGATGAGGCGTGGGCCATTTGGGAGGCCGCCGGCTTCTCCCGCCCCCAGTGACCATGGACTGGTCGCCTGTATGGATTTCCCTGCGCACCGCCGTGCTTGCGGGGGTGTGTGCCTTTGCCTTTGGCTTGCTTGCGGCCAAAGGCGTGCATTCCCTTCCAAAAAGCTGGCTTCGCGCACTGCTGGACGGGCTTTTCACGTTGCCCATGGTGCTCCCTCCCACAGCGGCGGGGTTCTTTTTGCTGATGGTTTTTGGGGTGAAGCGACCGGTAGGGCAATTTCTTTTGCAATACTTTGGGGTGAAAATCGCCTTTTCCTGGGAGGCTACGGTGCTGGCGGCGTTTGTCATCAGTTTTCCCCTCATGTACCGGGCGGCCCGGGGGGCGCTGGAGCAGGTGGACCCCATGCTGCTGGACGCGGCCCGCACCCTGGGCCGCAGGGAAGGCTGGATTTTTTGGCGGGTGGAGCTGCCGCTGGCCCTGCCGGGGGTGATGGCCGGCGGCGCGCTGGCCTTCGCCCGGGGGCTGGGTGAGTTTGGCGCGACTGCTATGATCGCGGGGAACATTCTGGGCAAAACCCGCACCTTGCCGCTGGCCGTGGCCTCGGCGGTGGCGGCGGGGGACATGAAGGCGGCCATGGGGTATGTGTGGATTCTGCTGCTCATTTCGCTGTTGGTGGTGCTTTCCATGGGCGTTTTCACGGCCAGGGGGCGGCGCTTCCTTCGCGGGGAGGACGGATAAGATGGCGCTGGAAGTGTTTGTGAAGCGGCAGCTGAAAGGGTTTTCCCTGGACGTGGCGTTTCAGGCGACAGGGGGCATATTGGGCATTCTGGGCCCTTCCGGCAGCGGCAAAAGCATGACGCTTCGGTCTATTGCGGGCATCGATCCGGTGGCGGAAGGCCGCATTGCGCAGGACGGGCGGGTGCTGCTGGACACGGGAAAAGGGGTCAATCTGCGGCCCAGGGAGCGCAAGGTGGGGTATCTGTTCCAAAGCGGCGCGCTGTTTCCCCATATGACGGTGGCCCAAAACCTGGAGGCGGCCATGGACAAAGGCGCGAAGCAAAGCCTGCGCGTGATGCTGGAACGCTTCCAAATCGCGGAGCTGGAAAAGCGCTATCCAGCGCAGCTCAGCGGCGGCCAGGCCCAGCGGGTGGCCCTGGCCCGGTGCCTTGCCATGGAGCCCAGCACCCTGCTGCTGGACGAACCCTTCGCGGCGCTGGACGCGGAATTACGGGAACAAATGCAATGGGAACTGCTGGATTTGCTGAAGGGATTTCCGGGCCAGACGGTGCTGGTGACCCACAACCAGGAGGAAGCCTACCGGCTGTGCCAAAGGCTGGTTCTTTTTTCCAAGGGCCGCTGCGTGGCCCGGGGGGAGACCCGCAGCCTGTTCCAAAACCCTGGGAACGTTACGGCGGCCCGGCTTACGGGCTGCAAAAACATTCTCCGGGCCGTGGCCCTGGGCCGGCGCGAGGTGCTGGCGCTGGATTTGGGCCTGCGGCTTTTGACAGAGGCGGAAGTGCCGCCAAACCTTGTGGCGGTGGGCATCCGGGAGCGGGCCTTTGTGCCTGCGGCCACTGGCGAGGGGGAAAATACCTTTCCGGTGGCGGTGGAGGAATGCCTGGAAGGGCTGGAGAATATCAGCTTGCGGGTCAGGCCCCTGGGCGCGCCGGAAGCGGCGAGCCTGATGGTGCGGCTGTGCCACCGGGAGAGCAACGGAATCAAGGCATTGCGGGTCCCTCCCAGGGATGTGCTGCCGCTTGGGGAGGCGAAGGACGATGGCTGAGGGAGCGTGGCGACCCCTGGTAAAGTTGCAGATCGCCAGAGAAGAAATTTTTCTGGGGCCCGGTTGCCGGGATCTGCTCCAATGCATTCAGGAGCAAGGTTCCGTTCGCCTGGGCAGCCAAAAGATGGGGCTTAGTTACAGCAAAGCCTGGCGCATCCTCAACACACTGGAAAGCGAAGCGGGCTTTGAGGTGCTTTGCCGAAAGCAGGGGGGCAAAAGCGGCGGGGAAACCGTTTTGACCAAGGAAGGCCAGGCGCTTTTATCGCGGTTTGAAGCCTACGAAGAGGAATGCCGGACGGCGGTGGGGGAAATTTTCCAAAAGTATTTTGGGCAGGAAGCGGGGAAAACGCCATGAAGCTGATCAAAACCGAGGACGCGGTGGGGCATGTGCTGTGCCACGACCTCACCAAAATTGTGCCGGGGCAGTTCAAGGGAGCGGCGTTTCGCAAAGGCCATGTGGTCACGCCGGAGGATATCCCCGTGCTGCTGGATATGGGCAAGCGCAGCCTGTATGTGTGGGAAATGCGCCCGGGCATGCTGCACGAGGACGAGGCCGCGCAAATTCTGTATCAGCTTTGCGCAGGGGAGCATATGTCGCCCACCGGCACATCGGAGGGAAAAATTGAGGTGATCGCCCAAGCGGACGGCCTTTTCACCGTGGATGTGGAGCGGCTTCGGCAGGTGAACAGCCTGGGGGAAATGATGATCGCCACCCGCCACAGCCACACCCCGGTAAAAAAAGGCGACAAGCTGGCGGGCACCCGCATCATTCCCCTCACCATTGAGGAAGGGAAGATGCAAAAGGCCCGGGAGGCCGCCGGGCGGGAGCCGCTGCTGTCCCTGCATCCCTTTTGCCCGCTGAAAGCCGGGGTGGTCACCACGGGCAGCGAAGTGCAGTCGGGCCGCATCCAGGATGGGTTCACCCCGGTGCTGAAGCAAAAGCTTGCGGAATACGGGGCGGAGGTGTGCTGGCATCAGGTGCTGGGGGACGAGAACGAACCCATCACCGCCGCCATTTTGGACATGGCCGCCAAGGGCGCGCAGATGGTGCTGTGCACCGGGGGCATGAGCGTGGACCCGGACGACCGCACGCCGCTGGCCATTCGAAGCTGCGGCGGCCAGGTGGTCAGCTATGGCGCGCCGGTGCTGCCCGGGGCCATGCTGATGCTTTCTTATTTGGGCGACGTGCCGGTGGTGGGCCTGCCTGGCTGCGTGATGTACGCAAAGCGCACCATTTTTGATTTGCTGCTGCCTAGGCTTGCGGCAGGGCTGAGGGTAACGGCGGGGGACCTGGCCGGGCTGGGGCACGGCGGGCTGTGCCTGAACTGCGAACCCTGCGTGTTCTC
>JAVBTE010000114.1:0-12385 GCA_031556335.1 Eubacteriales bacterium | reverse complement strand
GGCCGTAGGGGCATTGTTTTAATTTCTCCATGGTAAGTTCCTCCTTCAAATATCATCATTCCCGGTTCCGGGAAATGGGGCGGGGGGGGGGAGTGGGGCGCTAGGGCCGGCCATAGACGGTTGCCACGTGATCCACGGGGCTCCAGTCGGCGATGCGGAGCGAAAACGCTTTCACCATTTCAAGCTTGGAAAGGCCCCGAAGGGGGGACAGGTCGGAAACCCCCGTTTCATCAATGTCCAGGTTTTGCAAGCTGTTGAGCGAGCTGAGGGCGGAAATGTCGTCGATGCCGGTTCCGCCGACGTAAAGGTCCTGAAGTTTTGTTAGCTTGCTAAGGGGCGAAAGATCGGAAACGGCGCGGGCCTCATCCAGGCTGAGAAAACGGAGCTCCCGCAGGGAGGCGAGGGGGGAAAGATCGGAAACGGGGTTTTGGGACAGATCCAGCGAGGACAGGGACGTAAGGCTTTGAAGCGGGGCCAGGTCGGTGATGTTGTTTTGGCGCAGAACCAGTTGGCCCAGTTCTTTCAGGCCGGAAAGGGGCGACAGGTCCGCAATCCGGTTTTGGGACAGAACCAGCAGATTCAGCTTGGAAAGCTGGGCGATGGGGGCGAGGTCGACGATGTTTTGGCGGGCCACCGTCAGCTGGGTAAGGGACGGGAAATAGACCAAATCCGCAAGGGAAGAAAGGGAACCCACGGGGGTTTCGAAGGCGATGTTCCCCAAATCCGGCGGCACGTCCGTGGCGCTCAGCTGCAGCTTGTCGCCGTTGATCATCAGCATGGTATAGGGCTTCAAGTCCTCCGGGCGAATGGGGCCGGTGTCCTTGCCCAGCCGGACCCGAAGCATCTTTTCAAAGGCGGGGTCGTGAAAGGCGACGCCTTCCGCGGGCGCCTCCTGGGGACGCCCGGAAACGATGCCCACATGGTCCACGGGGCTCCAGTCGGAAATGGGCATGAGGGGAGAAAGATACAGCGCCGCAAGCTTTGACAGGCCCGCCAGCGGGGACAGATCGGAAATATGGTTTTCCCGCAAGTACAGCGTCCGGAGGCTTTTCAGCCGGGAAAGGAAGGAGAGGGATTCGACGCCGGTATGGTTCATGTACAGCGTGGTCAGGTCCGTCAGCTTGGAAAGCGGATCAAAACCCGCATAATTGGTATTGTTGGACAGGTCCAGGGTTTCCAGCTGCTTCAAACCGCCCAGGGGCGCAAGTTCCCGCACGCCGCTGTTGTCCCGCAGGTTCAGGAAGGTGAGGCGGGTAAGGCCGGCCAGGGGCGCAAGGTCTTGGAGGCTGTTTTCACCAAGGTGCAGGTAGGTTAAACCGGACATGGCGGAAAGGGGCGACAGATCGGCAACCTGGTTGCCCGAAAGGTTCAGCCGCTCAAGGCCTGTGAGGCCGGAAAGCGGCGAAATATCGTGGATTTGGTTGCCCGACAAATGGAGCTGGGTTAAGGCGGTGAGGCCGGAGAGGGGGGCGAGGTCAGAAATCTGCTGTTGGGGCAGGTAGAGCGTTTCCAAATCGGGGAAATAAACCAGATCGTCCAGCCGGGCGACGGGGGTTTGGGCGGGGTCCATCAAAGAGGGCAGATCAAAATCCAATTCCGGCGTGACAACGTTCAGGTATAGCCTGTCGCCGCGAACAATGACGCAGCGGTAGGGGGAAAGGTCCGTATCGTAAAGGGTGCCTTCCGGCTTGTTGAAAGCGGCCCGCAGCATGCGCTCGAAGGCCGGGTCCGCAAAGGCCAGGGGCCGGGGAAGGGTTTCCCAGCCGTCGGGGCGGCCGTCCACCGTGGGCACGTGGGCCACCGGCCACCAGTCCGTCACGGGGGTATTTTGGGCTTGCAGCGTGCTCAGCTCCACAAGACCTTGCAGGGGGCCGAGGTCGGACACCTGGGTAGAGCTGAGGTTCAGCATCCTCAGTTGTTTCATGCCGCTGAGGGGCGTAATGGACGGGATGCCGTTGCCGGACAGGTTCAGCGCGCGAAGGCCCGACAGCGCCACAAGCGGCCCCGGGTCGGTGATCTGGTTGCCGGAAAGATACAGGAAGGACAGGGCTTTCAGGCCGGACAGCGGCCCCAGGGACTGGATGGCGTTGTCGCTGAGGTCCAGCTGGGACAGGGTGAACGAAAGGCGTTTGAGCGGGCTTAGGTCTTGAACGCGGTTGCCCCTCAGGTTCAGGTCGGTGAGGACCCCCAGCGATTCCAGAAAGGAAAGCTCCTGGACGCCGCAGTTTGCCAGGGTCAGCTTGGTGAGGCCCGTAAGGCCGGACAGCGGGGCGAGGCTCTCCAAAGGGTTTCCGCTCAGGTCCAGCTGGCGGAGGTGGGAGAGCGCGGAAAGGGGCGTGAGGTCTTTCACGTTCTGTTTCAGCACGGAAAGCTCTTCCAGCGCCGGAAAGTGGACCAGATCGGTGAGCGTTCCCACGGGGCCCCGCTCTTCTTCGGCGGTCATGCTGGCCGTATAGGTCTGGTCGTCCCTGGCGGCCAGGAAAAGCTTGTTTCCGTTGACGACCAAAAGGGAATACCGGGTCAGCTCCCAGGGGAAAATGGGCTCCGTTTGGCGCTCAAGGGCGGTGCGCAGCATGCTTTCAAAGGCTTTGTCCGAAAAAAGGATGGAACCGTCGGGTGCAAGGCCCGGCGCGGGCTGTGGCTGGGGCTGGGAAACAAGGAAAAACAAGAGGATGCCAAGAACCAGGCAGCCCGCAAGAAGCCATTTGACGAAGGCGCCCTTCCCCCGCTTAGGCCGGGGGGCTTTGGGCCGGGAAACCGCAGGGGCGGCGGCCAGGGCCAAGCCGCCGCCCGAGGGCGGCGGGGGAGCACTGGGCGCGGCGGCCGTGGCGGGAACCGGTGTGGGGGTTGGAACCGGTACGGCGGCGGGGGCGGCGGCGGCGGGGGCCGGGGCGGGGGATGCGGAGGGTTCCCTGTACAGGGCTTCGCGAAGCGCCTCCACGGAGGGAAAGCGATCCTTGGCAAACACGGCCAGGCCTTTCATCAAAGCCGCCTCTTGCCCGGGGGCGATGCTGACGCCCAGGGCGGAGGGGGGGACGATTTTGTCCTCAATCACCCGTTCCAGGGCCTCCGGGGGATTCGCGCCCGTGATCAGCGCGTACATGGTGGCGCACAGGGCGTAACAGTCCGTCCAGGGGCCCTGCATGCCGTTGGTGCGGTATTGCTCCTCTGGGGCAAAGCCGGGCCGGATGATGACGGAAACGCTGTTGCGGCCCGCCCCCGGGTTGGGAATGGCCCTGGAAGCCCCAAAGTCGATCAGCTTCACATAGCCGTTGGGCGCGACCATCAGGTTTTCCGGGCTGATGTCCCGGTGCATCAGGCCCTGGCCGTGGATGATGGTAAGGGAGTCGATGGGCAGGCGCATCATATCCAGCACCAGGGGAACCGGCAGGCGGCCGCCCTTTTCCGCCGCGAAACGGGCGAAATGGATGCCGTAGATATACTCCATCACAATATAGGCGGTGCCGTTTTCCTGGAAGCAGTCCTTGACGGTCACAACCCCGGGCAGAGAGAAGAACCGGGCCAAAATACGCGCTTCTTCAACAAAGGCGTCCCGGCCATGCTCAAAAAAGGCCAGATGGTCGCCCTGGTAAACGGTCAGCGCGTTGGAGGTGGCGTTGTTGCGGGTCACAAACCCCGCGGGGAAGTATTCCTTGATGGCCACCACCATGTTCAGCGTCATATCCCACGCGATATAGGTGATGCCAAAGCCGCCTTCGCCAATGACGCGCCCGAGCATAAATTTGCCGCCGAGCAGGGTGCGGGGAGGCAGCTGATGGGCGGAGGGAACATAGGAAGATTCCACAAAGCCGCAATGGGGACATTTTTTGCCCTCCGGCTTTTCCTTCATGCAGGCGACGCAGCGCGTGGCGGTGTGTTGCTCCATCTTTCAGCGACGTTCCTTTCTGCAAAAATGCGACGGGGCGTTGCGTGGGGAGGCGTTCTTCTTACAACAGCAGGAAGATGACAAGGGCGACAAGCCCGATGGCGATAAACCCGTTTCGGTTGTTTTCCCGGAGGGTGTTCAGGCAGGCCAGCTTTTCCGGCAGGGACGCGGCGGCCTCAAAGGCGTTGGCGGCCTCCAGCGCGGGCTTGCCGCAAGGGGGGAACACGACCCGCAGCACCCGGGCGATGCGCTTTTGCGTCTGAAAGCGGCGAACCAGGGCCGAAGCCTCGGGCCCGGCGGAGGGAACCCCGGTGGCGGGGGGCGTGGGTACGGGGGGCATGGGCGCAGCCGGCCCCCTGTGGGGCGCCTTCTTCTGCGAAGGCAAAATGGCGCGGAAAGCCGCTTTCAGCGCGGGCATATCGGGATAGCGGTCCGCGATGGACGGCGCAAGGCCCCGGGTCAGCACCTCTCTGGCCTGGGGCGGCAGCCCCGTCAGGGGAGCGTCCAAAATGGGCAGTTTGCCCGTCAGCGCGAAGAAGATGGTGGCGCAAAGGCCGTATACATCGGTCCAGGGGCCTTGCTTGCCGTTGGTAATGTATTGCTCCGGCGGGGCAAAGCCCCGGCGCACATACACGGTCATCCGCTTTTGCCCGTACAGGGACTGCTCCCTGGCGGAGCCAAAGTCGATCAGCGTGAAGGAGCCCTCCGGCTGCACGATGATGTTGCCGGGGGTAATGTCCCGGTGGATGAGGCCGGTGGCGTGCAGGCTGGCCAGCACGTCCATCAGCGGCATCATGCTGTCCATCAGCGTGCCAAAGGCCATGGGGCCGCTGTCCGAAATCTGCCGTTCCAGGGTTTTGCCCTTCACAAACTCCATGACGATGTAGGCGGTTTGGTTCTCGTTGAACAGGTCCCCCACGCGAACGATGCCCGGGGTTTGATAGAATTTGGCCAGGATGCCGGCCTCCCGCCGCACGCCGACAATGCCTTTGGCCACAAACGCCGCCGCCTCCGGGGATACGGGGGTCACATTCAGGGACCGGGCGCAGTCCCGGCTGACGAACATTTGCGGGAAGTATTCCTTGATGGCCACCAGATGCCGGTCCGCGATGCGAAGCCCCTGATAGGTGATGCCAAAGCCGCCGGAGCCGATCACTTTGCCCACCAGGTATTTTCCCGCCAGCACGGTTTCCGGCGGCAGCTGGTGGGAAAGAAGCTGGATTTCTTCCGCCCGGCTGCCGCACTCGGGGCAATGGCCGCATTCCAAAAGGGTGGCGCACTGAGGGCAAATGGAGATTGTTTTCACAAGCGACTTCCTATCTGCAGATCATTCGCGAAGCGGATGCGAGGGTACACGAAAACAAGCCACCGATGAGGGAAGCTTTAGCAAATGGCAAAATACCTGGAAAAAGCTTATCATACTCCACCCCAAATATACAGCGTTTGGGGCGGTAAAACGCAAAAATACGCAGCTTGCGTAAAACACGCGGCGGGGGACGACCCCCAAAACGCGGGGTTTTTGCGGAATGAAAAAACCGGACGCGACACGTCCGGCAGAGGGCCCGGTGGGCCCCTGGATGAATACGGGTTTTCGTAAGGCCCTTAGGCCGTGGGGCCCTCCTTGTCGCTGGGGAGCAGGGGGTGCTCCTCAAAGTGGCTCAGGAGGGTGTTGGTCTGGGCCAGCGAATACTGGTGCTCGATGGCAAAAATCAGCAGCGCTTCCCGCTTGAGGCGGGCATACAGCTCCCCGCGCTGCGCCAGCCGCAAAAGCCGCTGTGCGGTTTCCAGCGGCAGCCCGAACACAAAAATCAGCCGCAGCAAAACCTCGCGGCCGGGGTTGCGGGCTCCTTCAAAAATTTGGTAGGTGAAGGACTGGCTCAGGCCCGCTTGTTGCGCTATGGCGGGAATTTCTTTGCCGGATTCCACCAGCAGTTCGTTCAGATACATATGCACGTTGCGGTTTTGCATTTCGTCTTTGAGATGGTCCAGGGCCTGGGCGGCGTCCCGGGCCTCCTTCAGTAGGCCGTCCAGCTCCTGGGTGGTCATTTTTTTCTGCATCCGCGGCACCTCTTTCGTGACGTTACGCCAAGTATAACATAACCAAAAGTAGCTGTCGAGGCGGAAGGGCCGCGAAGGGAAAGAGAGGAAGCGTCAACCCGGCGTCATATCATGGCAAGCGGCATTTTACTCCAGAAAGGGAAGCAACGTGTCGCGCAGAACGGCGGCAAACACCTCCGGCTCCTCCATATAGCCGCCGTGGTCCCCGGGAAAGGTTACCAGCGGGCAGCCCAGCGCCTCGGCAAGAATGCGGCACACCTCCGCAATCCACCGGGTACGGGTTTTGGACCCCTCGCCCACGCCGATGAACATGGGTACGCCGCTTTGCCTGATACGGCCGGTATCGGGTGCGTAGCGGGTGACCGGCAGCAGTTCCTGCTTCATCAAAAAATCCAGCCCGGCCTTGACGGAAATGCGGGGCGCATCTTCAAAGGGGCGCGTCTTTTTGGCGTACTCGGCCGCCCTGCGCTGGGCCTTGGCCAGGTTTTGAAGCGGCAACCGGGCCCCGGTCATGAACCGCACCGCCCCCAGGGAGGACCCCAGCCGATAGGCGGTCAGGTAGCACTGGGCGAAGAACCGGCCCCATTTGCGGGCATCGGGCAGAACGCTTGGCGTTGCGGGCTCGTGGACGATGGCGGCCAGCACCGCTTGAGGCTGGGTTTTGGCCATGTCCAGGGCGATGACCCCGCCGCTGGAGTTGCCAAACACCACGGCGCGCTTTGCCCCTGCGGCGCTCAGCACCGCCACGGCGTCCCGGCTTTGCTGGCTGATTTCAAAGTTCTGCGGCTGGTTCATGGTGCTGCGGGCATTGGCCCGGCGGTCGTAGGTGATGACCTGGAACCGGTCGCCGAGCAAATCGGCCACGGGGGCGTAGTAGTCGCCGTCGCCCCCTGCCGCCGGAATCATCAAAAGGGGCGTGCCCTCGCCCCGCACTTCGTAGTAGAGCCGGTCGCCTTCGGTTTCCACAAAGCCGTTTCGTATGTTTTCGCTCATTTGCGTTTCCTCCCCGTCGTATCTGGCTTGCCGCCAGTATATCACGTGATTTTCGGCTTGGCAAAACAAAGAAAAAAATTTTATTGACCGAAGCGGTCGAAGGTGCTATATTATCATCAACCGATGCGGTTTACGGAGGGAACAAATGGAAGAGTTGGAAGAAATGGAGAAGTTTTTGGCCCTGGGGCCGGAAAAGCGCCAGGCCGTTTTGTGCGGCGCCATGCGCGTGTTTGCTTCGGCGGGCTACAAAAAGGCGTTTGTCAGCGAAATTGCCCGGGAGGCGGGCATTTCCAAGGCCATGGTGTTTTACTATTTCGGCAGCAAAAAGGCCTTGTACCGCTACCTGATTGGGCATGCGGCGAACCTGGTGACCGAAGCGTTTCAAAGCCGGCTGGACCTGACCGCCCCGGATTTTTTTGACCGGGTGTTGGCCAGCGCCCGGGTGAAAATGAGCATTCTGCGCCGAAACCCTGCCGTGCTGTCGTTTCTTGGCACCGCGTATTTTGAAACGGACCCCGAGGCGATGGCGGCGGCGGAGGGCCTGTTTGCGGAGGGCGCGGCCCTGCGGCAGCGCATCGCCCTGGAAGGCGCGGACCTTGCGCGCTTCAAGGATGATGTGGACCCGCGCCTGGTGATGAACATTCTGGAACGTTTCGCGGAGGGATACGCCAGCGAGGCCCCCCGCAACAAAAGCCTTGGCAGCGATGAGCTGATGCGGGAATTTGAGGCCTCGCTGCAATTGATGAAGCGCCATTTTTATAAGGAGGAATACTTGCCATGAACGCGGTGATCACCTTACAGGGCCTGACCAAATGCTACGGACGGGCGCGGGGCATTGAGGACGTCAGCTTCTCGGTGGAGGAGGGGGAAATTTTCGGCTTTATCGGCCCCAACGGCGCGGGCAAATCCACCACCATCCGCACGCTGCTGGCGCTTTTGAAGCCCACTTCCGGCAGCGCGGAAATCTTTGGCATGGACACCGCAAAGCGCGCGGAGGTCATCGCCCGGGAGGTGGGCTATGTGCCCGGCGAGGCCGCCTATTACGACCGGATGCGGGTGAGGGAGCTGCTTTCCTATACGGCGGCCCTGTACCAAAAAAATTGCGAGAAAAAGACCAGGGAGCTTTGCGACCGGCTCAAGCTGGATGAAAACCGCAGGATTGCCGACCTTTCTTTTGGCAACAAAAAGAAGGTGGCCATTGTCAGCGCGCTATTGCACGAGCCAAAGCTGATCATTTTGGACGAACCCACCGCCGGGCTGGACCCCCTGGTGCAGCAGACCTTTTTTGAGATTCTGGCGGAGGAAAACAAAAGGGGAGCCACCATTTTCTTTTCCTCCCACATCCTTAGTGAGGTGCAAAAGTTTTGCGGCCGCGTGGCCATTTTGAAAGAAGGACGGCTGGCCAGCATCCAATCCATTCGCGAACTGCGGGAGGCCGGATATAAGAAGGTGTCGGTGGTGGCCAAGGCGGACATCCCCGAAGGGTATTTTGGCTTTGGGGATGTGGCGGACCTGACGCAGACCGGCCCGGGCGCTTCCTTCCTGTACAAGGGCGACGTGGGCGCGCTGTTTGAAAAGCTGGCGGGCCTTGGCATTGCCGATGCCTTTGTGGAAGAACCCACACTGGAGGAGATTTTCCTGCACTATTACCAGTAAGGAAGTGAGCGTATGCCGGTGTTTCGCTACGAGTGGCGGCAGCTGCGCGCGTATACGATGGGGTGGGCGCTTGCCGTGGGCTTTTTGATTTTTGCGATGTATCCCCTCTATTATGACATGATCGGCTCCGGCGCGGCGGACTTGAGCGCCATGGCCGGGGGCGGGCTGTTGCAGTTCATTGGCATGGACGCGGAGATCCTGATGAAGCCCATTGGGGTCTACGGATTTTTGACCGCCTTCTTTTCCATCGCGGCGGGGGTTTGCGGCATGTTTTTGGGGCTTCGCACCTTCACCAAGGAAACGGTGAACAACACGGCGGAGTTTTTGTACACAAAGCCCTTCAAGCGGAGGGTGGTTTTTGTTGCGAAGGTGGTCAGCGCGGCGCTTTCGGCGGTTCTCATCGGGCTTTGCTATGCCCTGGCGTCGGTTCTGTCCGCCGCGGTGAACGTGCCGGGCCCCCTTCCCATGGCGCAGTTCTGGCTGACCGGCCTGTCGTTTTTGTGGATCGAGCTGTTTTTTGTCCTGCTGGGGGCCCTGGTGGGCGTGGCCCAGCCCAAAATCCGGGCTCCCATGCTGGTTTCGGCGGGGGTGGCGTTCGTGTTTTACGTGTTCTCCTCCTTTGCCAGCAAGGTGGGGGCGGAGGCCGTCAAGTTTTTTACACCCTTTTCCTACTTTAACGTCAGCCGCATCGTGGCCCTGGGGGGCTATGATCCGGGGTATTTGGCGGCCTGGGGGCTGCTGTGCGCCCTGTTTCTTTTGGCCGCGATGGCCACTTTCATCCGGAAGGACGTCACATTCGTGTCGTGAGGTGAACCCATGAAAACCATTTGGGAAGCGGAATTTCGCCGTTCCCGCCGAGGGCTGCTCATTTGGAGCGCGGTGGTGGGTCTGGTGGCGTTCCTGGGCATACTGGAATACCCGGTGGTGGGCCAATACAGCGCCTATGTGGAAAAGGCCCTGGTGCTGATTCCAAAACTGGGGCAGCTGGTGTTTGGGGTGTACAATGTAAGCCTGCAGGAGCCTGCCGGTTATTATATCGTGATGTATTACTGGACGGGGCTGATTGTGTTCGTCCACGCCGTGGTGACGGGCGCGTCCATCGTGGCAAAGGAAACCCGCGACCACACGGCGGAATACCTGTTTACCATGCCCTGTTCGCGGGGCGCGGTGATATGGGCCAAGACCCTGGCGGGCGTGGCGGGCCTTGGGGTGGTGGCCGTGGTGACCATCGGCATGTCCGTGCTGGGCATGCTGCCGGTTTCCCGCGACCCGGCGCTGCATGGGCGCATTTTGCTGTCCGGCGTGGGGCTCTTTTTGGCCCAGTGCGTGCTGTTCAGCCTGGGGCTGTTGTGCAGCGCGCTGGCCAAAAGCTACCGGACGGGCATGCTTTCGGCGGTGGCCGCTTTGCTTCTTTGCTACTGCGGGCTGTTCTTTGTGCAGTACGTGGAGCGGCCCGACCTTTTCTTCCTTTCACCTCTGGCGTATTTTGATGTTTCTGGCGTGATGGAAAGCGGCCTGCGCCCGGCGGCCGTCGCCCTGGCCTTGGGGGTGAGCGCCCTATGCTTTTTCTGCACGCAGCGGCTATATGCCCACAAAGAAATGGGCGCCCAGCTGTAACGCCGGACGCCCGAAAGAGGCGGGGCCGCCCCCGAAGCGGTCAGGCCTCGTCCCAAAATTTTTTCAAATCGGCTTTCAAAACCCCTACGTTTTCCACCGCGTCCAGCTTTTTGCCGCCCATGCGGTAGGAAGGAACGGCCCAAACGCCGGACTTTTCGTAGGCATACCGGTTGGCCGCCAATTGGGCCTCCCGGTATGCGCCGCTTTGCAGCGCGGCCAGGAAGGCTTTCGCGTCCAGCAAATCGCCTACGTGGGCGGCCAGGGCCGTGGGGTCCTCGATGTTCACGCCCTTTTGCAGGGACAGGTCATACATCCGCCGGTGATAGGCCCAAAGGTTCGCGCCCTGTTCCATGGCAAAGAACATGCCTTGAATGCACAAATCGCTGTGGGGGCCATATTGTTCCGGCCGGGGATGGGCCTCGCAGGGCCGCCAGAGCACCTCGGCCCCGGGATGCTCCGAAAGAAGCGCCTCAAGGTTTTGGTGGCCTTTCAGGCAATAGGGGCAGGCATAGTCAAAAAATACTTCCAATGGCTGCATGGGGTTCCCTCCAAATGCAAGATGTTACAGGTACCGGCGCACCTTTTGGCAATACGCCGCATACGCCGCGCCGTAGTGGGCGCGGAGGAACGCTTCCTCCCGCAGCACCTGCCGGTGGATGACCAGCGCGAACGCCAGGCTGCAAACCCCAAGCAGAAGGTTGCGGTGGATGAGGAACTGTCCCAGAAAGAACAGCAAAAAGCATACATAGATGGGGTTGCGGCTGAGGCCGAACATGCCCGTGGTGATGAGCTCGCCGGGCTTTTGCTGGTCGATGCCCACCCGGAAGGATGTGCCAAAGCTGCGCAGGGCCCACACCAGCCCCGCCATGGAAAGGACGCACAGCAAAAGGCCGATCCAGCCGAGGATATCGCCGGCCCAGAAGGGCCGCAGCAGCGGCTGCCACAGGGGCAGGCCAAAGGCGTTCGCCAGCACGGCATAGGCCATCAGCAACACCAGGGGCACCAGAAGAAAATCGCTTTTGTCCGTTTCCCCGAACACGATGACCCGAATGCCCCGCCTGCGAAGCATGCGGGCCCGGATCAGCACGATGACCACATACAGGGCAAAGGCGCAGGCGCTGAGGACGTACAGCAGATTCATCGGACGAACGCTCCTTTGGCGGGGTTTGCCCGCGACACGTTTATTCCACGCTTTTCAGCGCTTCCACCATGTTGACTTCCTTGAACTTCGCGCCCAGCATGCGGTTGACCAGCAGGGCGAAGGACACCGTAAGCGCGGCTGTGAGCACAAAGCTAAAGGACGCGATATAGGGCGCGCACTGCATGGCGGCGGGCAGCGCCGAACCCAGCACCAGCCGGTGGAAGGCGGGCCCCGCCAGAAACCCCAGGGCAAGCCCCATCAGCGTGATGAACACGTTTTCCCGCAGCACCAGCTGTTTGATCTCCTGGGGCGTAAAGCCCAAAACTTTCAGGGTGGCCAGTTCCCGCGCCCGCTCCGAAAAATTGAGCTGGCCCAGGTTGTAAAACACCACCAGAGAAAGCACGCCGGAAAACAGCACCAACAGCAACACCACGAATTGCATGATATCCAGATTCTTCGCGTTGGAGCTTCTCTCCTCCTCAATGGAGCGCACTTTTTCCACGCCGTCCATGCCGGACACCGTGGCAAGGTCCAGCGCGTCGCCCGTCAGCAGCACGTCGGTAGGTTGCCAGGGGCTCAGGCCCAGTTGGTCCCAAGCGGCCCGGGACAGGTAAACGCCCTGGTCTAGCTGCAGTTCCACCAGCTGCGAAACCGGCGCATGCACCGTGCGGCCGCCGGGCAAACGCAGGGGAAGGGAATCCCCCAGGGCGTAGCCGTATTCCTCCGCCGCTTTTTTGGAAAGGGCGACCCCTTGCTCCGGCAGGGTCACGCCGTTTTTGTCGGCGTCCTCCAAATGGATCATGGTTTGGCCGTTTTCAAGCACGTACACGGGTTTCATTTTCCAGTCGCCGCCTGTGAAAATCTCCAGGGCGGCGATCATTTCTTCCTCAAAAGCGTCCGCGCCTGCCCGCAGGGCCACGGCGCGGCCATAGCCGGGCTCGGCGTCGGACAGAAGCGCCACCCGGGCGTCGTAGCGCATGGTGCCGGAATAGTGGCTGAGCATGACGTGGCTCATGGAGTCGCTGAGCCCAAAG
>JAVBTE010000083.1:0-31656 GCA_031556335.1 Eubacteriales bacterium | reverse complement strand
GGCCTGCGCTATTGCATCAACAGCGCCTCCCTCCGGTTTGTGCCGCTGAGAAGCATGGAGGGCGAAGGCTATGGGGAATGGATCTCCCAGGTGGAGCATACCTCATAAAGGAAAAGATGATGGGAAGAATCTCAACAAAAGAAAGGACAAGTGCACATGCAGTACCGTACTTTGGGAAAAACCGGCGTGAAGATTTCCGCGCTGGGCTTCGGGGCCATGCGGCTGCCGAAAATAGCGGCGGACGGGCAGGAACGCTTCGACCATGAACAGGCCGCGCTGCTGATTCGCAAAGGCATTGATCTGGGCGTCAACTATGTGGATACCGCGCCCTACTACTGCGACGGGGAAAGCGAAGAAATTGTGGGGAAGGCGCTTCGGGACGGCTACCGGAACAAGGTGCATCTGTCCACCAAGCTTCCCGGCGACGACCGGGGGTATGACGCTTCCCGCAAACGCCTGGAGGAATCGCTGCGCCGCCTGCAAACCGACCATATCGATTTTTACCACATATGGAGCCTTTCTTTAAAGCGCTTTGAGGAGGAGACCCTTCCGGAGGGCCAGATCAAAATGGCTTTGCGGGCAAAAGAGGAAGGGCTGATCCGGCATTTGTCCTTTTCCGTTCACGACAGCGCCGAGAACATGAAAAAGCTGGTGGATACCGGGCTGTTTGAAAGCGTGCTGTGCCAGTATAACCTGCTGGACCGCTCCAACGAGGAAGCCATTGCCTATGCCGCCCAAAAGGGCCTTGGCGTGGTGGTGATGGGCCCTGTGGGCGGAGGCAGGCTGGGCGCGCCCTCCCAAACGGTGCAGGCCTTGCTGCCCGGCAAGGCGCAGTCTTCGCCGGAATTGGCCCTTCGCTTTGTGCTTTCCAACCCGGCGGTGAGCTGCGCCCTCAGCGGCATGGGCGACGAAAGCATGGTGGAGGAAAACGCGCATGTGGCTTCCACCGCCAAGCCGCTGACGAAGGAGGAGCAGGAGCAGGTGGCCCGCTCTATGGAAGAAAACAAAGCCAGGGCAAACCTGTACTGCACAGGCTGCAACTATTGCATGCCCTGCCCTGTGGGGGTCAACATCCCCTTCAATTTTGAGCTAATGAACTACCACCGGGTGTACGACCTGACGGCCTATGCCAGGCAGCAGTATGCCCAAATCGGCAAATCGCCCTGGCTGAAGGGCGAGAAAGCCTCCGCCTGCGTGGAGTGCGGCGAGTGCGAGGCAAAGTGCCCCCAGCAGCTGAAAATTCGGGAGCAGCTGAAGGAAACGGCGGCCATGATGGAAGGCTGAGAGGGTTGCATGTGGCATAGAAAACCCCCGTTCGGCATTTTTTCTGCCGCGCGGGGGTTTTTTGCTTATGGTTATTTTAGTTTGATTTCTTTGCCCGCGTTTCACGCGGTCAAAGCCCTGGCCCTGGCATTAGGGGTTCCACCCCAGACCATCCCTCTCATTCCTTAAACATGTCCGAACTCAAATACCGCTCTCCTGTATCGGGCATGAACACGACCAGGGTCTTTCCTTCGTTTTCCGGGCGCTTTGCCACCTGGATGGCCGCGTGCAGGGCGGCGCCGGAAGAAATGCCCACCAGCACGCCTTCGGTGCGGGCCATCAGGCGGCCCAGCGCAAAGGCGTCCTCGTCGTGAACGGGAAGCACTTCGTCGTAGATGCGGGTGTCCAAGGTGCCGGGCACAAACCCGGCCCCAATGCCCTGAATGCGGTGGGGACCGGACGTGCCCTGGCGAAGCACTGGGGAGGAGAAGGGCTCCACCGCAATGATTTTCACCTCCGGCTTGCGGCTTTTCAGCAAGCCGCCAACGCCGCTGATGGTGCCGCCGGTGCCTACGCCTGCCACAAAAATGTCCACCGCGCCTTCGGTGTCCTCCCAAATCTCCACGCCGGTGGTGGCCTTGTGAACGGCTGGATTGGCGGGGTTGTCAAACTGGCGGGGCATATAGCTTCCAGGCAGCTCGGCCGCCAGTTCCTCGGCCTTTTCAATGGCCCCTTTCATGCCTTTTGCGCCCTCGGTCAGCACAAGCTTTGCGCCGTAAGCCTTGAGCAGGTTGCGGCGTTCGATGCTCATGGTTTCCGGCATGGTGAGGACCAGCTGATAGCCCCGGGCCGCCGCGATGGACGCCAGCCCGATGCCCGTGTTGCCGCTGGTGGGCTCGACGATGGTGGCGCCTTTGGTCAAAAGGCCACGGGCCTCCGCGTCGTCCAGCATGGCCATGGCAATGCGGTCTTTGGCGCTTCCGGCGGGGTTGAAAAGCTCCAGTTTGGCCAGCAGCGTCGCATGAAGGCCGCATTTGGCCTCCATTTTGTGGAGCCGCAAAAGAGGGGTGCGGCCAATCAATTCTGTTACGGTTTGCGCAATTTTCATCATCGGTCATCCTTTCCGCCGCCACAGGGCGTTGGTTGACTTGAAATATAGGGGAAAGGCCGGGAAATGTCAACGGGCTTAACCAAAAAGTACCAAAAGCCCGCCGCCGTTCTGTTCCCCGCCGGTATTTTATGGTACAATGGCAGGGAAATAGACTGGTAAGAAATCAAGGAGAAATAGCATGATCGATTTCGTTTTTCAAAATCCCTGCAAAATCATCTTTGGCAAAAATGCCCTGTCTCATCTGGGGGAAGAAGCGAAGGCCTATGGAGATAAGGCGCTGCTGGTGTACGGCGGGGGAAGCATCAAAAAGAGCGGGCTTTATCAGGATGTCACCGGAATTTTACGGGAAAATGGCATACAGGTATGGGAGTTGAGCGGCATTTTGCCCAACCCGCTGCTGTCCCGGGTGTATGAGGGCATCGATATATGCCGGGAATTTGGCATCGGCCTGGTGTTGGCGGTGGGCGGCGGAAGCGCCATCGACACCGCCAAGGCCGTCGCCACGGGCGTTTGCTATGAGGGGGACGTTTGGGATTTTTACGCGGGGAAGGCCACGCCGAAAAAGACCCTGCCCCTGGGCACCGTGCTCACCATTCCCGCCTCCGGCAGCGAAATGAGCTATTCCTCGGTCATCACCAACGACAAAATCATGAAAAAAGCGGGCCATAACACCATTTATCATGTGCCAAAGTTTTCCATTCTCAACCCGGAATATGCGTTTACCCTGCCGCCCTACCAAACGGCCTGCGGTTGTGTGGATATCTTGTCCCACCTGATGGAGCGCTATTTTACCAGGGTTGCGCATGTGGAGCTGACGGACAGGCTGCTGGAGGCCAGCATGCGCACGGTGCTTGAAAGCGCGCCCATCGTCATGAAAAAGCCGGACGATTACGACGCCCAGGCGGAGCTGATGTGGACCGGAAGCCTGGCCCATAACACGCTTTTCCAAACGGGTCGGGAAGGGGACTGGGCCAGCCACAAGCTGGAGCACGAACTCAGCGCCCTGTACGGTATCGCCCACGGCGCGGGCCTGGCCATTGTGTCCCCGGCCTGGATGAAATACGTTTTGCCGGGGGGCGTGGCAAAGCTGAAGCAGTTTGCCCTGCGGGTATTTGATGTGCCGGAAACCTTCGGAACCGATGAGGAGATCGCCAAGGAGGGCATTGCCCGGTACGAGGCATTCTGCCGCTCGCTTCATATGCCGGTTCGCCTGAGTGAGGCGGGCATTGGCGGCGACCGCTTGGAGGAAATCGCGGGCCGCGTGGTGGAAAACGGCCCGGTCGGGGTCTTTCAAAAGCTGGATCGCCAGGATGTCTTGGCCATTTACCGCCTGGCGCTGTAAAACGCTTTGGGAAGAAGGCGTTAGAGGGGCGGCGAGGGCGGCGGTCCCGCCGCCCGTTTGCAGCGACAATTTGTAACAAAGCGGAAAAAACGCGAGACCTTTTTCCTGAAAAGGGAACAACTTCCATCCGTCGTGCGTTCCTATATCATTGACATATTTTACGCAAGAGGAGGCGCTTTTGTATGAGGGGTACCCGGCGCACCCGGCTTTTGGCGGCATGCCTGCTTCTGTTCTGTGTTTTGGCGCAGTGGATTCCCGCGGGGGCCATTGGCAGCGTGGTGGTCGCGTCCACCGACGCCCCAACGGACGCCCCAGCCGATACGCCATCCGCACCGGCGGATACGCCGGAGCCCACCGTGCTGCCCACGGCCACGCCCGCGCCCGTGAAAGACCTGCAATATCCGGGCCTTACCATGGACGCCGCCATCGGCTACGACGGCGCGGTCACCTATCTGCGCAAAATGCCGGTTCAGGTATCCCTTTCAAACAGCGGGCCGGATTTGGCGGGCCTGTTAAAGCTGAAAATATTCAGGGACGAGCTGCAATACGACTTGTATGAGCTTCCCGTGACGGTGGCCTCCGGTGCGGAGGTCCGTTTGGACATGCCTGTGGAATTGACCATGAAACAGCGGCAATACAGGCTGGAGCTGTATTTGGGGGAGGAATGCGTCGCCTCCCGCACGGTTACGCCCAGCCGGGTGATGGACCCCGCCACCATCCTGGTCGCAACGCTGTCGAACGGGCCCAAGGCCCTGTCCCAGTTCACCATCTCCCAAACCAAAGACCCCTTGAAGCGGGGCGAACTGTGGCAGCCCATTGCCCTGACGGCGGAGAGCTTTCCCCGGGACGCCCAAATGCTGGAGGCCTTCCAGTTTTTGGCCGTGGACGGGTTTGATCCCAAAGCGCTGGACGCGGCCCAGCAATCCGCGCTGAGGAAGTGGCTGGAAGAGGGCGGCGTCGCGGTTGTGGGCGGCGGCGCCGGGGGCGCGGCGGCCTATCCTTTTTTTGAACCCTATACCGGAATCCGGGCGGCAGGGGCCTTTCAGGCGGAGGACGCCACCCCCGCGCTGCTTACCTATGTAAAGTCAACCGAAAAGGCCCTGGGCGAAAGCATGATGCTGACGCGGATGGAAGGCGCAAAAAATGTGGTGGTCAAGACGGACGTACCGCTTTTGGACCTGGCCGCCGCAAAAGACGGCTATGTGCTGACCGCTGCCTTTTCCCTGTCCGATAAGCCGCTGGATTCCTGGCAAAGCGGCAATATGCTGTGGCAGCGGCTGTTCCTCAGCGCCATCGGGGACAGGTACCAGCAAATTGCTAGCTTCCAGCAAAACTATTACAGCCGGCAGCAGGACTACATCGACATGAGCGTGATGAACGGCATCGACGTGGCCAATGACGGCAGCTTTTTGGCGCCGCTCTTCGTGCTGCTTTTGTTTGTCGGGCTGGTGGGCTTTTTCAGCTACTGGCTGCTGAAAACAAGAGACAGGCGGGAGTGGATGTGGGCCACGGTTCCGGTCCTTTCCATTGTGTTCGCCCTGGTGATGATGCTGATCGGCAACTGGACCTCCTTCAAGCGCCCTGTGGCGGTGGTGGCGGACTATATCTCCCAGGACGAGGAGGGCCTGGTTTCCGAAAAGGCCGCCGTCAGCCTGACCATGGCGGAAGCGGAACCCATGAGGGTGTCGGTGCAAAACGGCGCGATTTTGATGAGCGCCAACGATATCACCTATTATGATCCCGGCGAAACCGTTCCCCCGGAGCCCAACAAGCTGCGCTATATCTACCGGCAGGGCGAAAACGCCAGCATTACGTTTGTAAACCGCTCCACCTGGAACACCCAAAGCTTTTTTGTCAAAAGCGACAAGATCCCGGGCCTCAAGGTGGACGCCCAGTGCTGGTGGGAGGAGGACGGGCTGATGGTTCGCCTGGCAAACCAAAGCGACATCCCCCTGGAGAAGGGCTACATTATGACCAACCTGGGTTATATCAGCGTGCCGGAGGTGCTGCCCGGGCAGACGGTGGAACTTTTGCTGAAAAACCCAAAGGCGGAAACGCCGTTGGCAACCCAGGCGCCCGGCACAACCGCGCCCATGGGGAACCAGCAAAACGTGGTGTACAACGGAAACGGCAATGTGCCCGTGATGGATGGGCAGTTGCTTTCCAAAACGCAGCTCAGCGCCATGAACATGTACTCCATCGTCACCGCCATGGTGTATCCGGAGCAATGGACGGATTCCAAGACCATGGTTCCCGCCGTTCAGGAAAACGAGCGGCTTGAGCGTTCCCGCCTGGAAAGCCGGCTTTATTATTGCCTCAACAAGTGGGACTGGTATAACAACGCCAATATTTATCACTATGTGGTCCTGAACGACGATCTGGCGGATTTCACGCTGGATTTGAACGGGCAGCCGGTGCGGCGCATGGGCCAGAACAATGTGGTGGATATTGCGCTGAAATACAAACCCATCAGCGACACGGGCCTGGCGCGGTTCACCAAGGGCACCATTCCCGTGTGCGCGGTGGAGATCAAAGACGACAAAACCATGGCCCGGGGCCCGGTCATCGAAGAACGGTACCGCTACTACCGCCTGGCGGATAAGCCGGTTTTCTGTTTTGTGCTGCCAAAAGAAGCCCAAAGCATGAAGCTGACGGGCCTGGACATTGGCACGGACTATGCCTATTCGGGTTACACCATGAGCGTGTATAACGAAAAAACCGCCGGATGGACCGAGATCGATATCAGCAAGGAGCTGAAAGATCAGATCGATCTGAAAACCTTCATGAACAAGGAAGGCGAAATCTTTGTACAGTTTGCGCTGGGCGTTGTTACGGACTACTATGCCGAGATGAACACCCCCTACATGACGCTGGATGGGAGGGTACAATAATGCTGGCACTGGAAGGCTTGACGAAATATTACGGAAAATTTCTGGCCCTGGACCATCTGAGCCTGACCATTGGCGACGGGGAACTGCACGGCTTTGTGGGCCCCAACGGCGCGGGAAAGACCACCACCATGCGCATCCTTTCCACGCTGCTCAAACCCTCGGAGGGGAAGGCCACCTTGGACGGGGTGGAGGTAAGCAAAAACCCCAGGGAGATTCGGAAAATGATGGGGTATATGCCGGACTTTTTCGGCGTGTATGACCGGCTGAAATCCTGGGAATATCTGGATTTTTACGCCCGCTGCTATGGCTTTGGCTATGGGGAGCGCATGCGCATGGCCGACAGCCTGCTGGAGCTGGTGAATTTGCAGGACAAGCGCGATACCTACGTGGATATGCTGTCCCGGGGCATGAAGCAGCGGCTGTGCCTGGCCAGGGCGCTGATCCACGACCCCAAGCTGTTGATTTTGGACGAGCCGGCCTCTGGCATGGACCCCCGGGCCCGGGCGGAAATGAAGGGCATCCTTCGTACGCTGAAAGAGCTGGGCAAAACCGTGCTGATCTCCTCCCACATTTTGCCGGAGCTTTCGGAAATGTGCGATTCCCTCACCATCATCGACCATGGCAAGCTGGTGTTTTCCGGGTCTGTGGAGGAGCTTGCCGGACACATGAGCGGCAAAGCCCCCCTGAAGGTGCGGCTTCTGGAAAGCGCGGAGGAGGACCAGCAGGAGCAGGCTGTGTCCATTTTGAAACAGTTCCCGGGCGTTACCGCCATTTCCGGCGAGGAGCGCGGCATGCTGACCGTGGTGTTTGAGGGAGGGGACCGGGACGCGGCCCAGTTGCTGGGCCGCCTCAGCGCTGCGGTGCCCGTGGTGGACTTCCATCGGGCGGAAATGAACCTGGAAAAGGTGTTTATGGAGGTGACGCAAGGTGATTAACCCCATTTTGGCGTCCTCGGCCCGGCGGCGCATGCGGTCGCTGAAAACCCCGATCATCATTACGCTGTATGCCCTGGTGCTGCTGATCTTTGTGTATTTCTATTCCTTTCAGGCCTATGGCAAGGCGACGTTCACCATCGACCAGATGCGCCGGGGCGTGGAGGGATACGCACTTTTGATCGCACTGCAGTTTGTGCTGCTGGTGCTGGTGGCCCCGGCCATGACGGCGGGCAGCATCTCCGGCGAGCGGGAGAGGCAAACCCTGGATTTGCTTCGGGTGACCAATACCAGCTCCCTGAGCATTGCCCTGGGCAAGCTGCTGGAAAGCTTCGGCTTTCTGTGCCTGCTCATTTTTTCCTCCATGCCCATGCTCAGCCTGATTCTGCTGACTGGCGGCGTCAGCCTTTTGCAGATCATGGAAGGAACCCTCTTTCTGATGGCGGTCACCCTGGCGGCGCTCAGCGTGGGGCTTTTTTGCTCCGCCCTGTTCAAGCGCACGGCGGCGTCCACGGTGGTGGCCTATCTGGCTGTGTTCGCCATTGGGGTGGGCACCCTGGTCCCTCTCTATTTCGACGTGCAGGCCATTGGCAAAATCTATACGGACGCGGGGAACGCCGGGGCGACGCTGACCACCATCGGCTATGTGCCCGTTTCCTTTGTAACCAATCCCGGACTAGGGCTGTTCTCCCTGCTGGAAAACCAGACGGAAATGCTGCAGGGCACGGTGTCCCAGTTCAGCCATACGCTGAACGTGACCTTTCCCTTGCTGCCGCTGGGGCATTACGCGGCCTACAACATGATGTTCCTGGGCGGGATGGCCGTGCTGCTGACCGGGCTTTCCGCGCTGCGCATTCGCGTGCGCAAAAAGGACAAGGTGCGCCATGGGAGGGCGAAAACATGACGACCATGGAGGCTGCGCTTCGGCCTGTTCGCGGCCGGATGCGGGCGCTGAGGATGGTTTTATGGGCAAGCGTGGGCCTTGGGCTGGGCGGGGCCGCCGCCCTCTTTGCCCAGCTGGCCGCCTTTTTGTGGCCGGTGGAGGGCGCGGCGCAAATTTCCATTGCCTGCGCCTTGGTTCCCCCCGCCATTGGCGCGCTGGCCGGGCTTTTGTGGCCCGTGGGCGTCCGGGAGGCGGCCCGGCGCGCGGACGGCTGCGGCCTGAAAGCGCGAATGCAAACCGCCCTGGAATGGCAAACCGCCGCCCAAACGCCCATGCTGCGCCTGCAGCGGGAGGACGCCGGCCGGGCGCTGCAAGGTTTGTATGTGAGGGAAGCCATGCCCCTTCGGGCCAGCCGGTTGTTTTTGATTCTGGCGGGGGCGTGCCTGCTGGGGGCTTTTGGCCTCAGCTTTGTGCCCAATCCCCAGCACCAGACACTCAAGGCCAAAGCGGCCTTCCGGCAGGAAATGTCCAAACAGGCGCAGCATTTGGAGGATGGCGGCAAACAGCTGGACGAGAAGGACGAAGCCGCCCTGAAAACCCGAAAAATTCTGGGCGATTTGGCCAGGGAACTGCGGGAAGCGGGGGACCCCCGCCAGGCGCTGACCGCCATGGACGGGGCCCAGCGCAAGTTGGAAAAGCTTCGGCAAAACAGCGCGGAAGCCTTGCGAAGTCTTTTGGCCGGCCAAGGGCTGACCGAGGCGGCGGACGCCATGGAAAAAGAGGACCTGGAGGAACTGCGCAAAGCCTTGGAGCAAACGGACGGAAAAACGTTGGCTGAAAGCCTGGAAAAGGCCGCCCAGGCGGCAGCCCAGCAAAACATGAGCCAGGCGGTTCAGCAAAGCCTGCAAAATGCGGCCCAGGCCGCTGCCGCAGGAAACACGGCCCAGGCCCAAGCTTCCCTGAATGCCGCCATGACCGGGGCCACAGGCGCATGCAGCCAGGGAAGCGCCCTTGCGCAAATGGCCCGGACCGCGGCGGCCCGGGCGGGGCAGCCCCTTGGCAACGCGGCGCAGGGCAACCTGCCCCAGGCCCTGGGGGCCTTGGGCGCTATGGGGACAAGCGGCTCCGGCAGCGGCTCTGGTGGCGGCATGGGAGGCATAGGCCAGGGCGGCGGAGCCGGCGCAGGCCTTGGCAGCACCAATCTGGACGCGGGGTATACAAACAGCCAGCCTTCCAGCCATACGTCCGGCGGAAGAAGGCCCGAAGAAAAGCTGGGTACCTATGAGGTCATCTACGACCCCACCCGGCTGGGCGGGGATGGGGAAGTGGCCAACGAACGAGGCGTGGTCAACCAGGGAGAAACCACCGAGGCGACCCTGGGGGCGGGCCTTGGCAGCGTGTCGGAAAGCGTTCCCTATGCCGACGTGGCTTACGAGTATCAGCAATCGGCGGTGGAGGCGGTGGAAAACGCCGACCTGCCGGTGTATGTTCAAAAATGGGTGGAGACCTATTTCCAGTCTCTGCTGAAATAACGGAGGGGCAGTATGATCGAGAAAGAAGAAATTCTAAGCTTTGGGGAAACCACCCGGAAGATTCGCGAGGAAATCGCCAAGGAAATCATCGGTCAGGACGCGGTGGTGTCGCAGCTTTTAATCGCGATGATCGCGGGGGGAAACGTGCTGCTGGAAGGCGTGCCGGGGCTTGGAAAAACCCGCCTGGTGCGAACCATTGCCAAGGTGTTTGACCTGCCCTTCTCCCGCATCCAGTTTACGCCGGATTTGATGCCCGCGGACATCACCGGCACCAACATCATCGTCCGGACAGAGGGGGGCAACGAGTTCCGCTTTCAGCCGGGCCCGCTGTTCGCCTCCATCATACTGGCGGACGAAATCAACCGGGCTACCCCTAAAACCCAGTCGGCTTTGCTGGAGGCCATGCAGGAGCACAGCGTCACCGTGGCGGGGGTTTCCAGGACGCTGAGCGAGCCGTACTTTGTGCTGGCTACCCAGAACCCCCTGGAGCAGGAAGGCACCTATCCCTTGCCGGAGGCCCAGTTGGACCGTTTCATGCTGAAGATTCAGGTGGAGTTTCCTTCTTTAAAGGAACTGGAAGAGATTGTCGGGCTGACCACCGTGCCCCAAACCAGGGAAGCCGAAACCGTGGCCACCGGGGATACCCTCTTAAAGCTGCGGGAGGTGGCCCAGACCGTGCCCATCGCCCAGGCGGTGCAGACCTATGCCCTCACCCTGGTGCTGAACACCCACCCGGAACTGGAGGGAAGCCCGGAGGTCGCCAAAAGCTTCATCCGCTACGGGGCCAGCCCCCGGGCCGCCCAGGCCCTGGTTTCCACGGCGCGGGTGCGTGCGCTGATGGAAGGCCGCTTCAACGTGGCCTTTGAGGACATCGACGCGGTGGCGCCGGCCTGCCTCCGGCACCGGGTGGCGTTGAACTTTGAGGGCATGGCCCAAGGCCGGACCGTGGAAAACGTGGTGGCGGAGCTGATGAAGGGACTGTCTCATTCCTGACCGAGGGGGGAATTGTGTGCTGGACGAGAAATTCCTGCAAAGGCTGGACGCGCTCAGCCTTCACATGCGCCATCCAACCTCCGGCGGGGCGGGAGGGCTGCGGCGCTCGAAGGCCTTGGGCAGCAGCGTGGAGTTTTCCGATTTTCGGGAGTACGCCGAGGGCGACGACATTCGCCGCCTGGATTGGAACGCCTACGCCCGGTTTGATAAGCTGTTTTTGAAGCTGTTTATGGAAGAACAGGAAACCCATGTGCATCTGATTGTGGACGCCAGCGCCTCCATGGGCTTTGGGGAGCCAAGCAAATGGGAGACCGCCGTGAAACTGACGGAGGTGCTGTGCTATTTGGCCCTGAACGGAAACGATCAGGTGACGGTCTATGCCGTGCAGGGCGGCGGGCATACCCACACCCGGCCCCTTTCCGGCCGGCAGGGGTTTGTGGCGGCCAGCGGGTTTTTGGGCAAGATCGTCCCAAAGGGCACCACCGACCTGGCCACAGCCGTGCAAAGGCTGCCCATTCCCCAGGGCAAGGGAGTCGCCGTGCTGCTGTCCGATTTTTTAAGCCCCGGCGGCTATGATACCGCGCTGAAATCCCTGCGATACCGAAAGCAGGAGGTCACCTCCCTGCAGGTGTTAAGCCAGCGGGAGCTGGAACCGGTTTTTGAGGATGCCGTGCAGCTGAAAGACAGTGAAACCGGCGAAGTGATGGAGATTTTGGCCAGCTACGATACCCTGCGGGAGTACCGGCAGGCGGCCCTTCGGTTTCTGGACGAGCTGAAACGCTTTTGCCACCAGGGCAGCATGGGGTACGCGCTGATGCGGACCGAGGCCGATGTGGAACAGACCCTGCTGCGGGAGCTGACCCGGGTGGGGCTGCTGGCGTAAGAGGCAAAATCCTCTGAAAAAAAGGAGTTTTGCGGATGGAGTGGCTATTGCCCGCTGGCGCGTGGGCCTTTTCCGGCCTGGCGGTGGTGATCGCGCTGTATATTTTGCGCCGGAAGGCCACGCAGCATGAGGTGCCCAGTCTTCTTTTGTGGCGGCAGACCCAAAGCGCCAGGGAGGCGTCGAGGCCCTTTCAAAAGTTGCGCAAACAATGGCTGCTTTTTTTGCAGCTTCTTTGCGTTGCCTTGCTGGCTTTTTCCTTGCTGCGCCCGGCCCTGGTCGGCGGGGTTCACGGGGAACTGGCCTTCATTGTGGATGTGTCCGCCAGCATGCAGGCCACGCGGCAGGGCAAAACCCGGCTGGACCTTGCGGTGCAGGACGCCATGGCCATGGTGGACGGCATGCAGGAGGGCGACGCGGTCACGGTGCTGACGGCGGGGTCCACCGTGGGGCAGGCCATTACCCGCTCGCCGGATAAGCAAAAAATCAAGGCCGCGCTCAGGGCGTTGAAGCCGGAAAACGGCACGGCGGATATGGACGGCGCGGTATCCCTGGCCCAGGCCATGCGCCGGGATATTCCCGAGCTGAGCATCATCGTGTATTCGGACAGCTATGCGGCGCAAAACGGGGATGTGGAGGTTCGGCCCGTAGGCGCGGGGGCGGACAACCGCAGCGTGCTGTCCCTGAGCTGTACCCCCCAGGAAAGCGGCATGGCGGCCTTTGCCAGGATCATGAACTATGGCGCGGCCTGCGAGGTGACCGTGGAATGCTACGCCGACGGCGCGCTGTGCGACATCCGCACCCTGTCCCTGGAGGAAGGCGCGCCCCAAAGCGTGCAGTTCAGCGTGCCGCAGGAAGCCCAGATCGTATGGACGCAGATTGTGACCGGGGACGCCATCGCGGCGGACAACACCCGGTATTGGGTCAACCAGAAGGCGACGGAGCGCAGGGTGCTGCTGGTGACCGAGGGGAACGTGTTTCTGGAAAAGGCGCTGGCCCTTCGCGGCGACTTGGTGGTGCTGAAAACCACCGCCGCCGACGCGGTGAGCCTGGAAGGGTTTGACCTGTATATTCTGGATGGAACCTGCCCGGAGCCTTTGCCGGAATCCGGCGCGCTGCTGGCCTTCGCCCCAACGGCGGATATTTTGGGCATCCATCCGGAAGGGGCGCAGACAACGGCGGGCATGCTGCGGATGAGTACCGGCGCGCTGGCGGAGGCCATCGCCAAAAACATGCTGCTGTCCGAAATATCCCTGCGCACTTACCATCCCTTGACCGGCGGGGAGCCTGTGTTGACTTGGGACGGAAAGCCCCTGCTTTCCGTGGCAAGCCAGGGAAACCGGCGGGGGGCGGTGGCGGGGTTTGATTTGCACGACAGCAACCTGCCCATGAAGGCGGATTTCCCCATTTTGGTGCAGAACCTGCTGGAATATTTGCTGCCGGACGCGGTGATCGCGGTGGAGAACGCCGCCTGCGGCACGGCGCTGGAGATCGCCCTGGACGACCGCACCACAGAGGCCGGCGTTGTAACGCCTTCCGGACGCACCGTGCGGCCGGAGGGTAACCAACTGACGGACACGGGGGAGATTGGGGTGTACACGCTGACGGAAAAACGGGTCGGGTTGGAGCCGCGCATGACGCTGTTCGCGCTGCATATGGCGGACGCGGAAAGCGACGTGCGGCAGGTGGCGGCTCCCCAGGGTGCGCAAGCTACCCAGACCGGGCAAAGAGGCCGGGGCATGGAACTGACCATATTTTTCCTGCTGGGGCTGCTGGCCCTGTCCCTGGTGGAATGGGAGGTGAGCCGCCGTGGGGCTTGAGTTTGATTTTCCCTGGGCGCTGCTTTTGCTGCCTGTGGCGATCCTGTTGGTGTTGTGGATTGACAAACGCTTTCGCAGGCGGGAACGCTCCCTGAAAAGCCGGGTCACCCTCATCGTGCGCCTTTTTGTTACGACGCTGCTGGCTTTGGCCGTGGCCGCGCCCTCGGTGTTGCTGCCAACGGGCAAAAGCGCCACATGGATTTTGCTGGATGTGTCCGATTCTACCAGCTACACCCGCGCCGCCTTTGAGCAGCATATTGCGGACGCGCTTGAAAGCGCGCCCAAAGACGAGCAGGTGGGGGTCATCGCCTTCGGGGCCAATGCCATGGTGGAAACCCCGCTTCGGGAGCAAGCCGGCTTTTCCGGCGTGCATACGGCGGTCAACCCTTCCGCCAGCGATCTTTCCGGGGCCCTTCGGCTGGCCGGGGCCTTGCTTCCGGCGGAAAACGCCGGGCACATCGTGGTGGTCAGCGACGGGCAGGTGGGGGATGTAAAGGCGCAGGCCTCCGCGCTGTCGGCCCGGGGCATTGGCGTGGACACCCTGGCAATGCCCAGCGAATCCCTTCCGGACGCCCAGGTGACGGAGGTTCAAACCCCCTCCCAGGTGTTTCAGGGGCAGAAGTTTTCCATTGAAGTGACGGTAGACAGCAACTTTGACACGACCGGCACCCTGGTTTTGTACCAAAACAACACGCCCACCGCCACCCGGGAGGTGACCCTGCGCAAGGGGGAAAACCTTTTCGCCTTTCAGGATGTGTCCGGAAAGACCGGCGTGGTCACCTACGAAGCCAAGCTGCTGGCCAAAGGAGATGGGCAAAGCCACAACAACAGCGCCAGCGCCTATCTGTCCGCCACGGGCGCGCCGGGGGTGCTGCTGGTGGAAGGCGTTCCCGGCGGCGGGGAGGAAATGGCCAAAATGCTGGCGGCGGCGGGCATGCGGGTGGAACGCGTTCTGCCTGACGAGCTGCCGGTGCAGGCGGACGCCCTTCGGCAATATGAAGCCATCGTGCTGGCCAACGTGGACGCGGATTCCGCCGAAGAGGCCCAGTGGACAGCCATCGAGACGGCGGTGCGTACCCTGGGGCGCGGGCTTTGCGTGCTGGGGGGCGACAGCAGCTATGCCCTGGGCGGCTACCGGGGTTCCTTGCTGGAAACCATGCTGCCTGTCACCATCGACGTGCGCAACAAGCTGCAAATGCCCGCCCTTGGCCTGATGCTGGTGATTGACAAATCCGGGTCCATGACCTCGGGCCAGTTTGGCACCACCCGCCTGGAGGTGGCCAAGGAGGCGGCCATGCGCTCCACCGAGGTGCTGACGGCAAAGGACCAGATCGGCGTAATCGCCTTTGACGACGCGGCCAAGTGGGTGGTTCCCCTGCAGGAAGTAAAGGACGTGGGGGCCATTCAAAGCATGATCGGCACCATTCGCCCCGGCGGCGGCACGTCGTATTATTCCGCGCTGAACGAGGCGTGCAATGCCTTGATCGCCACCAACACGCCCCAAAAGCATATCATTTTTCTTTCCGATGGCGAACCGGGGGACAGCGGCTTTGAAAGGCTGCTGGTCAACGCCAACGCCAGGGGAATTACGGTGACCACCGTGGCGGTGGGCGGCGGGGCCAACACCCGGCTGATGGAGCTTCTGGCCACCGTGGGCGGCGGCCGGGCCTATACCGCGGGGGAGTTTGACAACATCCCCAAAATCTTTACCAAGGAAACCTATCTGGCCGGCGGCAGTTATGTGCAAAACCGGGTGTTTACCCCTGTCGTCACGGAAAGCTCCGCCCTGACGGATTATACGGGGTTCCCCCAGTTGGGCGGATATCTGACCGCCACGGAAAAGCCCCTGGCCACGGTGTCGCTTGTCAGCGACCAGGAGGATCCCATTTTGGCCTGGTGGCCCTATGGGGCGGGCACCGTGCTGGCGTGGACCAGCGACGCGGAAGGGGCCTGGACCCAAGAATTTTTGATGTGGGAAAGCGCCGCCAGCTTTTTCGGCGGCTTGGTCACCAAAACGCTTCCAAGGGACGCAAGGGACGGGCAGCTGGAGGTGGACAACCAAAACGGCGTGGCCAAGGTGCGCTATACCCTTTCCCCGGAGACGAAGCCCGAGGAGGGCCTCGCCACTCAGGCGAAGATTTTGCAGCCGGATGGAACGGAGTTGACGGTGCCGCTGACGGAAATCGCGGCGGGCGCCTACGAGGGCAGCTTCGGGGCGGAAAACCAGGGCGCGTATGCCCTGCGGGTGGAGCAACAAAAGGAGGGGGACACCCTCAGGGTTCGGGAAGGCGGCACGGTGGTCAGCTTCCCGGAGGAATACGACATCAGGAAGCAGGCCCAAGGCGGGGCCCTGGAGCAATTGGCCAGGGAAACCGGCGGCCAGGTGCTTTCCTACGACGATCCGCTCTTGTCCGCCCGAAACCAGCGGGTGGGCGAGCGCAAGCAATTGACCACGCTGCTTTGTGTGCTTTCCATGCTCGCCTTCCTGCTGGACATTGCCCTGCGCAGGCTTTCCTGGGAGCTGGCGGTAACCAAATGGCTGGGCTTGAAGGAAAAGCAGGGGAAAGAAGCCAGGGAAGCGCGGCAAACGGAAACGGCCACGGCCCAGACCCGAAAAAAGTCGAAGGCGCAAACGCCAAGCAAGCCTTCGGCAGCGGATACGGCGGATAAGCTGCTGGAGGCCAAGCGGGAAAGGAAGCATTTGTAAGGCGTTTTACCGCAGCATGTATTGCTCCAATAGCCCGGAGCGAATGACCACAAAAAGCTTGGGCACGAAAATAATGCCCCCTGCCAGCGCGGCGGCAATGGACACCGCCAGCACCGCGCCCGCCGCCGTGTCTTTGGCCAGTTTGGCCCTGGGGTCTTTTTCCCTGGTGATCATATCCACCACGGTTTCCACGGCGGTGTTCAAAAGTTCGGCCATCAGCACCAACCCAAACAAAAGCAGGCACAGCAGCCATTCGGCGTTCGTCAGGCCCAGCACCGCGCCGAAAACCGTCACCAGCGCGATGGCCGCAAAATGGACGACCATGTTCCGCTCCGTGCGAAGCCCGGCCGCAATCCCTTCAAAGGCGTAGGAAAAGCTGGATAACAGCTTGCCCGCGTCGGCGCGGCCGGGCTTTTTCACGTGAATCTCCTCATGGTGGAAGTATTTTTCAACAAAGGCCGTATACAAAATGAGGTAGGGGATGGAGATGAAAAGGCCGCCCAGCACATCGCTGGCATAATGGGCCCCCAGATAGACGCGGCTTGCGCCTACCAGCACGATGAGCAGGGAAAGGAACCCGGCGGCGGCGTACCGGAGACTTTTGCGCCAGGGGGAATGCAGCACCAAAAAAAGAAGAAAACCGTAAAAGCAGGCGGCGGCCATGGTGTGCCCGCTGGGAAAGCTGAATCCGGCTTCGTGTACCAGCGCCGCGGCCTGGGAGGGGCGCACCCGGGCAAACAGGTTTTTCAGCGACAGGTTCAGCAGCACCGACAGGGCCAAATTGCCCAGCAAAGGAACGCGATACTCTTTGCGGGGCATAAAAAACACCAGCGCAAAGCAAAACGCAAGCAGCATCACAAAGCCCCCCAGCGCGGTGAAGCCGCTAAAAAGCCAGGTGGCGAAAGGGGAGGCCATGCGGGCGAAAAAGCCGTAGATTGCCGCGTCCAGGGGCGATAGCTCTTCCAAAAAAAGCGCGGTAAAAAAGAACAGCGTTAGGGAAACAAGCGCGCAGGTCCACTTGACAGGATGCCTTTTCTTTTGCGCCATGGAAACGCCTCCTTGCGGTTTTTCTGCCCATAGGATACCACAAGCGCGGCGGATTGAACATTCGGCCGCCTGAGAAATTTTTGGGGCGGCAACCTGGTTGCTTTCAAGAAGGAAGTTGCCGGCGGCGTGTAGAAAAGAAAGTGGAACGGAAGGGCCGCTGTATGCGGAAAAGCCGTTGCCGCAAGGAGGGACAAGCATGTATCCGATTGGGGTTTATTTTGGCCGTTTCTGTCCTCCCCACCGTGGACATTTGTACCAAATGATCGACGCGTCCACAAAGTGCGAGAAGCTGATCGTGGTCATTTCCGATAACGCTAACCAAACCCGGGAGATTTGCGAAAGCGCCCATTTGCCCAACATTTCCTACCGCCTGCGCAAACAGTGGATTTCCCAGCAGGTGCAGGACATGGAGCACATTGAGGTGCGGGTGCTGGATGAAACCGATATTGCCGAATACCCAAACGGCTGGCAGGCCTGGAGCCAGCGCATGCGCGCCGTGGTGCCGGAACCCATTCAGGCCTTCTTTGTGGGGGATACGGATTTTCAGGAGGCCCTGGAGCGTTATTTCCCGGAGGCCAAGGTGGAGCTGTTCGATCCTTCCCGCACCCGTTATCCCATTTCCGCCACGGACATTCGCAACGATATTTTGGGCAACTGGGATTATATTCTGGGCTCGGCCCGCCCGTTTTTCGCCAAAAAGGTGCTGATCGCCGGAACGGAAAGCTGCGGCAAAACCACCCTGACCAAATGCCTGGCCAAGCTGTACAACACCTCCTGGTCGGAAGAGGTGGGCCGGTATTATGCCAGGGATTATCTGGGCAACGACGAGACGATTTTTACCAGCGAAGATTTTGCCCGCATCGCCCATTTGCAGTTTGAGCAAGATTATCAGGCGCTGCGCGCCGCCAACAAGGTTTGCTTTTTTGATACGGACGCCACCTATACCGATTATTTCAGCGAGCTGTATACGGGGCACCGCAACCGGCTGGTGGAGGCCTATATCGACCATAGCCGGTACGATTTGCTGCTGTACCTGCTGCCCGACGTGAAATGGGTGGACGACGGCCAGCGCCTCAACGGCGACGAAAGACGGCGCAAAATGCTCAACCAGCGGCTTTTGACCATGTACAAAACCAACGGCTTTGAAAACAAGCTGATCATCGTCAGCGGCGACTATCACCAGCGGCTGACCCAGTCCATCGCGCTGGTGGACGGCCTTTTGCGGGGCGAAATTGCGGGGTAAGCAGGTTTTCCTTTTCAAACCGAAGGGAATGTGTTATGCTGGGTTTCGTGCGCGAAAACCCAGGTTGTTTTTTCGGTTCGCGCAATGATAACGCAGATGGGATGAAGCAATGCAATTTGAACAGATGAATCTGATCCCCGCCCTTTTGTCGGCGGTGAAAGCCTATGGCTATGAAAATCCTACTCCCATTCAGGAGGAAACCATTCCGCTGGTGTTGGAGGGGAAGGATGTGATGGGCTGCGCCCAGACCGGCACCGGAAAAACCGCCGCCTTTGCCCTGCCCATTTTGCAGCGGCTTTGCGGCACAAGGCGCGGGGGAACCGGCAAGAGGCCCATTCGGGCCCTGATTTTGACCCCCACCCGGGAATTGGCCCTGCAGATCGACGAAAATTTCAGGGCCTACGGCAAGGGGGTGCCCCTCAAATCCTGCGTCATATTTGGCGGTGTGAACCAAAGGCCCCAGGTGGAGCAGCTTCAGCGGGGCGTGGACATCCTTGTGGCCACGCCGGGGCGGCTGAACGACCTGATCGGCCAGGGATATATTCAACTGAACCAGCTGGAGATTTTCGTACTGGACGAGGCGGACCGGATGCTGGACATGGGCTTTATTCATGATGTGCGCCGGGTGATCGCCCAGTTGCCCCCAAAAAGACAAACCCTGTTCTTTTCCGCCACCATGCCCGGCGAGGTGGAAAAGCTGGCCCTGAGCATTCTGTCCGAACCGGTGCAGGTGAAGGTGGACCCGGTGTCCAGCACTGTGGAAAAAATTGACCAATGCCTGTATCTGGTGGACAAGGCCAACAAGAAGAACCTGCTGGCCAGCCTCTTGCGGCGGCCCGAGGTGGAAAACGCCCTGGTGTTTACCCGCACCAAGCACGGCGCGGACCGGGTGGTGCGCGAGCTTGGCAAGGCGGGCATCGACGCCAAAGCCATTCACGGGGACAAAAGCCAAAGCGCCCGTCAGGAAGCCCTTGGGCAGTTTAAAAACGGGAAGATTGCCGTGCTCATCGCCACGGACATCGCGGCCCGGGGCATTGACATTGCGGGGCTGTCCCATGTGTTCAATTACGACTTGCCCAACGAGCCGGAGGCCTATGTGCACCGCATAGGCCGCACGGGCCGGGCGGGCCTGGAAGGCACGGCCATCAGCTTTTGCTGCATTGATGAAATGAAGGAACTGAAAGCCATCGAAAAGCTGATCGGCTTTCCCATCGAGCGCAAGGAAAGCGACTGGCCCATGGAGGTCTTTACCGAAACGGTGAAGGAACCCCGGCAGCCCAGGTCGCAAACGTCGCAGGTCAGCGGACAGCGGCCCTTTCGCGCCCAAGCCCCGCTGGACAGCCGGGCCCGGGCCCCGAGGCCGTTTGAGGCCAAGCCCCGGGCGGACGCGGGCCCCGTGGGGCAAAGGCAAGCCCCAAGCGGCCAATGGACGGCCCCGGGCGCACAGCGGCCATCCCAGCGGCAGAACCACCGGCGGGGGAACAGACCCGGCCAGGGCGGCAGAACGCCAGGTTCCCGGTAAGCCAGATTTTTCCTGTATTCGCCCGTGGCAAAGCCCATATCCTATTTTCCGCGTACCATGCAAACGCCTTCGGCAGGCCTGCCGGTAACGCGGAAGGGAGCATGCCCATGGAAACGGGAAACTGGAAAGAGAAATATCAAAACCCGCCGCCCCTTGATGTGGATGAGGTGGCGGCCGCAAGCGAGTGTACGGGCCTCATTCCTTCCGCCGTGGAAACGGAAGCGGAAGGAAGCGCCTACCAGACGCTGTATGGCATTCCCAGGCAGAAGCCCGCGCGGGGAGGACAGGGCGTTTAGGGACTGCCGTCCCTAAAACCCTGCTCAGGGCTGCGCCCTGAACCCCGCCTTTAGACCGCGCTATACGCGGTCTAAAAATTTAGGGAAATACAAAATGCCCGGCGGCTTATGGCCGCCGGGCGCTTTGTGAAGTTTTGGCTATGCTCTGTTCTTGCTCCGCTTCACCGCGTATTTGCGGATATAATCCCGCAGTTCTTCGCCTTTCATGGGTTTGCCGATCAGATACCCCTGGCCTTTCAGGCAGTCCAGCTCCTCGAAAAACTCAAACTGATCCTGGTTTTCGATGCCCTTGGCGCAAACCTGGATATCCATGGTATGGGCAAGCTGCACAATGGCCACCGCCAGGCGGCAGGTTTGCTCGTGGGCGGGGATGCTTTCCGCGTAGGAGCGGTCCAGTTCCAGGCCGTCAAAATGCACTTCCCGAAGCAGGTCGATGTTGGAATGCCCGGTGCCGAAGTTGGCCAGCCACAGGCCGATTTCGTGCCCGTCGTGCAGTTGGTTCAGGTTTTCAATGCCTTTGTCCGTAAGGCTTTGCGCCTCGCTAATCTCCAGCTGCAGCTTCGCGGGGCTAAGGCCGGTCGCTTTTAAAAACCCCAGCAGCTTTTCCACACAGTCCGCCCGGTCCGCATACAGGGGCAGCAGGTTCAAGGACAAAAGAATATTACAATCGGTTTCCTGGGTCAACGAAACCGCAAGTTCCATGGCGCGATGCAGGAACCAATCGGAAAACAAAGAGGTCAGTTCCGCGTCCTGCTCAATCAGTTCCACAATGGGCCAGGCAGGAATCACCTCTCCGCTTTCCAAACGCAATCTTTCGGCAAACACCTCATAGGTATTGCAGGTGTTTTTTCCAAAGGTCCATTTGGGTTGCCCGTAAAGCTCGAAAGCATCGCCCAAAATGAGGTTCCGGATGGCCTTTTGTTCCATGCGAAAGCGCCTCCTTTTCAGTTCTTCTGTACCGATATTGTATCGCCCCTGGCAATTCCTGTCAATCCGCTTTCCGGGAAACTTCGCCTGTTCCCACAAAAATGGAAATCACTATTCATTTTTTCTCCCATATGATATAATACCTTTTATATTCTGTTCCGCGCGCGCAATAGCCGCCCTGCTCCTGAGACCATCTCATTTTCCGGCGGACTGGAAAGGAACGATTTTTGATGAGCAACATTCCGATGATTGGCGTTTCTGGCAGCATTGAAAAAGACGAAAGCAAGCAGATCATCGTGCGGGACTATTTCACCGCCATTTTGGCCTCCGGCGGCGTTCCGGTGCTGCTGAGCATGGATATGCAAAGCGACCAGATCCAAACCTGCATGCAGCATTTGGACGGCGTTCTTTTGGCGGGTGGCAATGATGTGGCGCCCGTTCGCTATAACGAGATGCCAAAGCACCAGTTGGGCCCGGTGGACCCGCTGCGGGATGAATTTGAGGTTCGCCTGATTGAGGCCTGCTACCGGCTGAAAATGCCGCTGCTTGGCATTTGCCGGGGCGTTCAGATGATGAACATCGCCATGGGCGGAACGCTGTACCAGGATTTGCCCACCGATTACAAGCGGGACGGCGGCAAAGCAGGTATGCAGCACAACCAAACCTGTCAGGCAAGGTATGCCAGCCACACGGTGTACATTGACCGGGATTCCATGCTGTACCAAATTTTGGGGGAAACCACCGTGGATGTGAACTCCTTCCACCACCAGGCGGTGCAACGGGTGCCTTCCTTGCTGCGCATTTGCGCCGCGGCCCCGGACGGCATTGTGGAGGCCATCGAAAACGCGGCCCATCCCTTTTTCCTGGGCGTGCAGTGGCATCCGGAGCGCATGTACCGCGACGACGCGCATTCCTACGCGCTTTTTGACGCCTTTGTGGCGGCTGCCAAGACCTATGCGGACCAGAAAGCGGAGAAAGAAAAACAATGAAGCAATACGCCTTTCGCCTGCGTCGCGGGGACGACCTGCTGGCAAGCCTGCGGGATTTTGCCAGGGAGCAGGGCATTGAGGCCGCCTATGTGGGCTGCTGCGTGGGCTGCGTGAGCAAGGCCCGCCTTCGGGACGCCAGCGGCGTTACCATCCGCGCCCTGAACGAGCCCATGGAGATCGTCAGCCTTACAGGCACCGTTTCCAAAAGCCGCTGCCATGTGCACATTTCTTTCAGCAAGAAGGATTTGTCCACCGTGGGCGGGCATTTGGTGGAGGGCTGTGAAATCAACACAACCGCCGAAATCGTGCTGTGCGAGCTTCAAGACCTGCAATTTGACAGGGTTTTTGATCCTGTGACCGGCTATGACGAACTGGAGATTTTGCCTGCAAGGCAGGCCCCCATCAAGGCCCCGCCGGCCAACTGAACGCCCGCCGGAAGAGAAAAGGGCCAATTTACTTCTTTTTCCCGCGAATTTCTTGCCTTTTTTCTTGACAAGCCCTCGGAGCGTGGTGTATACTTGGATACGTCGCTGAAGGGGCATGGTGTAATGGTAACACGTGGGTCTCCAAAACCTTTGTTGAGGGTTCGAGTCCTTCTGCCCCTGCCATAGGTGGGTTGTCTAGCTTCGTGCAGATGGCTCACTTATTTTTTTACACAATTCGGGCCCGCTGCCAAATGGTAGCGGGCCCTTGTGTCATCCGTTTTTCTCCTCGGGCGGCGCGGGCGTTTCATCCCCTGGGTTTGGCAAGGAAGCGTTGTGCGCGTCCACCATGCCCTCGCCGAAAATATAGGCAATGACGGTGGCGCTGGCCATAATCAGCGCGGTGATTTTCGTGCCTGTTTCCTGGGGTTGTCCCAAGGCCACCAGCAGCATGCTGACAAAGCCGGCGACTGCCGTCCAAAACTTGCGGCTGGTCAGCTTTGATTTCCAATCCATAAAGTTTCCCCCTTACAAGGCGGTCTGTTTTCCGGAATGAGGACCATTCCCAAAAAACTTCCCACTGTTAGCATATTCAGCGCCACAAGAAACGCGACAAAAGTCTTTTGAATAGACCGCACCGCCTGCTGAAAAAGGCAGGCGGTGTTGTAATGGGGTTTGGGGGCGTGCCCCCAGGCGGGGTTTAGGGACACGGAGGGAAGCGTGTGCCCAGTGGGCACAGCGGCGCAGCCGCTAGCGACCCGAAGTGGGAAGCGTTAGGCGCGCGTGAGCGGCAGCGATACGCACGCCGTGAAAGCTGAACCGGCAGCCCCAACGTCCCCCGTCCTTTACTGCGCGTTTGCCATGGCCTGAGTCAGCTGGCCCATGGCCGAAGCCACGCTGGCCATGGAGGTGGCTGGATCATTGATGATATTGCGCAGGTTGTTCACAGCGCCGGCAATGGTTTGGTAGGTGGCCGAGCCGCTGTCAAAATTGCTCATCAGGGATTCCGCGCTTTGGATCAGGCGCTGGGCGTCGGGCACCAGGGTACCGTCCACGAAGGAATCGTCGCCGCCATTGTCCTCAAAAGCGGGCTCTTCGGTATAGCCGTAGCCGTGCACAGGGCATACCGCCATGCTTCCTGTGTTGGAGGCCCCCAGGTAATCCGCGATGACGGAGGCGTACTTGCTGTCTCCCAGGAACGCGGCCAGGGGATGTCCGTTGGGGATAATGACAACGCCTTTGTTTTCGCGGTATTGCAGGGGGCACCATTCCGTAGCCAGCATGTTGCTGACGTTGCAAACCACCATGTTTTTGTGCATTTGGCATTCCACTTTGGGCACGGTGGGCTCAAACCAGTAGTCGGTCACCGTGCCGTAGTGCTTGGCGTCGTTGCGGCAAGCGTCGGTGGCCAGCTGCCCGCTGACGGCGCAGGTGGTGACCTTGACCAGACCGAACTGGCCGGGGTCGCCCTCGATGATGTCCCGGTTGGTGAGGTGCTTGGCGTCGTGAATTTTTTTCATAAAGTTTTGCCAGAGGGGCGCGGCGCTGCTGCCGCCAGTGGCTTTGGAGGTGAGGGGCTTGTAATTGTCGTGGCCAATCCAAAGGGAGGCGGAATACCAGCCTGTCATGCCCGCGAAGAACACGCCCCGCTGGTCGCTGTTGGTGCCGGTTTTGCCGGCCACGGTCTGGCCGCTGATTTTGGCCGCAGTGCCGGTGCCGCCGCTGACCGCGCCCTTCATCATGTCCACCACTAGCCAGGCCGTGCCGGGGCGGAACACCTGGCGGCGCTCCTGCTGGGCGTGGCTGTCGTAGACCACCTTGCCGCTGCTGTCGGAAATGCCCAGGAAAGAAATGGGCTGCTGATAGACCCCGGCGTTGCCAAGCACGCCATAGGCTACGGCCATTTCCACCGGGGTGATGCCGCTGGAACCCAGGGAAAGGCCAAAGGGCGTGGCGTCGATGTTTTTCCGGTTGACGCCAAGCTTCAGCAAATAATCCACGGAACGCTCCACGCCCACCAACGTGGTCAGGGCCTGGGCGGTGCCTACGTTGCGGCTTTGCTTCAAGGTTTCCCGAAGGGTTTCCGGGCCTTTGTAGTTGCTGCCGCCGTAGTTTTTGGGCCAGGTGTCTTTACCGTCCGCGCCCTTCCAGCCCGGAATGGGCAAAGGCATGTTATACACGATGCTGGCCGGGGACGCGCCCAGGTCGATGGCAGGGCCAAAAACCGCAATGGGCTTGACGGAGGAACCCACGGGCATTTGCATATCCGTGGCCCGGTTCAGAGTTTTGCGCTGGGTGGGCTTGGTGCGGCCGCCCACAATGGCTTTCAGTTCGCCGGTGCGGTAGTCCAGCACCACGGCGGCGGCCTGGGGCTGAACGATTTCCGAATAGCTGCCGTCGCTGTTGCGGGCCCGGTAGATTTTGTCGCTGGGGTCCCGGGTGGCGGGGTATTTGTTCCAGCTTTCCAGGGTATCTTCCACAATTTGCTGGATTTCGGTGTCGATGGCCAGCGTTACGTGGTAGCCGCCGGTACGCAGCTCGGTCTCCATTTTGTAGCGGTTTTCGCTGGTGTCCTCCAGACCCTTCAGCTTCAAAAAGCAGCTGACAACGTCCTTGACGGCGTATTCCACATAGTGGGCGTAGGGGTACATCCCTTCGCCCTCCATGGAGGAATGCTCTTGCACGGTGGCGGTGGCGGTGCTTAGGGCGTTCTGATAGTCCTGGTAGGTGATAAACTCGTTTTCATACATGCAGCGAAGCACATAGTCGGTGCGGGTGTTGGTCAGCTTCTGGTAATCGGTCTGGTCCGACTTGCGGGTGAAAAAATTGCGGCGGGGGTTATAGTAGTAGGGATTGTTGGTGAGGCCCGCCAGCATGGCGCATTCCCGCAGGGTTAGCTGGCTTAAATCCTTGCCAAAATAGCCCTTGGCCGCCACCTCCACGCCGTAGTAGTTTTCGCCCAGGTAGATGGTGTTCATGTAGCATTCCAAAATCTGCGCCTTGGAATATTTGGTTTCCAGCTGCATGGCCAGATAGGCTTCCTGAATTTTGCGCTTGTAGCTGAGCTCGTCGCTGAGCACCGTGTTTTTGATCAGCTGCTGGGTGATGGTGGAGCCGCCCTGCTGGGTATTGGAAATGAAGTTTTGAATAAAAGAGCCCAGGATGCGCTTCAAATCCACGCCGTTGTGGGTGTAAAACCGCGCGTCCTCCACGGCCACAAAGGCGTGCTGGAGGTTCGTCGGCATCTGGGCGATGCTGACCATCACCCGGTTTTCCGTGCCTTTGTAGTCGGTCAGCACATTGCCGGCGGAATCATAAATAAAGGAAGTTTTGTCCTGCTCGTCCAGCAGGGCAAGGTCCAGGGTGGGGGCCGTTTCCACGTAGGCTTTGGCAATGCCAAGCACGGCGCCCGCCCCGGCCAGCGCCACCAAAACCCCTGTTAAAAGCAGCAGGCGCACCGCGTTCACCAGCACGGACAGCACAAAATTCGGCTTTCCCAGCCGGGGCCTGAAAATGCTCCGCTTTTTGGGAACGTCAAACATTTCGTCGTCCGCCTGGGGGGCATGATAGGCGGGGTCGTAATATGTCTCCTCGGCAAGGGGCGCGTATCCGTCCCCATAGCCGCTTTGGTATTCAGCTTGATATTCTTCCTGGCCGTAAGGCCCGTTTGGATATCCTTCAGGCGGTTGGTACAAAGCAAACCCTCCTTGAAAACGGGTTTCCCCGCAGTGGCCTCTGGCCCGGCGGCGCCGATCGATCACCTTTGATTATACCATACCGCGCGGCTCTTTTTCCAGTGACAGGCGCGCCATTTTACAACCCCTGTGGTTGCCGCAAAAAATATGGCATAGAAATGTAACGAAGGAGATGAAAAAATGACTGCAACCCCACACGTGAATCCAAAGTCTCACGCTGTTCGAATCGCGGTTCTGGCGGTTTTGGTGGCGGTTCTCCTGTCGCTTGTGGTGGAGCGGAACCTGAGCCGGATTATGCTGGATATGGCCTATGCCCAGGCCTACTCCCTTGCGGTGGAAACCATCAACCAGTCGGTGTCCGACGTGATGCAGGGCGGCGTTACCTATGACGAGCTGATGATCAGCCATAAGGACGGCCAGGGCCACGTGACCATGCTGGCCGCCAACACTGTGCGGATGAACGAGCTGGCCATGAAAATCGCGCTGAAAGCCGAGGATGAGCTGGCCAAGGAAGAACATCAGCAGATCAACATTCCCATGGGCGCGGCGCTGGGCATCCAGTTTCTGGCGGGCGGCGGGCCGCGCATTCCCGTGCGGATCGTACCCATCGGGGCTGTGAACACGCAGTTTGTAACGGAGTTCCAGTCTGCGGGCATCAACCAGACCCGGCATAAAATTTCCATGCAAATCGCCACCACCGTGCGGCTGGTGATTCCCACCGGTTCCAAGCGGGTGGATGTGTTAAGCGTGGTGCCCATTGCGGAAAGCATTATTGTGGGCGGCGTGCCGGACAGCTTTGTGGACGTGAACAACCAGGAGGATATGCTGAACCTGCTGCCTTAAAACGGCCTGGAGGCATTGCGAAAGCCCCGCGAAAAAACAGGAAAAATTGAATGAACGTGATAAAATTGCATGAGAATGCGGGAATCACACGTTGTATTTCTGCCGGGGAATGGGCGTGAAGGCTTGTTTTGCTTGACACGCCTGCCCTTTTGCAATACAATGGACAAGGATAAGTGGGTGGGAAAGCCTCCGTATGGTATATTTGCATATCATATGGAAAGCATAACCATGAGTCGTAATCGATTGCAGCTGAATCGGCTATCCGTGTGCCGAAGGGAGGAAGGGCGTCTTTCTTCGCCCGAGGGTTAATGAAACGCAAATTATTCGTTATGATGTTGTTGTCTGCCGCGCTGTTGGCGCTGGCAGGTTTTGCGATGGCGGAAACGGACCCCATTGTGTGCGGCATGGAGGTGAACCCTCAAAAGCTGGCGGCGCCGGGACCCGTGGACGTGACCATCACCATTTCCAATTCCGGCGACACGGACATGAAGGACCCCGTCACCCTGTACAACCCTGTCAGCCAGGTGGTGGAAGACTTTGGCACCAAGGGTTCCGTGGTGCTGAAGGCGGGGGAGAGCAAAACCTGGACGGGCAAATGGGACGTGAACGAGCGCACGCTTTCCAACGGCTCCATTGTGTTTTTTGTGAAGTATAAACTGTATAAAGACAGCGGCGAGGCTTACGAAACAAGCCAGCCCATTCGCGGCAAAATTTCCGCCCAGGCGGCCGCCGCAGATGTGGAGATCAAGCGTACCATCAGCCCGGGAACCGCCCGGAAGGATCAGGTGGTGACCGTCAAGTACGACATCATCAATTCCGGCACGGTTTCCGTGAAGAATGTCACCATTCAGGAAAGCATTTCCAAGGACCCCCAGAAGGTGGCGGAAGTAAAGCCCGGCGAAACCGCCCAGGTAAAGTTCAGCATCAAGATGGGCACCAAGGACCTGCTCAGCAAGGCTTCCATCACCTATCAAACCGCCGGCTCCAATAAGACCGAGAAAAAGGATGTTCCCGAGCAGAAGATCACCTATGGCGAACCCGCCATGAACGCCAAGTTCACCTCCAGCGCCAAGGGCGTGGCCGTAAACGGCAAGATCACCCTGACCTTGGAGCTGAAAAACAACGGCAACGTCGATTACAGCGACCTTCGGGTGACCGACCCCACCCTGGGCGACGTGTTTACCAACCAAAAGCTGGAAAAAGGCGGCACCCTCAAGCTGGAAAAGGAAATCACCCTAACCGCCACCACGGATTACCAGTTTACCATCACCGCCATCGACAACACCGGTACGGAGGTAAGCCTGAGTACCGACGCACTGACCCTGACCGCCGTGGACCCCAGCAAGGCCTTGCACCTGGAAGTGGTGGTTACGCCGGATCGGACGGAAGTGTTTGAACAACCGGGCCGGGTGCGGTTCTCGGTAGAGGTGAAAAACGACAGTGAAGTGGAAGCCAAGGATGTGTCGGTGCTTCACGGCAGCACCAAAATTTACACCTTCGCCTCCATCAAGCCCGGCGAAAGCAGAAGGCTGACCCGGGACGCGGCGCTGTCCCAGGAGGGCAAGTATCAGTTTACCGCCACCACCGTGGATGCGCTTGCCAATTCCCTTTCCTTCCCAAGCAACGAAGTGCAGATCAAGTTCTCGGTGCCCACTCCCGCGCCCGCCACGCCCACGCCCCCGGCGGTGCCCACGGCGGAGCCCACTTTCAGCCCGGCCAGCGTGCCGCCCATTTGGAGCCCCGCCGTGGGTTCCTTCCCCAAAACCATTCAAACCATTCTGATGCCCGTTTCCATCATCAGCGCGCTGCTGCTGTTGGGTTCCGGCGTGCTTTTGCTGATGGCCACCAAGCGCCGGGCGGACCAGAAAAAGGCTTCCGACGCGGCCTATGACCATTTGGAGCGCTCCAAGCGCCGGGATTATGTGAACCCTGCCGAGCCGGAAGAGGAGCCTGCCGTAACGCCCCTTGAAAGCGACAGGCTGACGGACGCCAGGGGCGCGCACGCGGCCAGGGATCGCAAACGCATGGGCGTTGCCGACAACACCGAGGTGCCCCTGGACGACGTGGAACTGCCGCATTTGAAATATGTGCGCAACGCCTACGAACGCAAGGGCAGCGTGGAGGCGGCCGGCGATGGGTACCGTTCCGCCGCTTCCAGCCTGTATGACGACGACCTGTACGGCGTGGACGACGTGCTGCAAAAGCCCGGCGAAAACGGCGTGATGTATGAAGAAGCGTACGATGATCCTTACCGGGACGTTGCCTATGACGGCGGCTACCAAAAGGAAGATTCCTACGCCGAGGAGGGCCGTGCCGCCGATGGGGCGTATGGCGACGGCTACGCCCAGGAATACTCGGACGGCTACGGCGACACCTACCAGGAGGGCTATGAAGCCGGCGGTTATGCCGACGACTACGCCGAGGGCCAGGAGGGTGCGGCGGACGGGCATTATGGCGACGACCGGCTCAGCGATCCGTACGGAGACCCGCTGCCCGGCAGCTATGACGACGGCTTTGAACAGGCGGAGAAAACCAGCCGGCCGGAACGGGGGAAACGTACCGGTTCCCGCGCCGAGCCCCAGGGAACGGATATAGGATACTGACCCGGGCCGGGTCCTTTCAGCGCCGCTGCAAAGTCGGCGCTGTTTTAGCGCAGTCTTCGGTTTTGAAATGCGGGAAACAATATTTCACCCGGCGGCGGGCTTGAATTGAATTGGAAAAGCTTGTATAATGAAAAGGAAAGGGTGAGAAAACGTATGTTTCGGGGTTTTCCTGAGGAGACGGTTCGTTTTTTCCTGGATATCCGTTTGCACAACGATATATCGTATTTCAAGGCCCATGAAGAAGAGTTCCGGCAGTTTGTGAAGGAGCCGTTTTTTTCATTTATCGAAGCCATGGGCCCCACGGTGCGGAAAATTTCCGAGGACATGGAACTGCGCCCGGCCAAGTGCCTGGCCCGCCTTCGCCGGGACACGCGCTTTACCAAGGATAAATCCCCTTTTCGGGACCATTTGTGGCTTTTGTTTCGCCGAAGCGGCGAAGCGAAGGAACTGGGCGCCATGTACTGGTTTGAATTTTCTCCGGACAGCGTTGAATGGGGCCTTGGGTTTTGGGGCGACAACCGCCCGGCCATGGACGCGCTGCGCCGCAGAATGGTGGTGCGTCCCAGCGAATTTTTGGGCGCGCTGAAAGCATGCGACATTCCAGACCCAAGCATCCAGCTTTTTGGGGACATGTACCAGCGCATGAAACTGCCAGAGGAACTTCCGGAAGCGCTGAAAACCTATTATCCCCGCAAGTCCATCTATTTCAAGCGTGCGGACGCCCCCTTCGGCCTGGCCTACAAGCAGGAGCTGATCCAGGAGGTTTCCAAAGACATGTTGCGGTTAAAGCCGATGTATGAAGTATTGAGGTCCGTGGCGGATGAAGGAATGGCGCAGCTTGACGCCTAGAAAAAAGGGGATCGTATGAACTATCAGCAGCTGAAAAGTGGCTCGGATGTGCGTGGAAAAGCGATGGGCGAGGATGCCAGGTTAACGGCGGATGTGGCCAAAACCCTTGGGTTGGCCTTTGTAAAGCTGGTTGCGGAAAAAGAGGGGAAAGCGCCAGAGGACGTGACCATCGCGCTGGGGCGCGACAGCCGCATCTCCGGGCCCGCGCTTTTGCAGGCCATCGCCGAGGGCGTCGCCGCCATGGGCGCGAAAGCTGTGGACTACGGCCTGTGCACCACCCCTGCTATGTACATGGCCATTTTGACGGAAGGCTTTGCGCCGGACGGTTCCATCATGATCACGGCCAGCCACCATCCCTTTGAAATGAACGGGATGAAGTTTTTTACCAAAGAAGCGGGCCTCAGCCATGAAGAACTGGAGAAGCTGCTGCATTTTGCGGAGACGTTGCAGCGGCCGGAGGGCAAGACCACAGGCGAAATGACGCGGCAGCCTTTTTTGCCCACCTATGAGGAACACCTAAAGCAGCTGATTCGGGAGGGCATCAACCCGGATGTGGCCATGCCCCTTTTGGGCCTGCATGTGGTGGTGGACGCGGGCAACGGGGCCGGCGGTTTTTACGCGAGCATGCTGGAAAGCCTGGGGGCGTGGGTGGAGGGCAGCCAGTTTTTGGAGCCGGACGGCCATTTTCCCAACCACATTCCCAACCCGGAAAACAAGGAAGCCATGGCTTCCCTGGCCGCCGCCGTCACCCGGGTGCAGGCGGACGTGGGCGTCATTTTTGACGCGGACTGCGACCGGGCCGCCATTGTGGACAACACGGGCAAAGAAATCAATCGCAACCGCCTCATCGCCATGATCAGCGCGAT
>JAVBTE010000085.1:0-12930 GCA_031556335.1 Eubacteriales bacterium | reverse complement strand
CCCTGGACCCTTCCTTGGACCGCGTTGCACGCGGTCCAAAAGAGAACCACTTTTTATTTGTTTTCCCTTTGACCGCGTGCAACGCGGTCAAAAATGGGTCCAGGGCGTTAGCCCTGGCGGGGTGCAGGGGCAGAGCCCCTGCCGTCCCCCGGTCCTTCCCCTCGCCCCTCCAGCGCCTCCAGCGCGGCGCGGGCGGCGGCCTGCTCGGCGGCCTTCTTGCTGGCGCCCTGGCCCGCGGCCAGGGGCTTGCCCTGAATAAGGACCTGGGCCTGAAAGCGGCGGTCGTGGGCAGGGCCGCTTTCCTGGGTGATTTGGTACTCCGGCAGGCCCATGTCCCGGGCCTGGGTCAATTCCTGCAAAAGGCCCTTCTCGTCCCGGCCCTTTTGGGCGCTGAGCCGCTCCTCATTTTGAAACAGGCGGGAGATGACCTGTTTGGCGGCTTCCACGCCGCCGTCCAGGTGAATGGCGGCCAGCACGGCCTCCAGGGCGTCGGCCAAAATGGAGGGCTTCTCCCGGCCCATGGTCAGGTCCTCGCCGTGGCCCATTTTCAGGGCAGGGCCCAGCCCAAGCTCCCTAGCCAGCAGGCTGAGGGTTTCCTCGCACACCAGGGAAGCCCGCCGGGCGGTCAGTTCCCCCTCCTGGCAGTCCGGATATTTGCGGTACAGCAAATCGCTGACGCAGAACTCCAGCACCGCGTCTCCCAAAAACTCCAGGCGCTGGTTGTCCGTCGAAAGTTTGGCGGAGGGATGGGTGAGTGCCTTTTGCAAAAGGGTCCGGTCTTGAAACGTGTATCCCAGGTGTTGTTCCAGCGATTGCATGACGCATTCCCCCCGGGTGGAATAAAGCGCGGGCGGCTCTGGGCCACCCGCGAATTGCTTGCTGAAAAGGCTTTTTTAAAGCAACCTTCTCAGCTTACGCCCTTTTGGCCGCGTGCCGCGACCGGCGAAGGGTCCAGGGCAAAGCCCTGGTGGGGTGCGGGGCAACGCCCCTGCGCCTTGTTACCCCTGGTGCTTTTCGATGTAATCCACCACATCGCCCACGGTCTTGAGGGTCAGGATCACTTCATCCTCTACCTCAATGCCAAATTCGCTTTCCAGTTCCAGGATCATCACCATCACATTGGCGCTGTCGGCTTTCAAATCCTCCACCAAGCGGCTCTGGGGGGTGATGCCGGCGGCGGGCACCTGCAACTGAGAGGCGATCATGTCGCGAACCTTTTCAAAAACCATGGGAAAGCCCTCCTTCAGAATTTTGCTATGAGTGCGGTATCACTGTGTATCTATTCGGAAGCTTTTTCCGTACAGACCAAATTGCGCTCGATCTTGCCCAGCACGTCGCTTTCGATCATCTTTACGGCCTGGCCCACGGCGCAGGCCAGCGCGTGGCCGTTGGAGGAACCGTGGGCCTTTACCACATTGCCCCGCACGCCCAGAAGGGGCGCGCCGCCCACCTCGGTGTAGTCCATCACCTTGCCCACCCGCCGGAAGGCGGGCTTGGCCAAAAGGCCGCCCAGCTTGCTTTTCGTGTCGGACATAATCTCCCGCTTGATGATCTTCATCAGCGTCCCGGCCATGCCCTCCATGAATTTCAGGATGACGTTGCCCACAAAGCCGTCGCAGACGATGACGTCCGCCACATCATAGGTGATGTCCCGGGCCTCCACGTTGCCGACAAAGTTCAGCTCCGGCGTTTTAGCCAGCAGCTCGTAGGTGTCCTTGGTCAGCGCGCAGCCCTTTTCGGCTTCCGCGCCGTTGTTCACCAGGCCGACGCGGGGGTTTTCCATGCCCATCACGCCCTGCATGTAGGCCTTGCCCATAAAGGCGAACTGTTTCAGCCATTCCGGGCGGCAATCCACATTGGCCCCGCAGTCGATGAGCAGGAAATAGCCCTTGCCGTTGGGCATCAGCGGCGCAAGGGCGGGCCGCTCGATGCCGGGAATGCGGCCCAGGCGGAACATGCCCCCGGCCAGCACCGCGCCGGTGCTGCCCGCGGACACGAAGGCGTCCGTTTTGCCGTCCCGAAGCTTGATCATGCCGTCCACAATGGCGCTGTCCTTCTTTTTCCGCACGGCCATCACCGGGGCCTCCTCGGTGGAGATCACCTCCGGGCAGTCCGTCAGTTTCAGCCGGGCGCGTAGGCCGGGCTCCGCCCCGGCGAACACGCGCTGCACCTCGGCCGTCACGGTTTCGACAGGGCCGGCCAGCTCCAGTTCCACATTGGGATACAGGCGCAACGCTTCCAGGGCCCCCTCCACGGTGGCCCGGGGCGCGTTGTCGCCCCCCATGGCGTCCAGGTAAATCCGCATGCTTTTCATCCGCTTTCGTTCCGTCTCGTCTATCTTATTGGATTTTTACGCCGTAAATGTATGAGGTATCCTTGCCAGTGGTGCCGATCACCAGCATGTCGCGGTACACCGCCGGGGAGGCCTCGATGGTGCCTTCCAGGGTCAGGGTGCTGGCGATTTCGCCGGTTTTGGCGTTCATCAGGTGCACCTTGCCGGTGGATTCCGCCTGCACCAGCCAGGCGTCGCCGCCTTCGTTGTACACGGCCACCGGGCTGGACTCGGCCTCGCCTTCCAGCTTTTGGGTCCAGGCCACCTCGCCGCTGGCCTTTTTCAGGGCGATGACTGTGCTGCCGCTTTTGCCGGCGGTTACGGTGAAGATGACCAAATCGCTGATGGCGTTCTGGCCCACCACGGGGTTGGCCCGCAGGCCGATTTTGAACTCAGTGGTATACACAAGGTCCGGCACGGTGTATTCCCATACCTGCTTGCCGGAGAGGCCATCCAGGCGGCGCAGCACGCAGGCGCCCTTTTTGCCTTGCAGTTGCAGGGTGTTGCCGGTGTACAGGGCCAGGGTCTCCCCTTCCAGGTCCAGGGCGGGGGTGGCGTCCACGTTGTCGCCGGTGTTCACCGCCCACACAGGCAGCAGGCTGTTCAGGTCCACGCACTGCACGATGCCGGTTTCGTCGCCATAGTAGACATAGTTGTTGTAGGCGGCCACGCTGCCGTCGATGTTGGCTTCCTTCTTGTCCTGCTTGGCGGCCAGGGTCTTGTACTTGTTCACGCTGGGGGCGATTTTCAAATCCCCCGCCTTGTAATCGAAGGTGTCGTTCAGCTCCACCGTATACAGCACGCCATTTTGCCCGGCCACCACCATGGTGGACTTGGGCACGCTGTCAAACAGGGCCGCGCCGGTAGCGCCGCTGTAATTGGTGCTGGCGGCCTTGTCCCGGCCGTTCAGCAGCAGCATTTCCTTGCCGTTGATCAGGTTATACAGGTGATAGCCGTTGTCCACCTGCTTGCCGGACAGATTGGAATGGGTCTGGCCCATGCCCAGAATGGGCGAGGCGTTGGTGGCAAGGGAAGCGCCGCTGCCGCTGGGGGCGCCCATGTCGATGGGGTCCCGGGTGGCGACGCCGTCCATCAGGTCCAGGAAGTAGATCTTGCCGTCCTGGGCCCCCAGGATGACCTCTTTCAGGGCCTTGGTGTCCTTCTTTTCGGCGTTCAGGTTCATCAGGTTTCGCACCTGCAGGGGCCATTTCACAATGATGGGCTGCCCAGGCCAGGCAATGCCGTACACTGTGGACTTGCTCAGCTTTTTGCTGCCCACGGGAGCCTTCCACACCTCGGTGAGGGTTTTCTGGTCAACCTCCACCGTGCCGTAGGCCGCGTTTTGGCGCAGAGGGCCAGCCCGGAAGGTAAGCACGCCGCTTTGGTCCCAAATGGCGTAATTAAAGGCATTCAGGATGGAAACAGGCTTGGTGCGGCTGAAATTTTTCATGGTCTTGTCGCCGCTGTACAGGGTGGCCTTCAAATCGATCTTGGAAGGTTTGGCGCTGTCGTCCGCCTGGGCCGTGAGGGCCGGCAGCGGCGTGGCCATGGGCTGGACCTGGGGCGCTTCGCTGGCTTCCGGCGGCGCGTCCTCCGGGTCCGCCTGGGCGTTGGCCGCCACCACATCCTCGCCAACGGGCGCCACGCCGTCCGCCGCTTCGCCCTGGTTCGCCGCCTGGGCCACGGGGGCGTCCCCCTCGCCGTCGGCCAGGGCGTCGTCCCCGGCTTCGGCGTCGGCCCCGGCCGTGGACTCCACAGGCTCGCTCAGCTCCACAAAGGCGCTGTAATCCGTATCGCTAAAGTTCAGGTCGGCGGTGGTCTGGTATTCCAGCTTATAGCCGCCCTCGTAGGCTTCCTTTACATCCGCTTTCAGTTCCCAGGTCAGGCTGTCCGTGGCTTCCACCACCGAGCCGGTTTCGTTTTCGCCCTCGGAAATCGTATGGCTCACCACGGTCATGCCGTAGTCGTCCACCACCCGCAGGGCCACCACATCGCCGCTGGTTTGCACCGTAAAGCCCACGGTGGCGGGCACGTCGGCGTCGGTGGTGTCGCACTCGAAGCCCTGCACCGGAGGCTCTGGAATGGGGGCCGCCGCGATGGCCACAGGGGCCGCCAGCGTCATGCCCTCGTCCCAGGTGCCGTCCTTGAGCAGCGACTGCACTCGGTAGTTGCCCTGGTACTCGTTTTGAACGGTGTAGTGCAGGGTCCAGATCATGCCCTTGCTGTTTTTGGTTACCGCGCCGCTCAAGGTATCGGCGTCGGTCAGGGTCTTTTGCAGCGCCACATTGCCCTGGTCGTCCACCACCCGCAGGTCGGTGACGCTCTGGGAGGTTTGCACATTGAAAATCAGTTCCGCGGGGGCCGTGCCCTCCGCCGGGGTGACCGCGAAGCTGGTAAGGCGCACTTCCGTGGGGAACACCATGCTTTTGACGTTGGAAAACACGCCTACGATGCTGCCCTTGATGCCGCCCAGGGCATTGCCGATGCCGCTGTTCATGCCGGCCCAGTCGGGCAGCAGAAGGCCAGCCAGCAACACGCCCACCACCAGCAGGGACACAAGCATGGGCATGAGGCAGCCACGGCGGCGCACCTCCACGTCTTCGTCGTCCTCAAACTCGTACCGGGGACGCTTGACAGAGGCATGGGCGCTGTACCGGCCGCTGTCCTCGCCCTTTCGGCGCGCGGGCTCGTAACGGTCGCTGTCTTCTTCATAAGCGGGGTTCTGTCGCCCCGGCGCGGGTCTCTTCCCACGGGGGTCCTCCGCGCCGCGCCCGGCGGGCCGGCCTTCCATGGGCCGTTCCCCAGGGGCGCCTTGAGGCCGCATGGGCCGTCCGTCCGGCCCTGCGGGGGGCCGCTGGCCCTGGGGCCGTTGCGGGGGCCTGCCCTCTGGGGGCCGTTCCCCGGCGGGGCCTTGGGGCCGCACGGGCCGACCCTCCGGCCCTGCGGGAGGCCGCTGGCCCTGGGGCCGTTGCGGGGGCCTGCCCTCTGCGGGCCGTTCCCCGGCGGGGCCTTGGGGCCGCATGGGGGGCCGTCCCTCCGGGGCGGCCTGTTGCCGGGCCATTTCCGGATTGGCCTGGTTCACATCGTCTTCATAGCCTGTTTTTGCCTTGGCCCGTTCCTTGGCCTCATGGGCCTTATCCCGCACAGAAAAGGCTTCCTCGCCCTCCTCGGGCAGGGCCCCCACCTTGCTGCGGGGAATGGGCGCGCCGCTCTGGGGCATGGCGGTGCGCGCGCCGGTATAGCGCTCGCCGGGGACGGCGGCGCGGCGGGCCGGGCGGTCTTCCGGCTCGTTGTCTATTTCGTTGTCTCCGGCTTCAAAAGGATCAAACCCGCTGCGGGCAGGGGCCCGGTAGGGGTCTTCTTCCAAGGGCGTCGGCCTTTGCTGCCAACCCTCGTCCAGGCCCTGGGCGGCGCTCATGCCGTGCACAATCGGCGCGCCATAGGCCTCCGGCGGGGGCATCATTCCCGGGGCGGACATGGTTTGCGCTGCGGGCATGCTTTGCGCTGCGGGCGCGGGCATTGGGGGGGCGGCTTCCCGCATGGGCTGGCCGCCCTGCTGGGGCTGTTCCCCTTCATGGTACCGGGCCATGCGCCCGGCCCGGCGGGACCGGCTCTGGGGCGCTTCGCCGCCTTTAGCCGCATCCGGCTCCGGGCTTTGCATGGCGGGGGCATTATCCCACGCCAAAGGCGCGGGCACGTCCTGGGGCCTGCCAAACATGTTTTCTTCGGGCGCCCTGGTTTCCGGCATGGTCGGAGGCGGCGGAAACGCCTGATGATCGCCCCGGTCCACGGTCTTGCGCTTGGATACCAGTTGCTGGGGAATTGCCGGCGCGGCAATGCGGGTGGGCGCGTCCTCCCCCTGCAGCAAAAAATCGTCGTCCATGCCCGGTATGGGCAGCGGCACGCCGCTTTGCTGCATTTCCGCGCCCATGGAAAACGGCTCGTCCGTCAGAAAGGACGGCCCCGGGGCCGACGCGGGCCTGCGCCAGGCGGAAAAATCGTTTTCTTGCGGCGTGCCCGGCATGCCCGCAGCGGCCGGATCATCGTAGGCGGCGAATGGATCGGGCTGTTGCTGCCATGGGTTGCGGCCATTCTCCGGCGTATCCGGCTGGTTGAACGGGTCGTTGGGGCCCATGCCGTTCCGATAGAAATCGCTCAAAAAACTCGCACTCCTTATCCTGGTTCCTTGAGGGCTTCGTCCGCGCACCGCGCGGCCAAGGCCTCTTGGGGGATGCGCCCGCTGCAGAAATCGGGCCGCCGAACCGGAAGGTCCGGCGATTCCGGTCAATCATTTCAACAAATGTAAGATATACCACTATTCATTATATCAAAAATCGCCTCGCTTCACAAGTCCCTTTTGGGCTGCCCGCTTCCCCTTGCCGCCCACGCACCCTTTCCGCGCCTTGGTTTTTCCCGGCCTCCCCCTTGTTTCCCCCATTATGGAGACGCCCAAGCAGGGGCAACCGTTCACCCACTTTGTTACAAATTCGCGAACCTTTCGCGGCCTGCCCGCTTCTTAGCATTCACCAAGCCCGCCGTTTGCATTCCAAATTTTGTATGCGAGGACGGGGGAGGGGGAGATGGGGAGGAGGACGTTGGGGCTGCCGCCCCAAACCCCGCCTGGGGGCATGCCCCCAGGCCCCTTTATGGACCGCGCTGCGCGCGGTCCAATGAAAAACAAAGATAACAAAAGAGCGTCCCTTGCAGAACGCCAACCGAAAACCACTATATTTCGATTTCTTTTCACCGCGCGCAGCGCGGCCATGAAGGGTCCAGGGGCAATGTTCCGTCCTTTCGGTCGGCGCGGCCTTCACTATCGTTCGGCCTCTTGCCTCAAGCCCCGCCTTCGGGTCGCTTTGGGCTTCGCCCAAGAGCCCACTGGGCACACGCTACCCTCCGCCGCCTGGGCGGGGGGCTGGGTTAAACCCCCTGCGCGTCCCCGTCCCCCGTCCCCCCTCCCCCGTCCCCTTCATCCCCGGTTTATCAGGTCGTACATCATGATGGCGGCGGCCACGGCTGCGTTGAGGGATTCCGCGCCGCCGGCCATGGGCAGGCCCAGGCGGTGGGTGGCGGCTTGGGCGGCGGCGGGGGTCAGGCCCGCGCCTTCGTTGCCGATCATCAGGCAGAGGCGGTCGGGCAAAGCAGAGCGCCTGTAAAAGGGGTCGCCGTCGAGGGTGGAGGCGATCACGGCGTAGGCACGGGCTTTCAGGGCTTGGGCGATGTCTACGGCGGAGGCGGGCGCGCCTTCTTCCCCGGCGAAAACCAGGGGCACCCGAAACACGCTGCCCATGGTGGCCCGCAGGGTTTTGGGCGCGAAGGGGTCGGCGCAGCCCTGGGTGAGGATGCAGCCGTCAAAGCCCGCCGCGTCCAGGGCGCGGAGCATGGTGCCCACATTGCCGGGGTCCTGCACGTTTTCCAAAAGCAGCAGGCGGTTTCCCAGGCTTTCCAAAGAAACGGCCTTGGGCAGGTCCACCACCGCCGCAATGCCCTGGGAGGTCTTCACCTGGGAAAGGCTTTCCATGATACGGGCGGGAACGGCGTAGAGCGCTGCTTTGGCCACACCCTCCAGCGGCTTTAGCAGCGGGGCGAACTTCTCCCGCCTGTCTGCGTCCACAAAAACACAGCGAACCGCCTGGGGGCACGCGGCAATGGCCTCGGCCACCAGGTGCTCGCCGTCGCAAAGAAAGGCCCCCTGCTCCGCCCGCCCCTTGCGGGCCTGAAGCTCTTTGGCGGCCACTACCTGCGGATTTTGCGCGCTTGTGATCTCTTTGTACTGGAGCATGGCTTACATCCGGGGGGGGGCTTCCATGCCAATCAGGAACAGCGCGGTTTTCAGCGTTTGCCGGGTGGCCTCGGTCAACTGCAACCGGGCGGCCCGCACGCCGGGCTCGGCGTCCAGGATGCGGTTTTCATAGTAGAATTTGTTGTAGCTTTTGGCGATCTCCGTCAGGGCCCGGGTCACAATGCTGGGCTCGTAGCGGTCGGCGGCCTCCCGCACGGCCTCGGGGAAGCGGGACAGCAGGCGCAAAAGCTCCTGGGCATAGTCGTCGCCAAGGCCCGCGTAGTCTGGCTGCGCGCCGGGTTCCTGCTGCTCCGCCGCCTTGCGCAAAACCGAGCAGCAGCGGGCATGGGTGTATTGCACATAGGGCCCGGTTTCCCCGTCAAAGTTCAGCGCCCGGTCCCACCAAAAATCGATGTCCTTGATGCGGTTGTTCTGCAAATCGGCATACACAACCGCGCCAATGCCCACCTGGGCCGCCACTTCTTCCTTGCGTTCCAGGCCGGGGCTTTTTTCCTCAATAATGGCCAGGGCCTTTTCCTTGGCCCGGTTCAAAAGGTCCTCCAAATACACCACATGGCCCTTGCGGGTGGCCAGGGTCTGCCCTTCGTAGGAGATCATGCCAAAGGCCACGTGCACCAAGTCTTTGGCCCAGGAATAGCCCATCTTTTCCACCACTTTGAAAATTTGGCGGAAGTGCAACTCCTGCTGGTAGGCCACCACATAAAGGCACTTGTCAAAGTTGTACGTGTCCTTGCGGTACAGCGCGGCGGCAATGTCCCGGGTGGCGTAGAGGGTGGCCCCGTCCTTTTTCAAAATCAGGCAGGGGGGCATATCCTCCGCTTCCAGGTCCACAATGGTCGCGCCTTCGGACACGGCGAGCAGGTTCTTTTCTTTCAGCTCCTGAATGACCCGGTCCATTTTGTCGTTGTAGAAGGCCTCGCCGTTGAAGCTGTCAAAGGTGACGCCCAGCATGTCGTACACCCGCTGGGTGTCCCGCAGGGTGAGGGCCTTGAACCAATTGAAGATGTCCAGGGCCTCTTCGTCCCCGTCCTCGATCTTCTTGAACCAGGCCCGGCCCTCGTCCTCCAGGGCGGGGTCTTTCTCCGCCTCGTCGTGGAACTTCACATACAGCCGGGTCAGGGCCTCCACCCCGTCCCGCTCCACCTCTTCCTTTTCGCCCCAGCGCTTGTAGGCGCTGATCAGCTTGCCAAACTGGGTGCCCCAGTCCCCCAGGTGGTTGATGCCCACGGTTTGATAGCCCAAAAAGTCAAAAATCCGCTTCAGGCTGTGGCCGATCATGGTGGTGGACAGGTGGCCGATGTGGAACCGCTTGGCGATGTTGATGCTGCTGTAATCCAGGCAGACGGTCTTTCCCTTGCCCAGGTCGCCGCCGCCAAAGCCCGCGCCCGCGCCCAACACCATCGCAAGCGTGTCCCGGGCGAAATTCTCCCGGTTCAAAAAAAAGTTGAGGTATCCCCCCATCGCCTTGGCCTCACACGCCTCCGGCGCCTGAATGGCCCCGGCCAGCGCCGCCGCAATCTGGGGCGGGCCCATCCGCAGCGGCTTGCTCAGCTTGAAGCAGGGAAAGGCATAGTCGCCCATTTCCTTTTCCGGCGGCACCTCTAAAAAGCCCTCGATGGCCTTTTCCTCCGGCAGCTCAGCCGCCTGAGGCCAGGCGCTTTGTATGGCCTCCACAATCAGCCGGGCAATGCGTTGCTTCATGTCCATTGGCTTGCTCCTCTCGTTAACGGGGGCGGAGTACGTTCGGGGGCGTCGCCCCTGAAACCCCATCAGGGCTATCGCCCTGAACCCATGCTTTGACCGCGTTTCACCCGGTCAAAATCATTCATCGTATTTGATCATTTCCCCTTGTCCGCGCGCAGCGCGGACAAATAACGGGTCCAGGGCAAAGCCCTGGCGGGGTTTGGGGCGGAGCCCCAACGTCCTCGTCCCCGTCGTCCCCGTCGTCCCCCGTCCCCGTCGTCCCCCCCCCTTACGGATGCACAAAGCTGCCCATGGGGTCGCCGCTGAGGACTTTGACGATGTTTTCAGGGGGCTCCAGGCCAAAAACGCGCACCATGGGCACCTGGTTTTCCCGCAGCATGATGAAGGCCGCCTTGTCCATCACTTCCAGCTCCTGCTCCACAGCGCGGTGGTAGGTCAGGTCCGGGATGAGGGTAGCGTCCGGCTGCTTGCGGGGGTCGCCTGTGTACACGCCGTCGATGTTTTTGGCCATGAGGATGGCGTCGCATTCCAGCTCGATGGCGCGAAGCACCACGGCGCTGTCGGTGGAAAAGCAGGGATTGCCCAGGCCGCAGGCCAGCAAAAGCAACTGCCCGGCTTCCAGGCGGGAAATGGCCTGAACGGTGTTGTAGCTTTCGGCAAAGCGGGGAATGTCCACGCCGCTCATAACGGAGGCCTTCGCGCCCATGCGGGCCAGGGTATCCCGCATATAGAGGCAGTTTTGCAGGGTGGCCAGCATGCCCATCTGGTCGGCGGCCACGGCGCCCATGCGGGTGGCGTCGCCCCTACGGCCCCGCCACACATTGCCCCCGCCGATGACCACGGCGGTCTGAATGCCCATTTGCTGCACCTTGCAAAGAATGGCGGCCACCTGCTCGAACTTTTCATGGCAAAACAGCTTGCCGTTGTCGCCCAGCGCCTCGCCGCTCAGCTTGATGATGACGCGTTTGTATCCCTGTTGCATAACAAACTTCCTCCCTTTCGCAAAAGCGGCCCGCGCCTGCACTTTTTTTCTGGCCGCGCGCATGCGATGTCAGTGAAGGGTCCAGGGACGAGGTCCCTGGCGGGGTCCAGGGGTGAAACCCCTGGCGGCGCCCCGGTGCCCTTCCCCAAACGTAACCCCCTGGGGGGAGCCCCGGTGTTCCTCCCCTGGTGTTGGAAATGGCACGCAAGCGGAGCTTACGTGCCACCAAAACCCCCAGGGCCTTATGAAGTTTACTTCTTCATCTGCGCGGCGATTTCCTCGGCGAAGTTGTCCTGGCGTTTTTCAATGCCTTCGCCCCGCTCGAAGCGTTCAAAGCGGACCACGTCCAGCTTGGCGCCAATTTCCTTGCCCACCTCGTCGGTGACCTGCTGGATGGACTTGTCGCCGTCCTTCACAAAGGGCTGCTCCAGGAGGCACACTTCCTTGTAATACTTTTCGATGCGGCCTTCCACCATCTTGTCCACGATCTTTTCGGGCTTGCCCTCGTTCAAAGCCTGGGCACGGAGAATTTCCTTCTCCTTGTTCAGCTCGGTCATGGGCACCTGCTCCTTGCGAACGAAGATGGGCTTGGCGGCGGCAATTTGCAGGGCCACGTCATGGTAGTACACCCGGAAGGTTTCCAGGCCGCGGGTGGAGGCGGTGTCGTTGGATACCTCCAGCAGCACGCCGATTTTGCCGCCCATGTGGATGTAGCTTTCCACCACGCCGCTGGTGGCCTGATAGCGCACAAAGCGCCGGATGTCGATCTTGTCGCCGATGGCCACGGTGGCGTCGCTCACCAGGTCGGTGATGGTCTTTTGGGGATTGCCCACAAACTTCTGCGCAAGCAGCGCTTCCACGTCTGCCGGGTTTTCCTTGGCGATGTGCACGGCCACGTCCTTGCAAAAGGCCCTGAAGTTGTCGGTCTTGGCCACGAAGTCGGTTTCGCAGTTCACTTCCACAATCACGCCTACGGTGGCGTCATCGTTGATATAGCTTTCCACCAGGCCCTCGGCGGCAATGCGGCCGGCCTTCTTGGCGGCGGCGGCCAGGCCCTTTTCACGGAGCCATTCCACGGCCTTTTCCATCACGCCTTCGGCTTCCATCAGCGCCTTTTTGCAGTCCATCATACCGGCCTGGGTCATTTCGCGCAGTTCTTTTACCATCTGAGAAGTAATATCTGCCATTGTGTATCTCTCCTTCACACCATTCGTCGACACTCGCCAGCCAAAGGCTTATTCTTCGTCCGTCTTCCGGGCTTCTTCGGACACTTCGGCGGGGGCGTCCTCGGCGTCCTGCACGCCCTGCTTGCCTTCCAGCACGGCGTCGGCCAGCTTGCCGGCAATCAGCTTCACGGCGCGGATGGCGTCGTCATTGCCGGGAATGACATAGTCCACTTCGTCGGGATCGCAGTTGGTGTCCACGATGGCCACGATGGGAATATGCAGGGCGCGGGCTTCCGCCACGGCGATGTGCTCCTTGCGGGGGTCCACCACGAACAGGGCGCCGGGCAGGCGCTTCATTTCGCGGATGCCGCCCAGGTTGGCCTCCAGCTTTTCCCGCTCGTGCTCCAGCTTGATGACTTCCTTTTTGGGAAGCAGCTCGAACTGGCCGGACTGTTCCATTTTGTCGATCTGGTTCAGGCGATCCACCCGGGTGCGGATGGTGCGGAAGTTGGTGAGCATGCCGCCCAGCCAACGGTTGTTGACGAAATACATGTTGCAGCGCCCCGCCTCGGAGGCGATGGATTCCTGGGCCTGCTTTTTGGTGCCCACAAACAGAATGGTTTTGCCTTCCATGGCCACGTCCCGCACGAAGTTGTAGGCCTCATCCACCTTGCGGACGGTCTTTTGCAGGTCGATGATGTAGATGCCGTTGCGCTCGGTGAAGATGTACTGGGCCATTTTGGGGTTCCAGCGGCGGGTTTGGTGCCCGAAGTGCACGCCCGCTTCCAGGAGCTGCTTCATGGAAATAACTGCCATTTGGGGTTTCCTCCTTGTTTTTCCACCCTTTGCGTCGTTTCGCCGCGGCCACCGGGGCGGTTACGGCCTTGGGCCACGTTGGCGGCATTCGGCCCGAAACCCCGGCACAATCGCGCGATCGACAAAG
>JAVBTE010000131.1:0-16327 GCA_031556335.1 Eubacteriales bacterium | reverse complement strand
GCCTACTTTGACAGCCAAAATGTTCCGGTATTGCATAAAAACGGCTACGCCAAGGTACTGCGTTCGTATAACGACAAAAAACAGGTGGTGCGGGAAGCCTACTTTGGCCTGGACGGGCAAAGCATTACCCTTCCCAATGGCTACGCCGCGCAGACCCGGGCCTATGACGAGGCGGGGAACGTGGCGGAGGAAGCGTATTTCGATGGCCAGGGCAATCCTGTGCTGCACAAAACCGGCTACGCCAAGGTGCAGCGGCAGTATAACGAGAAAAAGCAACTGGTGCGGGAAACCTACTTTGGGCTGGATGGCCAGCCCCCGCAACTGGCCGGAGGGTATGCCGCCATGGTCCGCGCCTATGACGGCGACGGCAACATGGTGGAGGAAATCTACTTGGACGTCCAAGGCGTTCCCGTGCTGCACAAGAGCGGGTATGCGGCGCTCCGCTGGGAATACAACGACAAGAAGCAGATGACCCGGGAGAGCTACTTCGGCCTGGACGGGCAGCCTGTGCGCCTGGGCAACGGCTACGCGGTGCTGACCCGGGCCTATGACGGGGCGGGGAACGTGGCGGAGGAAGCCTACTTTGACGAGGCGGGGAACCCGACGCTCCATAAAAGCGGCTACGCGAAAGTCGGCCGGGAATACAATGATCAAAAACAAATGGTGCGGGAAGCCTATTTTGGCCTGGACGGGACCCCGGCCACCCTGGGGAACGGTTACGCGGCCCTGGCCCGGGCTTATGACGCCGAAGGAAACGTGGCGGAGGAAGCCTATTTTGACGACAAGGGAAGCCCGGTGCTGCACAAAAATGGCTACGCAAGGGTGCGCCGGGAATACAACGGGAAAAAGCAGGTGGCCCGGGAAGCCTACTTTGGCCTGTCCGACGAGGCCCTTCTGTTGCCCGGGGAATATGCGGCGGTGACCCGGGCCTATGACGGCGCGGGGAATGTGGCGGAGGAAGCCTACTTCGATTTGCAGGGGGGCCGTACCCTACAAAAAAGAGGGTATTCCATGGTTCGCCGGGAATACGACAGCAAAAACCGGCTGGCGAAGGAATCGTATTTTGATCCGAGGGATAAGCAGATGATTCTGCCGGAAGGATATGCCGGCCTGACCCGAACCTATGACGACGCAGGCAATGTCGTTCAGGAGGCGTATTTCGACACGGAGGATTACCCCACGCTGCAGCAAAAAGGGTATGCTATCGTTCGCAGAGAATACAACGAGTTAAAGCAGGTCGTCCGGGAGTCGTACTACGACACGGCGGACCGTCTGAGGGAAACGCCGGAGAAGTATGCCTCTTTGACACGGGCCTATGATGAGAAGGGCAACGTGGTGGAGGAAAGCTATTTCGACGCCAAAGGAAACGCCGTATGCTGCAGGGGCGGGTATGCTACCATCAAAAAGGAGTATGGGGCGGATGGCGCGCTGGCCCATAAGGAATACTTTGACGAGCGGGGGCGTCCGGTGGAAGGATTGGATCAATAGCTCCGCGCTGAAAGGAACGCAGTCCACAGTTGAAAGAAACAAAGCGGGGGACATGGTCAAAGAAAAAGAAGCTGGTCTATTGGTCCGTCTTTTTGGTATGGCTTGTTTGCGCCGCGTTTTTATCCCGCCAGACCGGGGAGGAAACGGCTACGTTAAGCCGGCGGATTGCGGAGGCCCTCCGGCCGCTGGTGCGCTGGCTGACCGGGGCGGAAGCGGATTTCGAAAGCATGCATTTGTTTCTTCGCAAAATGGCCCATGTGGCCCTGTACCTGGGCATGGGAACCTTTCTGTTGGCCGCGCTGAACGCGACCTTTGAAGCGCGTGGCTGGCCCCATACCAAAATGGTTCTGGTGGCGGCCCTGGCTTGCCCGGCCCTGGCTGTGCTGGATGAATTTCAAAAGCAGTTCATTCCGGGGCGGCATCTGCAATGGGACGAGGTGTTGCTCAATTTTGCAAGCGCGATGCTGGGCATCGGGCTGACGTACATCCATGTACGCAGACGGGCGGGAAACAAAAATTGAACAAATAAATCACAGGAAAGCCCCCGCTTCAAAAATAGAAGCGGGGGCTTTCGCATGGGGCGGCGTTGGATTGCCCTAGAACCCTACGGGCTCAAAGTCCTCCGCGCCGTGCTTGCAGATGGGGCAAACAAAGTCCGGCGGCAGGGTATCACCCTCGTGGAAATAGCCGCAAATTTTGCACACAAAGCCCCGCTTTTGCTCCGGTTTGGGTTGAGGCTTGGGCTTGATGCTGGCAAAATAGTAGGCGTAGGTAACGGAGGGAACCGTGGACAGGGCTTTGGCTTCCGTCACCTCGGCCAAAAACAGGGTGTGGGTGCCGCAGTCCAGGGTTTGAATCACCCGGGCCGAAAGGAAGGCGTTGGCATATTCCGCCACATAGCGCAGCCCGTTTTCGCTGCGGGGATCGTTCCGGCCCGCAAACTTGTCCGTATTTTTCCCGCTTTGAAAGCCGAAATGCTGGAACAGGGAAAAGGGCACCTCCGTGGTGAGCATGGAAATGTTGAACACCCCGGTTCTGAGCACCATGTCGTGGGTGTGGTTTTGCTTGTTCACGGTGATGGAGACCCGCTTGGGCTGGTCGGTGGCCTGGACCAGGGTGTTGATGATGCAGCCGTTGTCTTGGCCGTCCTCCTGGGCTGTCAGCACGTACAGGCCATAACTGATGGAAAAGAAGGCCTTTGGGTCCACGGGGGCGGAAGCAACGGGAAGGGGGGCGGGGGCAGTGGGCCCGGAGACGGCCGCCGCTTCGCCTGCTTTCGCTTGGGCAAGATCCGCCGCGATGGCCGCCGCCAGAGCGTCCAGTTCTGCCTCCTGGGCGTCCTTCAGGGCCGAGGTCAAAGTGACCGTGGGCTCCAGCACCCGCATGTCCTTCATTTCCGAAAGAGCGGCGCGCATCAGCTTGCCCGAAGCGGGAAGCCAGGTGCCGTTTTCCAAAAGGGCCACTGTGCGGTTTTGTACCCCATGGGCTTTCATGCCCGCCAGCAGGTTTTCCATGCCTGTGAACAGCCCCGCGTTGTACGTGGTGCTCAGCAGCACCAAATGGCTGACCCGGAAGGCCTCGCTGATGAGCGTGGAGGAATGAACGGAGGACACGTCATACAGGGTGATACCTGTAACGCCCTTTTCCGCCAGCTTCAGGGCCAGCGCCTCCGCCGCGTTTTCCGTGTGGCCGTATACAGAGGCGCAGGCGATCGTCACGGCAAAGTCCTCAGGGGCGTAGGAGGACCAGCGCCGGTATTTGTCCACATACCAGGAGATGTTTTTGCGCCAAATGGGCCCGTGAAGAGGGCACAGGCATTGAATGTCCAGCCCGGCTGCTTTGCGCAGCAACGCCTGCACCTGGGGGCCATATTTGCCTACGATGTTGGCGTAATAGCGGCGGGCCTCGGGCAGCCAGTCTTTTTCAAAATCCACCTCGTCGGCAAACAGGTTGCCGCTCAAGGCCCCAAAGGTACCAAAGGCGTCGGCGCTGAAAAGGGTTTTGCTTGCTTTGTCGTAGGTCACCATCACCTCGGGCCAGTGCACCATGGCGGCCATCAAAAAGGTGAGGGTGTGGCTGCCCAGGGAAAGCTCGCTGCCTTCCTCCACCAGGTGGAGCCGCCCGGAGAGATCTTCCGGGAAGAACTGGGCGATCATCTTGGCGGACTTCGGGTTGCATACGATGCGGGTTTCCGGGTGCAGGCGGCAAAGCGCCGACAGGGTGGCGGCGTGGTCGGGTTCCATATGCTGCACCACCACGTAGTTCAGCGGGCGGCCAGCCAGCACGTGGGCCAGGTTTTCAAAGAACACTTCGCTGACGGAACGGTCCGCCGTATCCAGCAAAGCGGTTTGCTCGTCCATCAGCAGATAGGCGTTGTAGGCCATTCCCCGGGGAATGGGGAAGGAATTTTCAAACAGGGGGAGCCGTCGGTCGCTGCCGCCCACCCAATAAAGCTGGTCAGAGATTTTTCGAGAGCAATGCATGGAATGCCTCCTTCTGTGAACTGAAAAAACCGGCTTGTCGCCCGGACAACGCTATTGTATCATTCTCTTGGGTGATACACAAGGGAGCGCCTTTCTAAACAGGAAAAACAAAATACCGGCCCGGTTTTGACTTTTTTGCGCCGGGGCCGTCTAATGAGGTAGAAGGCGATGAAGGGGGACATGCCCGGATGGACCGAGAGACCTTTGCCCGGCAGGTGGACCTGTGCGGACAGACGCTGTACCGCGTGGCCCGAAGCCTGCTAAGAAACGAGGAGGACGTGAGGGACGCGTTGCAAGAGGCCGTGCTGAAAGCCTGGGCCGCTTTGCCCAGGCTGCGGGAGGAGCGGTATTTTTCCACCTGGCTCACCCGCATCGTGATGAACGAATGCCGAAACATTCAGCGGCGCGGGGCCCGGGTGTTTCCGGCGGCGGAGGCGGGGGAAAGCGTGATGCCGCAGGAAACAAACGATGTGATGGAACTGGTGAACGCCCTGCCGGAAAAGCAAAGGCTGGCGGTGACGCTGCATTATGTGGAAGGCCTGCCCTTAGGCGAGGTGGCCCGCATTTTGCGGGTACCGCACAGCACCGTCAGGGGACGGCTGTTTGAGGCGCGCAAGGCCCTGCGGCTGGAGCTGACTGCGGAAGAGGAGGCGAGCCTGCAATGACGCTGAAAGAACTACAACATGCATACCCCACCCTGCCGCCCCAGTGCCGGGACGCGATGCGCGCGGCCGCCGGCGCCGGGTTGGCTTTGCCCAGGGGCGCGGGCCGAAAACTGCGCACGGGCTTGGTGGCGGCCATCCTGGTTTTGCTTTTGCTGATGGCGGCAAGCTATGCGGCCATGGAGTGGGGGATTCTGGATTATTTGCTGGGCCGCCATGGCCGGCCCGCTTCGGAGCTGAACGCAAGCACCCAAACCGTTCACGCGGCAGGGGAGGCCGACGGCATCGCGCTGACCGTGACCGGCGCGGTATACGACGGAGAGCGGCTGTCCCTGTCCTGGACAGTGGAAAACAAAACCCCCGCGAATCTGGCCGCCTATGATGTGCGCAGCATTTCCTTTGGCGAGGAATGGGTGGACCCGCAGTTTTCAAGGTTATCATATGACTGCTGGGCCCCTTCGGCCTTTGGCATGGAGGAAACGAGCTGGCCGCGAAATCCCGTCCAGAGCGGCATGGTCAGCAACCCCATGCAAAAGGCGTTGGCGGGGAAGCAAGAGGTGGTTTTAGAGCTGCGGGTTAGCCGGCCCACCCGACCGGTGGTGGTGGCGGATCAGGTGTTGCTCGACAGGCTGGCCCAGCAGGAGGACCCTGTGTTACAGGCGGAAGCCCGGTATTTGGCGGACACGCTGGAGGGCGCGGGGGTGAAAATCGCGGCGGGGGACGAGCTGAGCGCGGCCTGCTGGTGGGAGAAGGGGGCCATGGTGATGGACGCCCAGGGAAGCGTGCTGCCCCCGGAAACCATGGACCCAGACGACCCCGCCCTGTGGGAGGAAGGCGGCCCATACCAAATGGACAGCCTGATGAAGCAAACCGGCAGCGCCTTCATTCGCTTTTGGCTGGACGCGGACGCGGGCCTGGCCTTTCGCCATGACGTGTGGGCGCGGAAGGCGGCGGGCGGCGAAGCCCAGGAAGACATTCGGCTGAAGGACTGCGCGGTGCGCATGAAACGGCTTTCCATGACCCCCTTGTCCACCCATATTGCGTTTCAGATGCTGCCCTTGGAAAACACCCGGGAGGCGGCGGAAACGCTGCGGGAAACCTATGGCTGGCTGGAGATTGCGGATGAAAACGGGCAACCGCTGGATTTTGCGGATATGGAAAACGGCCAAGGCACCCCGGGGCTGTACCAAACGGAAAGCGAGCAATGGGTGGTGGAGTGGGACTGGACCTTGCCCGGCGCAAACCGGGTGCCGAAAGAAATCCGCCTTCGCATGCGGGCGGACCTGGACGTGTCTGTTTTGCCAAGTCAGCAGCAGCAGGAGGCTTTCCGGGTGTTTGGAGAAAAGATGGTGTTTGTGGAAGTATTCAGGGCTGGGCCCTGAGCCAGGTCCAGGGGCTGGCCCCTGGTGGGGTGCAGGGGTGAAACCCCTGCAAACGTCCCCTCGCCCTACCCCTCGACCACGTCCGCCTTCCCATCCGCATCCTGACATACCCGCAAAAACACATCCGCGCGGGCCCCGGCGGCATCCTGCTTGTCGGTGCAGGTCAAAAAGGTTTGCACGCCCTCTGTGCTTTTCAGGAGGGCGTTGCGGCGTTTCAGGTCCAGCTCGCTGAACACGTCGTCCAGCAGCAGGGTGGGAAATTCGCCCATTTCCCGCTCGATCAGGGTCAGTTCGCCCAGCTTCATGCTGAGCACCGCCGTTCGCAGCTGGCCCTGGCTGCCAAAGGCGCGTAGCTCTTTGCCGCACAGCAGCATGGCCACGTCGTCCCGGTGGGGGCCAAAGGAGGTAAACTGCCGCTGCAGGTCCTCGGCGCGGGTGCGTTTCAGCCCGGACAGCATGGCCCGGTAGGGCTGGTCGTTGGCGGCCAAGGGGCCGGTGTAGCGCAGCTGAAAGGTTTCCAGGGGGTCCTCGCTGATGAGGGCATATTGGGCGGCGGCGTTTTCGGACAGCTCCGAAAGGAACCACCGGCGGTGCTCCACCACGTAGACCGCCGCCCCGGCCAGCTGCTCGTCCCAGGTTTCAAGCTGGGTATCAAAGTCGGCCATGGGGCTTTGCCGCTGGGCTTTCAGCAAAGCGTTGCGGCTTTCCAGCACGGTGAGGTAGGTTTTCAGGGCCTTTAAATAGCTGGGACGGATTTGGGACAGCTGCATGTCCACAAAGCGGCGGCGGGCCGCCGGGCCGTCCCGCACGATGCGGATGTCCTCCGGGGAGAACATCACGCAGGTGGCGTGGCCCATCATGTCGCCAATGCGCAAGGCGGGCTTGCCAAATAGCAGCACCCGCTTTTGGGGCTTTTCAAAGGGATACAGCCGAACCTCCACGTCGTGCTTGCCGTCCAACCGCAGGGTTTCGCCGCGAATGAAGGCCACGCTTTCCCCCTGGGCGATCATTTCCCGGTCCGCCGTGGTGCGGTGGCTGCGGCCCAGGGACAGAAGGTGCATGGCCTCCAGCACATTGGATTTGCCGGCGCCGTTGGCGCCGTACAAAACCGTGATGCCTTCCGAGGGCGCAAGGGTCAGGGAAGGATGGTTGCGAAACTGCCTCAGGGTGAGGGAGGTAAAATGCATACAAAATGCTCGCTTTCTTTTGCAGGGAACGGGCTTTATTTAAGGTTCGGTCACTTTCGGCTGATCCTCACAAAAACGTCCGGGCCGGGCAGCTCGTTTCCAAAAACGTCCTTGCCGTCCACGCCGAAGCGGCGAACGCGCAAGGCGTCCGGGCCCAGTGCCTGGGCCTCCAGAAACCCGGTTTGCAGGGCCTTTTTTTCCCGCCGCTCATTGAGCAGCGCGGACACCGCGCTCCAATGGGTGGCGTCCCCGTTGTCCCATTCCATGGGGGCCCGGTTCCAGGGATCGGCCATGCCCTGCATGCCCACCTCGTCGCCATAGTACACGGTGGGGGCCCCGGGCAGGGCGCACAGAAGCCGCAAGGCTTCCAGGTGCCGCTTTTTGGCCTTGCTCAGTTCCGGCTTGCTCAGGCGAATTTTTTGGGCTTCCTCCCGGGGCATTTGAATGGCCCCTTCTTTGTCGTGCCCCGCCAGGGCATTTACAATGCGCACCCGGTCATGGCTGCCCAGAAGGTTCATGAGGGAATACAGGAAGGGCGCGGGGTATACCTCCTGCTGGTGCAAAATGAGCCGGCAAAGCTGAGGCGCGTCGATGACCCCGGTAAAAAAGTCGATCACGGCCCGGCGCAGGGGATAGTTCATGACGGCGTCCACGGTGTCGCCCAGGCAATAGCTGCGCGGGGCGCCGTAGGAAATTTTGTTGCTGGCGTCCTCCCATACCTCGCCCACCAGCACGGCGGAAGGATCGGCGGCTTTGATGGCCTTGCGCATGCTTTGCAGCATGGGAACAGGCAGTTCGTCGGCCACGTCCAGCCGCCACCCGGCGGCCCCCCGCCGAATCCACCGGGGCAGCACCCCGGTTTCCACGTCCAGCAGGTATTTTTGGTATTCAGGATTGTCCTTTTCCACGGCAGGCAGGGTGTAAATGCCCCACCAGGCGTTGTATTTGCTCGGGAACTCCTCAAACCGGTACCAGGAATAGTAGGGCGAAGACTGGCTTTCATACGCGCCGATGGAGTCGTAATGGCCGTAGCGGTTGAAATATTGGCTGTCGGCCCCGGTGTGGCTGAACACCCCGTCCAAAAGCACCCGCATGCCCCGCATTTGGGCCGCGGCCATGAGCGCGTCAAAGCTTTCGTCGTCCCCCAGGATGGGGTCGATCTCCTCATAGCTGCCGGTATCGTAGCGGTGGTTGGTACGGGCCCGGAACACCGGGTTCAGATAGAGCACGCTGACCCCCAGGGCTTGCAGATAGTCCAGCTTTTGCTGGATGCCTTTCAGCGTGCCGCCAAAAAAGTCCAGGGCGCGGTTGTCGCCGTTTTCCGGGTCAAGGTCAAGGGAGGGGGCTTCCTCCCAGCTTTCGTGGAAGGTGGCCTCGGGATGGGCGATCTTCACCTTGCGGACCCGGCCCTTCAAGCCCGATTTGTCCCGGCAAAAGCGGTCCGGAAAGATTTGATAGATCACGCCCCGGTGGAGGTAGTCCGGCGTGTCAAAGGCGGGGTCATACACTGTGACCTGATAGCTGTGAAGCTGGCCCTGGGCCACCGCGCCTTCGCCCCCCAGCTGGTCCCCGGCGTTGCCGTAGCGCAGGTCCCCTTCCGGCCTGTGGATGATGAAATCGTACCAGAAAAGCATGGGGGTTTCGGGCAGGATCACCTCGGCCTCGTACAGGTGATCTCCGTGAGGGCGCATGGGAAAGCGGCGCTCGGCCCCATCCCAGGTGCGCAGGGTGACCGCGTCGCACTCGTCGCACAAAAAACGCAGGCGCAAGCTTTCGCCGGCTTTGACGCCCCCCAGGGGAGATCTGTATACAGGGTTGTGTGAATCGTGAAACAACATGCTTTTGCCTCCATTTTTCCATACGCTTTATCATACCATGAACGATGTTCCCGCGCAATTGACGGATGCACATCAGGCTAGTATATGCGCGGAGGGGGGAGGACATGCAGGGGGCCTTTCCTGCCATCAAAGAAAAAGGGGATGCGTCCGCATCCCCGAAAGCAAGTCCTTTTTTACATCAACCCGCTGGGGTTCCCCAGCACGGTGGTCACCCACCGGTAGGAGCTGCTCATCAGCGCCCCGCCCACCACCAGGGAGAACAGCAAAACAAACAGCAGGGAAATGGCGATGCACAAAATTTTCACCAGCACCATCTGGTTCTCCGGCAGGCCGGTCATGCGGCCCAGCAAAGCGCCCATGAAAACATAGCTGACCACCATGCCGAACAGGATCAAAATCAGCGGCAGAACGGGATGCAAAAGGCTGCCCGCCATGCTGAGCAGGGCCACCGCAAGCGTAGGCAAAGTGGTGATGGCCACAAGGCCGCACAGCAGTTCCAGGGAAAAGCGCAGCTTGCAGATGGCGCACAGGTACACAAGGGCCACCGCAGTGGGGAAGGCAATGGCAAAAAGCTGGCAAAGCGCGGCCACCCCGCCCAGGGAAGGCCCTATTTTTCCGGCGATGTAGCTGACGCCCTGGTTCAGGCTGGCCGTGTCCCCCGCCAGGGGCGCGCCTGCGGAAGCGAGGCCGCTGAAGATAACGCCCACCAGGCTTCGGGTCACCACCATGGCGCACAGGAAGGTAAACAGCAGCGTAAGCGCCGCAATCACCGGCGCGGTGTACACGTCCCGGCGTTCCATAACGCCTTGCAGCACAGCGCCGGGGTCGCGAAAAGCGTCCAGGGCCATGCGGGGAATTTGGGCAATGGCGCTTAAAAACGCGCCCGTCTCCCGGCGAGGCGTGGGCTGGGCGGCGTAATAGCCGCCATAGGTGGGCTGCTGGTACCCCTGGGGATAGTTTTGGGAAGTATATTGCGCGTAGCTTTGCTGGTAGGAGCTTTGGTAGCCCGCCGGGTAGCCCTGGCCCTGCTGGTCGTATCCCTGCTGGGGCTGGGTGTAGCCCTGGCCCTGCTGGGGGTCGTACCCCTGCTGGGGCTGGGCATAGCCCTGGGCGGCGGGGTACCCCTGCTGGCCATACCCCGGGGATTGGGAATAGCCCTGGGAGGGCGTGGGCGCATAGGGAACGTAGCCCGTGCTTTGAAGGGGCTCGTTACAGACGTTGCAAAACTGCGCGCCTTGTGGCAAAAGGCTTCCGCATTTGGGACAATTCATTGCGTCCCCCCTTTTCAATCGGTATGAGGATCGTATCACGTCAAACAGAAGCAGTCAATACGGCGCGAACCCTTTAGGGCGCGGAATTTTGCCCGGCCAGCTCCGCCCGGAGGGCCGCCGCCGCCGCCGGGTTCAAAACGTACAGGCGCATGTGGGCGTCCTCAAAAATCTGCTCCGGGGGTAGGGTGTTCAGGGTGCTGCTGAGGGTGGACTGAGCGTAGTACCGCTCGTCCCAAAAATCTGGCTCGGTGGCCACCATGGCCACTTTCAGTTCCGAAAGGGCGGCGGGCACGGTCTCCTGGGGCAGGTTCAAAAGGGGCACGATGGGGTTGGAGGTCAGCACATAGCCCCGGGCATGAAGGGGATACTGGTAACCCGCCCGGCTGACGAGGATTTTTTCATCCTGGGGCACATGGCGGGCCCCGGCCATGAGCAGCCCATAGCGCTGCAAAAAGCCGTTGTCCAGCAGCGTGCTTTCGTCCTCCATCACCTGGCGGCTGTAACGGTAAAAGCTGTTGTCATAGCCGGTTTGGCTGGTGCCGTGCCAAAAGGAAAGAACGCACAGCGCGGCGCAGAAAAGGGCGGGCAGGTTCCGCCACAGGCTTTGCAGCGGTTTGCCAAAGGGCCGCTTCAAAAGCCAGTCCTTGGGCCCGGAAAGCTTTTGGTGCAAAAAGCGGCAAACGCCGGGCCACACATCGCTAAAAGCCGCCAGGGCCGCCGGGATCATGACCGCCGCCAGCAAAAACCATTGCAGGGTATAGCGCTGCATGGTCAGGAAGGAACCGGAAAAGCTGTAAAGCTTGCTGTCCAGAAGGCCGGTCATGGGGGCCAGGGTGCACAGGGTCAGAAGGGAAGCATAGCAAAGGGTTTCCGCCAGGGCCGCGCCGCTTTGGGTACCGGCGGGCACCAGCCGGCCGTCGCCAAGCAGTTCCCGGGTGCGCCCGTGCCGCCGCCAGAAGCAGTAGCAAATGGCGCAAACCAGCCCGACCAGGGCCAGCCGCATGCCCCACAGGCCGATGGGGGTGGCGTAGGCCATGACGATGTCATACCGCGCCTGCCAGAAGTTCAGCTTTGTGGTGGTGGCCTCCAGCTTATATTCCCCCTGCATATACATTTCATACCAGGGGGCGCTGGTATAGGTGGTCATCAGCCGCCAGGGGGACATTTCCCCCCATTTCAGGTAGCACCAAATGTTGCCCCAAAAGGCGACCAGCGTGCCCGCCAGGCCGCCGAGGGCAATGCCCACGCTGCCGAAAAGGGCTCGAACCGTTTTTTTGTCCCGTTTCAGGGCGGCGGCGTACCACTGGCTCAGCACCCAGGCAACCACAATGAAGGGCAGCACCACAAAGCTGACCACGTGGGCGCTCATGGCGGTGAAGCAGATGAGCACCGCAGCCGGAAGCTTTGCGGCATAGGCCTTGAAGCCCCCAAGGGGCCGAAGCTCCGCAAAGAACAGGGCGGCCACAAACAGGGCCAGAATGCGCCAGATATCCCGGGGAGAGCCGTTCACGGAAAAATACAGGTTGGGCACCAGGTTGAACAAAAGCAGACCCAGCAGCACCCAGCGCTTGCGCTGCCGGCAAAGCACCAAAAGCAGCGCCAAAAACGCGGACATCATATAGAAGGTGAGCATGCCTAGGCCCGCCAGCATGGGCTTATCGTAGGGGTACCCATACGCCCCGGGGGTGTGCATCAGGCCGTAGGTCATGTACAGCTCCAAGGAGGGGAAGTGGCTGTTGCCCCGGAAATGACCTTCCTGCTCGTCCTTTTCCAAAAGTTTGGAAAAATCCCGGTCCTGGCAGTACCGCTCCGCCAGGGCCATGTATTCCCCGGAATCCCCGGAGCCCGCGGCGTTCATGCTGCCGCACAGCCGCACGCAAACGGGCAAAAGCAGCGTAAGCATGCAAAGGGCAAAGCACAGGGACACCAGGGCGGGCTTGTCAAAATGGAACACCCGCCGGAGGAAAGCAAGCCCCTGCCGGAGCAAAGCGGGAACGCTTTTCAGGCGACGCAGGCATACGAGCAGCAGGTATACCCCGGCCAGGGCGGGCAGGGCCCCGATGTACACAAGCTTAGGCGCCCGGGGCCATACAAGGGCCAGGGCCAGGGTCCACAAAAACTGCACAAGAGGCGTGGCCGCCACGCCGGTGAAAAAGCTGGCGGCCCGGCTTTTGCGGCTGAACCAGTGATGAATGCCAAAAGCGGTTCCCAGGGCCCCGGCCTGCAAAAGGCAGCTGAGCAGAAACAGGTTCCGCCAGCCGTTGCCCAGGGAAAGCCAGGTAAGGCCCGTCAGGTCATTCCACAGGATGTTTACGTTCATTGGGTTGCTCCTTTGAGGCCCTCACGGCCGCCCTGCGCCCTTCTTTTGCCAGCCGCCGGGCTTCGGCAATGAAATAGGCGTTGATATCCACCTTTTCCGACAGGAGCTTTTTCCGCTTCTCCCGCCCCTTTGCTTCCAGGTCCGGGTCCAAAAGCAACGCTTCCGCTTTTTCTGCGGCCCGGCCGTACCGCTCCGGGCCCTCGTTGAAATTGTACATCAGCTGGTACCGCTCGTTCAGCTCCCGGGTGGTGCCGGACACGATGGCGTTCACGTACAGGGCGTGGGTGCCCAGCATGGCGGCCTCGCTGGCCATGGTGGCCCCTTCGCTGTACACCAGGCGGGCAAAGGCCAGCACGTGGTGAATGAGCACATAAGGGGTTTTGAGCCGGTTGCCCTCAAGGGCCGGGGGCAGTTCCCCCTCGTCGCTGACATACACCCGGCCATACCGTTCCAGCCGCTTCACCAGGGCTGCCTTCCCCGCCGGGTCCAGGCCCTTTTTGCCAATGTCGTGGCTGGCGTTCCAGGCGCTGAACCGCACCACCAGGTAGGGCTCGTCGGGGTTGAAACCGGCGTTGCGCAGCGCCTGCTTGTTTGGGGTAAACACCGAGGGGTGCAGGTAGAAAAGCTCCTTGAAGGTATCCACCCGCTCCTGCCTTGGGCCCAGGTCGGTGAGAAAGGTGCGGGGGGTCAAAATCTTGGTGGAGATGCGGCGGCAAATGTTCAGGCTGAAACGGCTGACCTCCGTGTCCTCATACAGCAGGTGGGGCTTGCGGCAGACCCAGGCGGCCACGGCCTGCATGGGGGACCCCCGGCCAATGAACACGTCGGGCCGGAACCGCAGGCCCTGGAAGGTGTGTTCCAGGCTGAGGCCAAGTAGCAGCAGCGCCTTTTGCACAACGCCCTTGCCCGTGGTGCCCGCGCAGCGCACGTAGGGGATGCCATAGGCCTTCAGCAGTTCTCCGGCCCCGCCCCGGTCAATGGCCAGCACGCGGCCGGGGTCGCCTTCCGCTTCCAGGATGCCCACGATGTGGTGGAACTGGTGAACCCAGGCGGGATGGTCGATGGTCAAAAGCCATTTCATTGATACAGTACCTCCGGGTGCTCGTCGGAGGTGGTGGCGGCGTTTTTGCGAACCTGGTACAGAATGCGGTTTTCGTTGCGGTTGATGCGCACCATGCTCTCCATGGCCACCCCAAAGGACACCATCAAAACGGCGATCAGGATGCAGAAAGCGGAAATCAGCCCCGCAAACAGATAGCCGGAGAAATAGCCCACGGTCAGGTAATGGATCAAAAACATCAGGCCGAAAAACAGGGCGGGAACCATAAAAATGAGGCCCAGCATGCCAAAGAATTTCATGGGGTAGTAGTCGCGCATCAGGCCCAGGATGATGCCGGAGGTTTTTTTGAGGTAGCGGAAGATGTTGCCCGCCACACGGCTTTTCCGCTCCGGGAAATAGGTGACCCCGATGGGCACCTCTTTCATGGTAAGGCTGTTGAAATGAAAGCTGAGAAAGGATTCCTGGGTGTAGGTGAAGCGGCCGTAAAAGTTGATTTTCAGCAGCGTTTCCCGGCTGTATGCACGAAAGCCGCAGCTGACGTCGGACAGCTTTTGGCCGCACAGGCGGCTGATGAGCCGGTTCATTTGGGCGTTGCCCCAGCGCTTGACCGGAGGCATGTGGGGAATTTTCTGGCCGCCAAGAAACCGGGAGGCGGTCACAAAGTCCGCCTCCTGGCGAATGATGGGCTGAATGAGCCGGGCGATGTCGGCAGGGTCAAACTGCCCGTCTCCGTCCATGTTCACCATCAGGTCGTAGCCATGGTCGATGGCAAAATCCACCGCGCTGCGAAAGGCCTGGCCCAGGCCCTTGTTTTGCTTGTGGCGGATGACCGTGGCCCCGGCCGAAAAGGCGATGTCGGCGGTGCCGTCGGCGCTGCCGTCGTCCACCACCAGCAGCCGCACAAAATCCACCCCCTCGTAGGCCACGGGAATGGAGCGCAGCACCTGGCCGATTTTTTCCGCCTCATTGTAGCAGGGCAGGGCGATCAACAGTTTCATTGGCGTTTCTCCTTCGTTGAGTGATGGGTCCAGGGCGCGCCCGCCTGGGCGCAGAGGGCCAAAAGCAGGGGCGCGGAAAAGTACAGGGGCATGGCGTAGCGGAAATAGCCGTTCACCGCCGAAAACAGGCAGCCCAGCAAGGTGAACAGTGCCGGGAAGGCGGGCAGCAGCAGCTTTTTTTGGCGGGAGGCAAGCAGCGTAAAAAAGGCGAACAGCGCGACCCAGCCATACAGCCCCGGGGCCAGCAGCCAGCGGGCGAGGGGGAAGGCGGAAAGCCTGTCCATGGCGGCCTTGAGGGGGCCGCTGTTGGGGTTCACGGAAAAATCGAACCGGCCGTCCAGGTCCGTGGTATGGCCCTGCTTGCCAATGAGCAGCGTGGGCTTGAGGGTGGACAGGTACCCCGGGGCCAGATAGCCGTAGGTGTTGTGGAAGGTGGCGCTGAAATAGGTGCCGGGGTGCTTGGGGGCCATAGAAAGCCAGGTGCGGAAGAAAGTGGCCTTCGCCTGGGGACTGGCGGACTCGTTCCACAGGTTTTTGATGGGGTCGCTCAGTTCGCCCCGGTATTCCGCCCTGATGCGGGAGAAGTCCAGCACCGCGCTGATGGCGGCAATCTCCGAGTGCGACAGGGTTTCGGGCTGGGAAACCACCACCCGCGCCACCTGCTGCAAGGGCACGGAGTATTCTTCCGCCTCCGGCATGGGTTCGGCCTGAACCAGGGGCAGCGCCAGCCCGTGCCAAAGGTTGAAGGACAGGGCCAAAACAACAAGCCCCAGGGCCGGGGCCCGCCACAGGCGGCCCGTAGCCCGTTGCTTTTTTTGAAGCGTCCACAAAAGCAGCAGGAAAAGGGTGAGCGCCGCCAGATACAGGCCGGGGTTGCGCAGCAGCATCACCAGCACGCCGGATGCGCACAGCCCCACAAGCGCGGGGCCGGGCAGCCGTTCGCCTTCCGGCTGGCATACCACCCGCCACACCATCAGAGACAAAAACAGCACGGCCATGGCAAAGTTGGTGTCCTTGCCCACGCAAAAGGCAAACAGGGGAAAAATGGGGCACAGGGCATACAGCAGGAAGGCGGCCAGGGTCAAAAAACGGGGAGAGGCCGCCCGCTCCATGGCCTTCAGGGTGTGGGAAAGCAGCAGGGCCATGAGAAGCGCCTGCGCGACGCAATACAGGGCCACCGCCGCGTTGGGGCTTTGCAGCAGATTGCCGATTTGGCAAAACGCCCAAAGCAAAAAGGTTTGAAAGACCGGGTTTCCGTTGGACAGGGGCTTGACCCCGTAAATTTCTTTCAGCTGGGTGATGCTGTCGTTGCTGACCGTGCCGGGAAAGGTGCAAACAAAATAGGGAAGCCAGCATACAAGCAAAAGCCCCGCCGTAAGCCACACCGCCCCGGGGCGGCGCAGAAAGGCAAGCCCGGGGCCCTTTCTTTGCAAAAGCCAGCCAAACAAAGCCAGGGCGAGGAAAAAAAGGAGCGTCCGTTCCGCAAAAAACAGCAGGGCCGTCAAAAGGGACGCCCGGCTTTCCGTCAGCAGCCCGGCGGTGCCATCCGCCTGAAAGCTTTGGGCCAGGGTCATGATTCCGGCAAACAGCACCGCCAAAAGCAGGGAGGGGAGAAGGGCAAGGGGCCGGAGCTTTTTG
>JAVBTE010000206.1:0-27680 GCA_031556335.1 Eubacteriales bacterium | reverse complement strand
CGTTTTGACCATCATCATACTGCAAATAAACCTTGGCCCGGTCGCCAATGGCGGCGTCAGCGGCAACCCCCACAAGCGGTTGGCCATCCCCAACGCCAATGGAATCCGATCCGCCGGGCGATTTTTGAAGGGTGATAAATTCAAAGGAACCAAAGGGGCCGGCATGCGTAACGATGAACTCGTTTGGCGCAAATGGGGAACCATAGTATCCCCGATGGAGTTTTTTGGAAGCCGGAATGACGATTTTTGTGGGTGTGTCATGCACATAGACCTTTTTGAAGAAAAAGGGGATGTTGTTGCGGTGGGAAAAAAGAAACGCCCCGCCTGAACCAACGCCCTGAATGACGACGCGAGTGCCGTCGGACACGGAACGGGTTTCTACAACACGAAATACGCTGGTGTTGCTGCTGGTCCAAGTGACGACGTCGGTGGCGTCCGCGGGCACAAAGGTGCCGCCGAGCGCGTCTGGCGCGGAAGTTTCGCCCACTTTAAGGACGAAAGAATCGCCACCTGTGAAGGAAAGGTATTCCAAGGGGACGCTCACCTTATAAATGGCGGTGGTTTTGACCGCCGGGTTCCTTGCGGACGTTACCGTTACCTGGATCTTTGCGCCTCCGCGAGCGCCTGGCAAGACGGAGAGAACGCCGGAGGCTATTTTGCTTTCCTCCAAAATATCCGAAAGCTGTTCCCCGGGTTCGCCGTCTATCAACGCCATGGTGCAGGTCAGGTCGTCCGTGGCGTCCGCCGGGGTGCGGATGACATTGTCCAGCGGGCTTGCGCTGCTTTCCCTTAGCAGATCTTCGCCCCGCAAGCTGATGGACGTCAGCGGCACGTCCACGTAAATGTCGCATGTTTTTTGAAGCGTGCCGACCGTGGCGGTGATTTGGGCGGTTCCGCCCATTTTGGCCACGACCAGGCCAGTGGAGGAAATGGAGGCGACCAATGGGTTGCCGGAGGTCCAGACCGGTTTGTCTGTACAGGTGGAGGGGGTAAGCCTGGCGGTCAGTGGAAGGGTGGCTTTTTTGGGAAGGGAAACGGTCAGCCCTGTAACGATCTCCGTGCCGCTCTTCAGTATATCAAAGTGGGTAGCGGCGGGGGAGGTCACCGTTACCGCGCAGGTGGTATATACGCCGCTTTCCTTACCCTTGGCGGTGATTTTCGCGGTGCCGGAGACAAGGCCGGTCACCACCCCGTTTTCAACGGTGGCAATCGCGGGGGCGTTGCTGCTCCATTCCAGCGCCTCCGTGGCGTTGAGGGGGATGCGGCGAATTTGGCCGGCCAAATCCAGCGTTTCCTGCTGGTGCAGGGAAAAGGAGCCGCTAAAGAAGGCAAGCGAAGTCAGCGGGAGGTTCACCACCGGGATGTCGATGGTGGCTTCCACGCCCGCAAGGCCCGGCAGGGTCGCCTTCACCCGGATGTTGCCAAGTTCCCGTCCGGCTTCCACAAGCCCTTTTTCAGTATCGCTAAGGGTGGCGTCTGTGGCGGTGGTTTCCCCCGGAACCAATTCATACACCACGTCGGACGGGCTTTCCACCACAAAGCCAGCGGGCAGGAGCGTGGCTTGCAGCCGCACCGTGTCGCCAATGTCCGCGAACAGCCGGGTTCTTTTGCCCATGGACAGGGCAATGCCGGTGGCGTGGCCCTTCACGGTCACCAGCGCGCTGGTGGCGGCAATGACGGTTTCGTCGCGCTTGCAAGTCGCGGTAATGGTGGCTTGGCCAGGGGCTACGGGGATGACGAGGGCCAGGTCGGCGTTTGAATCGACCACGCTTGCAACCGCCGGATTGCTGGAGGTCCAGGAATAGGTCACCGTGCCCGTGGGTTCGGTGGCCCATTCTGTCAGAAAGGTTGTGGGGTTTTCGGCGTCGTCCGTGGAAAAGACAGGCTCCGAATAGGCGTAGGTAAAGCCTTCGCCGTTATAATCCGTCACCGTTACCTGGCAGGTGGCCGTGAAGTTTGGGTAAGGTCCAGTCGGCACGGCCACCAGTTGGACGGTGGCGGTCCCTGCGCTGAGGGCGGTGACAGTGGTGCGTGCGTTTTGCTCATCGCTCACCGAGATGATCGTTGCGCTTTCCGGCGCTACACTCCAATAATAGGTGAAAGACCCTTCTGGCTGATTCGCCCATGCCGGCGTCAGCACAGCGGTGGCGTCGTCCACCAGTCGCAGGCGCAGCGTGGCGGGGGAAATGGAAAGCACCGGCGCCGCCAGCAAAAGCAAATCGCCTTCGGCCATGGGTTCCGGGGCTTCGCCGCCGAGGGTTTGCAAAGCCGGCTCCGGCGTTGGCTCCGGTTCCGGGGTGGTTTCGGCGGTCAAAAGCTCTGGGGCGGGCGGAGGGGCGGGCTCCTCCGTGGCCAAACCGGAAAAAAGCGGGCTTAGAAAGATCAGCGCGCTTAGCAGAAGGGCAATATACTTTTTACTCATCTGGGCAACCTCCTGTTGTTTGATGGCTGGATGCTCCGGGAAGAGGATGCATGGGCGGAAAACGCCGATGTTATTGCTCAAATTGTATCACAGGAAACGCCCATAAAGGCGAAAAGCGAACCTTACTTTTCGGTAAGGTTCGCCTGTGCCTTTTTGAGCAGGCCCCATCCCGCCTCCAAACAAGTTTGTCGGTGCCTGCTTCTTTCCCCCGCAGCCAAGGCGAAGGGGAAGGCGCAAGCCCGGGGAACCGAGGGGCAAAGCATGGTGAATCTTGCATTTTGTTTGTCTTTTTTCAGGGGGCGAAAGCCCTGTTTCGCTTGGTGAGAAAAGGGGGAATGGGGCGGGGACTGCCGTTGCGGGCCCGAGGGGCAAAGTTGCTATACCCCTTGCCATGCAAGGACTTTGCTTGACAAATGAATTTGCCAAAATTACAATAAACTCTGACATTACATTATGGAATAGGGAGGTTGAACCATGAAAGCTACCAAACGCGTTCTTGGCCTCGTGCTGGTTCTGGTCCTTTGTCTGGCGGCCGTTAGCGGCGTTGCCGAAGGCAAAAAGTACGTCATTTATTCCGATATCTCCTTCCCGCCCTTTGAGTATCTCGACACCGACACCAACACCTATGTCGGCGTGGACATGGACCTGCTGGCCGCCGTCGCCGAGGACCAGGGCTTTGCCTATGAAATGCGCAACGAGGGCTTTGATCCCGCCATGGGCGCGGTGCAGTCCGGCCAGGCCGACGCCATGATCGCCGGCATGACCATCACCGACGAGCGCAAGGAACAGTATGATTTTTCCGAAGGCTACTTTGAGGATGGCCAGGTGATGGTGGTCGGCGCCGACAGCGACATCGCCGCCCCGGATCAGCTCAAGGGCACGGTGGTGGCGGTCAAAACCAGCACCATGGGCGCCCAGTACGCGGAAAGCATTGCGGAGCAGTATGGCTTCACCCTCCAGTACTACGAAGATTCTCCCACCATGTACACCGCCGTGGGCAACGGCACCAACGCCGCCTGTTTTGAGGACCGCTCCGTCGTGGAATGGGCCATCAAAAACGAGAGCCTGCCCCTGAAGACCGTGGGCGATGTGATCGATGTCCGGTATTATGGCTTTGCCGTGAAGAAGGGCATGAATCCTGAGCTGATTGAAATGTTCAACGCGGGCCTCAAGAACATCAAGGAAAGCGGCAAGTACGACGAAATTTTGGCGAAGTACGGTTACTAAGCTTTTTCGGCGGTTGCCGCGCCAATTGGGTTGGCGCGGCAACCGCATTCGTCTGCTTACGAGAAAGAGTTGCATATGGATTTTGCAAGAGCGTTTCAGGAATCGGCGCCTCTGCTGATACAAGGCCTGTGGGTCACGGTCTATATCGCGCTGGTTTCCATTTTTTTTGGCACGGTCATCGGCTTTTTTACGTCGCTGTTAAGCATCTCAAAATTGAGAATTCTGCGCTTCCTGTCCGGTGTGTATGTGTGGGTCATCCGCGGCACACCGATGATTGTGCAAGCGTTTATTGTGTATTTTGGCGTTCCTCAGCTGATTCAGCTGTTCCAGCCTTCCTTCCGCATCAGCGCGGAAATCGCCGGCGTGATCACCCTCAGCCTGAACGCGGGCGCCTATTTGTCCGAAATTTTTCGCGGCGGCATTTCCGCCGTGGACAAGGGCCAGGTGGAGGCGGCGCGCAGCCTGGGCCTTTCCTCCGCCCGCACCATGGTGCGCGTGGTGTTGCCCCAGGCCATTAAAATTGCCATTCCCTCCATGGTCAACCAGTTCATCATCACGGTGAAGGATACCTCCATCCTGTCCGTCATCGGCCTGGCGGACCTGGTGAACAAGGCGAAAGTCTACGTGGGCCGTTCCTACCAGTTCTTCGCCACCTATATCCTGGTGGCCATCTTCTATCTGGTGGTCATTTCCATTCTGATGGTGCTATCAAAGCATGTGGAGAAAAAGCTGAATTATGAAAGAAAAGATTATCGCTAAAAATGTGCGCAAAAGCTTTGCCGGGCTTGAGGTGTTAAACGGCATCGACCTGACCGTGATGGAGGGCGAAGTGGTGTGCATCATCGGCCCTTCCGGCTCGGGCAAGTCCACGTTTTTGCGCTGCCTGAACAAGCTGGAGGAAGTGACCGGCGGGGAGATCACCATTGATGATTACAAGGTCACCGACAAGCGGGTGGACATCAACCGGGTGCGGGAGAACATCGGCATGGTGTTTCAAAGCTTCAACCTGTTTTCCCACCTGACGGTGCGAAAAAACCTTACCCTGGCCCCCGTGGACCTGAAAAAGCTGACCCGGGAGGAAGCCGACAAGCGGGCCATGGAGCTGTTACACCGGGTGGGGCTTTCCGACAAGATCGACAGCTATCCCCATGAGCTTTCCGGCGGGCAGAAGCAGCGGGTGGCCATCGCCCGGTCCCTGGCCATGTCTCCGGATGTGATGCTGTTTGACGAACCCACCAGCGCCCTGGACCCGGAAATGATCGGCGAGGTGCTGCAGGTGATGAAGCAGCTGGCCAACGAGGGCATGACCATGGTGGTGGTGACCCACGAAATGGGCTTTGCCAGGGACGTGGCGGACCGCGTCATTTTTATGTCCGACGGCCTCATCGTGGAAGAGGGCACGCCCGACGAGCTGTTTTCAAGCCCCAAGGAGCGCCGCACCCAGGAGTTTTTAAAGTGCGTGCTATGATGGGGGAGGGGGAGCACGGCAAGGGCTCTGCCCTTGCGTCCCGCCAGGGGCAAGCCCCCGTACCCTTCCTTGGCCCGCGCTCCGCACGGGGCAAAACATCCCCAATACGAAAAAAGACAGTTCCAAGCGGGACTGTCTTTTGAAATGCATGCACAAAGGCAGTTACGTTGCGGGCGCCGGGGTGACCTTTTCCTTTTGGGGCAGGGCCGCCTGGCTGGCCGCCTCCGTTGCCGACGGAACCGGGGTGGCCGCTTCCTGAATCACCTTGATATCGCAGGTGACGCCCTCCGCCGAACGCTCGGCGACGGACTTGAAAATACCGGCCATGTTTTTCTCCGCCGATTCCCAGGCGGCGGCCAGGTATTCCTGCTTGCTTGCGCACTCGTCAAACAGCTTGTTTTCAATTTCTGTTTTGATCTGGGCGTAATGCTCGGGGGTGAGGGGAAAGAGCCAGTCGTATTTTTTCATTTTCGCTTCGTCCACGGTCAGCTTGGAATAGCTGGCCTTGGGCGCGGGCAAGCGCACTTCGATGGTGTTGCCGTTTACGGATACGTCGCTGTGGCTCAGGTCCACCACAAAGCTGATGGAATACGAGTAAGGCACGATCACTTCCTGCACCTTGCCAATCAGCCAGGCCTTTTGGGAAGCGGTCTCCTGGCCGGTCAGGGTGGTTTCAAACACCACCAGCTCGTTTTTCTCTTTCAGCTCTTCGCTGAAGCGTTCGCTGATCCATTCCGTGTTGCCGCTGCCAAAGAACCGGTAGTACAAAGCAGGGCCGAAGCGCACCGCCAAAAAGGCGATGGCCAGGCAACAAATGACCAGAAAGAGGCGTTTGAAGAATTTTTTCATGGAAGAGGCAACGCTCCTTTCTTAGGAAATGGGCGGGGTGGCCATCCATTTTTGCAGTTCCACCAGCAACCGGATGATGAGCTGAACCAGAACGTACAAAGAAGTGCCAGCGCCCACCAACATCAAATACCCCCGCATGAAACGGGCAAAACCGCCTCTGCGGCGGCGGGGTTTTTCGGGCTGTGGGGGCTGGTACATCGGCTGCTGCATGATGTGACCCTCCTTGATATGTGCTCCGCATAGGATTCTATGCCTCTTTAGTATACGATATTTCTTCCAAAAACGCTACAAAAAAATGACAAAATCATCACAAAAAGGGCAAAGTTGTCCATTTCAAAAGCGCCCGCCCACAAAATCAGGCATTCCAAGGGCCCACGGTCTCGCCGGGCAGCAAATCGCCCGGAATCAGAATGGTTTGGCCCCAGGCGGTGTAGGGGTCGTCGATGCAGTCGATCAGCGCCAGGGCGGCGGTCTCGCCAATTTTCTGCGTGTTTTGGCGCAACGTGGTCAGCCGGGGGTGAAGCATTTGCAAAAGCCGGTAGCCGTCATAGCCCACCACCGAGAGATCGCCGGGAATGGAAAGCCCTGCGTCGCGAATGGCGTCCATGCCGCCGATGGCCGCAAAATCGTCCGGCATAAAGATGCAGCTGGGCCGGTTAGGGCCGGAGAGCAGCTGTTTCACCGCCTGGTAGCACAGCGTGGGGTCCTGGTAGTCGGTTTCCGCCAGGTGGCCGGGCTCAACGCTCAGGCCAAACTCCGCCATGGCCCGGTGAAAGCCAAACAGGCGGTTTTCGGTCACGGAGCTGGCCTTGCCGTGAACGTAGGCAATGCGGCGGTGGCCCTGGCCCACCACGTAGCGCACCAAATCGCTGATGCCGGTGACGTTGTCGCTCATCACGCAGGTGCGGTTGTTGAACACATGGTCGATGGTCACGGCGGGAAAGCCGCTGTCCATCAGCTGGATTACCTCGGGGGAATCAAAATCGATGCACGCCAGGCAAACGCCGTCCACGTTGCGGTACCGGCAATGCTCCAGGTAGGTCATGTTGGTTTGGCCAATGTTGTGGTTAATGAACGTGATGTCATAGCCTTTGGACTCCGCCGAGCGCTTGAAGCTGTCCAGCACAGAGGCGAAAAAAGCGTGGGTCAGGCCGCTGCCAAACTCGTCCACAAACAAAACCCCAAGGTTAAAGGTGCGGTTGGTTTTCAGCGCCCGGGCCAGGGCGTTGGGAAAATAGCCGCTTTCCCTGGCGGTGTCCAGCACCCGTTTTTTGGTGTCCTCGTTTACATCGCTGTAATTGTTCAGCGCCTTGCTGACGGTGGAGATGGAAAGGCCGCACTTTTCCGATAATTGCTTTATGGTTACAGACATGAGGGACGCTCCTTTGCCATCAATTCGCCCAAAATGCTTCTTATATATATAATATAGTATATCACACTTTTGCGGATCGAAACCCGGATTTCCTCCTCTTTTTGGCAAAAATCTTTCGGCGGAAAGGGCGCGCGGCATGGTGTTTCGACAATCCTTTCGGTTTTTTGCGGCAGGAAAACAGGTGAAACGGGTCAAAAGCATCTGGCAAAGGCGAAGAAAAGGGGGAATGGGCATGCGGCTTTTGATCGCCATGATGCAAACGGACAAGGCCGGGGCGGTGGCGCGCGCGCTGGACGCAGGCCCGGTGCTGTGGGAAGTGGAGCGCGCCCGGGACGGGGAGGAAGCCGTCGCCCTGCTGGGCCGGGTGCGGTTTGACGCGCTGCTGTTGCACAACTGCCTGCCCAGGCTGGATGGCTATGGCGTGCTGGAAAGCCTGTGGCGGATGCGGCTGGCCTGTCCCCCCAGGGTTTTGATGCTGAGCGAACCGGAGCTGTGCAAAAGGGACAAGCTTCGGGTGGACTGCGCGGTTCCCCTGCTGTCCGGGCCGGAGAAGCTGGCCAGCCTGCTTGCGTTGCTGGCGCAAAAACACAGGCCCATGCTGGCCATGGCCATGAAGGACCTGCGGGGGGAGATGATTGAAGAATTGATGACTTCTTTGAAGGTGCGGCGCACCCTGAAAGGGCGTCTTTACATTGAATGGCTGTTGGACCAGATCATTCCCTCGCCCATGCTGGAACACGAAATAACGGCCACGCTGTATCCGGGCTGCGCAGCCGCTTTCCATACGTCCGCCGCCGCGGTGGAGCGGTGTGTGCGCCACGCGGTGGAAGAGATTTTTACAAGAGGAAGCATTGGGGGCATCGAGCGGTATTTTGGCACCACGGTGGACCCGGAGCGGGGGAAGCTCACCAACCGCGCCTTTTTGATCGGCGCGGCGGAAAGGCTGCGGGAGGGCATCCAGGGCTAGTCGCGCACCCGCTCCCGCTCGCCAAAAAGCAAGGTGATACACCAAAGGCCCGCCGCGCCCACCAGGGTGTAGACGACCCGGCTGCCCACCGCCGCCGCGCTTCCAAACAAATAGGCCACCAGATCGAACTGAAAAACGCCTATCAAGGCCCAGTTGACGGCCCCGGCAATCACCAGCGCCAACGCGATTTTATCCAGCATACAACCCCTCCTTCCATTGCCGCTTTGGGCGGCGTTGGAAGTTTGCGCCAAAAATGCCGGATTCATACCCCTGCCGCCGGGCGTAGCAACGGTCGCCCGGTTAGGGCCGAATGTAAAGCGAGTAGCCTTCCCCCCGGGAGGAGGCCAGCACAAGCCGGTTTCCGGCGTCCGCCAGCTTCTTTTTCAGGGTGGACATGTGCCGCCACAGGGCCCCCGCGTCCTCGCTGAGGGGGGCGTTCCACGCAGCCTCGTACAGTCGCTCCTTGGATACCGGGGCTTCCCCGCAGTCGGCCAGCACCAACAGCAGCGCAAACTCCTTGCGGGTCAGCAGCAAATCCTTGCCGTCACAAAACGCCCGGAAGGAGCAAAGGTCCAGCGTCAGCGGCCCCCGGGCAAGCGTCCGCTGGGTGGGCAGGCCCCTGCGCATGTCCCGCCGGCGCAGCGCCGCGCCCACCCGGGAAAGCATTTCGTCCAGCTTATAGGGCTTGGTGATGTAGTCGTCCCCGCCCATGTCCAGCCCCCGAAGCCGGTCCTCATGCTCCGCCCGGGAGGTGAGAAACAGGATATGCGCGTCGGTTTTGTGCCGGATTTCCGCGCAAAAATCGATGCCGTTGCCATCGGGCAGCAGCACGTCCAGCAAAATCACCTCCGGGGCGCACACCTCCAGGCATTCCCGCGCCTTTTCCAGGGTTTGCGCCGTCGCCACCGCGTAGCCCTGGGCCGCGAGAGCCCGGCGGTTGATTTCGTTCAGCTTTTCGTTGTCCTCAACCAGCAGGATGGTTCTGGGCATCGTCCCCGCCTCCTTCCCTGTGGATGGGCAAAGTGAAAATGACCGTGGTGCCTTTGCCAAGCTCGCTTTCCAGCCGGATGTCCCCGCCCAGCTCGGTCAGCAGTTCCTCGCAAACGGAAAGGCCGATCCCCGCGCCGTTCGGGTTTTCATGCTGGTGGCGCTTCAAGGCGTGGGGCAAAAAGGCGGGGGAAATGCCCGTGCCGGTATCCTGTACCCGCACGGCGACCCGGTCCCCTTCCCGGGCGGCGGAAACCGTCACCCGGCCGTTTTCCGTGTGGTTGCGGGCGTTTTGCAAAAGGTTGAACATCACCTGGGTCAGCCCGTCGGCGCTGGCGAACACCGGGGGCAGGTCCGGGTCGGCCTCTACCGTGAGGGTCACGTTTTTGCGCTTCAAAATGGGGGCGTACATCCGGGCGGTTTGGTCCAAAATGTCGGTGATTTGCAGCCTTCTCCGGCGGGCGGCAACGTCCCGGTTGCGGGAAAGGGTTTGCATTTCTTCCATGATTTTGGCAATGCGCTGGGTTTCGTCCGCAATCTGGTCCAGGTCCCTGGCCGTTTGCGGGTCCACGCCCTTGCGCCGCAGTTCCATGGCGATGAGCTCTGCGTAGCCGGAAAGCACCGCCAAAGGCGTGCGGGTTTCGTGGGACACCGTGGCCATCAGGTCGTTTTTCATGCGGTTGGTTCGGTCCAGCAGGATGTTTTCGGCATTCAGGCGCTGTTCCATGGCCCGGGCTTCTTCCATGGCGTGGGCGGTGCCAATGAACATGGCCGTCATTTCAAAAAACACAAACACCAGCATGGCCACTTCCGAAAAGGTGGCCGGTATGGCGGGCAGCAGCAAAATGCCGCTGTGGAAAAACATATCCCGAATGCCCGCGTACAAAAACAGGGACAGCCCCAAAAGCGTAATGGCCTGGGAGGGGTTGGGCCGCCGGAACCGCACGGCGAAACAAACCGCCGCAAGCACGATGGCAAGGAAGAGATAGGCGTAGCAGCCCAGCATGGCCCAGCTCATGGACACCGTATCAGCAAACAGAAACACCAGCATCAACACGGCGGAAAGCACGTGCACCGCCCGCCGGTACCACTTGGGCAAAACGGTGGGGAACAGCTCCCGAAGCATGAGGCACACCAAAAGCCCGGTCATGGGCAGGGACAGGTATTCGATGCGGAATTTTGCGTACCAGGAAAGCTGGGGCAAAAGCGAAGAAAACACCTTGGCCCCCACCACGCCGCTGCGGAAAAACCAGATGAGGCAAAACAGGGAAAAGTACAGGTTGGCCCGAAAGCTGGGCAGAAAGAAAAAAAGGCCCAGGTGCACGATGAACAGGGCCAGAAAACAGCCCATCATCAGCACCGCAAAATCGTGCTGGTTTGCGGCGTTCACCAGGTCCGGCAGGCCCACGCGGATGCCGTCGTGCCGCCCGCCTTCCCGGTGTACAAAGTTGCTTGACTGCCGCACGATCTCAATGACCCCGTTTTCCGGTTCGCACAGAAAGGATAGGTCGGCGGTGTTGGGAACCATGGTTTCGGCGCTGTCGCCGGGCTTGCCGACGGCCCACATATGCTTGCCGTTCACATAGACCCGCTCGGCATAGTCCGCGCTGCGCCAGGCCAGCATGTAGGTCGCGCCGCCGGGCAACAAAATCCGCAGGCGAGAGGTGGCGTACCGACACACCTCCTGGGGCGCGCCCGTCTGAATGTCCGCCTCCCGGGCGGCAAGCTCCCCAGGGGTCAGCAGCGCGTTTGGAACAAAGGCAACCTGGCCCGTCAAGTCCGCGCTGCCCGCCCCGAAATCAAAGTTCCGCAAATCCCAAATGCCGTTTACCCCCTGCACCTCGGTGCGGGGGGCGCTTGACATGGTCAGCCACAGGGTGAGGCATACCGCCAGGATCAGCGGCAATGTGAACAGCGGAAACCATTTGTCCAGCAGTTTGCGTTTCATCATCCGTACACCACTAACGTAAAGGAGAAAGATTTAGTTTATGGAAAGACTATTATAGCAGACTTTTGGCAGATGCGGGAGACGGGCCGCTCATCCTGTTGTTTTTTTGCGGTTTTTACAGGAAACAAGCCTCGGCGTCCCCGCCGGCATACAGTGGCTGGGACAGCCAGGGTTGCTCGTGGGGCAAAAGCTGCGCCTGCCCCGCCATGTTGCCGGAGGCCAGGGCCAAATCGCCCCGGCACGCGATACGGGAGCACAGCGGCAGGCCGGGCAAATTCCACAAAACGCGGCCTGTGCGCAGGCAAATCTTCATCAGGCCGTCCAGCGCGCCCACCAGGGCCGTATAGCCGTCCGGGCATACGCAAAGCCCGCCGGGCTGGCCTTCCAGGCGGAGGATTTCCGTGGGCCGCAGCCCGTTTGGGGGCAAAGTGAAAACCGCCGTGTGGATATCCTGGTCCTCCACAGCGCAAACTAGCACCAGGCCGCCTTTCCACTGGTCCACCCCGCAGCAGCAGCCCTTGACGGCGATCCGGGCATAGGGCAGCAATTCCGGGGCCTGAAAAACAAGGGCTTCGCCGGAAGCCCCGCCTGCCACAAACAGCAGCCGTCCCCCTGCCCGAAGCCGCAAATCCCGGGGGAATACCCCCACTTTGCAGGAAAAAAGAAGTTCACCCGTGCCCAGGTGCCGGGTATGTACGCAATCGGCTTCGGCGCTGAGCTGGTACAGGTACCGCCCGCATCCCGAAGCGCACAGGGCGCACATGCCGGGCGGGGCGGGAATCCGGGCAAGTTCCTCGTGGGTCCGGCGGCATAAAAGGCAGCAATCGCATTCCTTTCGACATGCGCAGATCAGAAAATCATCCGTCGCGCAGGGCAAACAGGGGCACGAGAGAGAGCAACCAAGCGTGGAACGGGTCCGTGTGGCGGGGTCCACCAGCATGAGCCCACGCTCACAATCGGTGATCAAAATGCTCATGGCGGTTGCTCCTTACGGTTAATGGGCGCCGTTTTCCTGTGATATTCTCAAGATATGCTGGCCTGCCATGGATGTGAGGAGCCAGGCAGGAATTTGGGGACATGCTGGCGAAATGATTAAATTGGGTCATTTTGTCATTTGATCAATAAGGAGCATAATTACTTGGCAACAGAAACATTGGAAACCATCCCTTTTTCCCAGGCTGACATCAGCGAGGATGTACAAAAAGCCGTTGAAAAGATGGGCTTTCGGGAAATGACGCCCGTGCAGGCCAAAACCCTGCCTTTGATGATGGAAGGCCGGGACGTGATCGCCATCGCGCCCACGGGAACGGGCAAAACCTGCGCTTTCGGCATTCCCATGCTTGAGTACGTCAATTTGAAGGACAAGCGTGTGCAAGAGCTTGTGCTGGCCCCCACCCGGGAATTGAGCCTGCAAATTGCCGAGGAGCTGAAGGCCCTGGCCCGGTTTATTCCCGGCGTGCGCATTGCGGTGCTGTACGGCGGCCAGCCTATTATGAAGCAAATTACCCAGCTGAAGCAATTTCCGCAAATTGTGGTGGCCACGCCGGGGCGCATGCTGGACCACCTGAGCCGGGGCAACATCCGCCTGGACAGCGTGCACACCATGGTGCTGGACGAGGCGGACGAAATGCTGAACATGGGGTTTGTGAAGGACGTGACCAAGATTATCGAGGCCACGAACCCGGACCGCCAACTGGTGCTGTTTTCCGCCACCACCAACCAGGACGTGATGACCATTGCCTGGAAATATCAGCACGACCCGGTGGAGGTCATCATTCCCGCCACCAAGGAAAACCGGCCGCGCATTACCCAGTACGTGATCGAAACCACCCGGGAAAGAAAATATGAGGATCTTTTGTACCTGCTGGACAGCGACGTGTACCAGCGGGTGATGGTGTTTGTCAACACCAAGGACATGACCCAGCGGCTGTGCAAGCGGCTCCAGGACGCGGGCTATCCGGCGGACTGCCTTCACGGGGACATGCGGCAAAGCGCACGCAACGACGTGATGCAGGCCTACCGCAAGGGCAAGTTCCAGATTTTGCTGGCCACGGACGTGGCGGCCCGGGGCCTGGACATCGACGATGTGGAGGCCGTCATCAATTTTGACCTGCCCAACGAAAACGAGTATTACGTGCACCGCATCGGCCGCACGGGGCGTGCCAAGAAGCACGGCGTTTCCTTTACGCTGATGACCTATTCCGAATCCGTCCGGCTGGACGCCATCCTCAAATACATCCAGGCCAAGCCGGTGCCATTGAAATTTAATGAAATGGGCATCCTGTCTACGGAAAACGGCGAGGCGTTTTTTGAGAACATGTAATCGCGGCTGGCGCGGGCCTGAAACCATCATATAGTTGGAGGCGGAAACAGATGGGAATCATTCCTTCCAGAAATTTGGACGAGCAGCGGCGGGAGGAAAACGGAATCGTTTATTTTGACCGGGGCGCCATCCAGGGCCACGACGGCCGAAGCTATGACCGCTACGCCATCCAGACCCATTTTGTGGCGGTGGGGGAAAGCCAGCGCGAGCTGGTGGAAACCTACGTGCGCCCCTTGTACAGGGAAGGCGACGTGCTCAGCTTTGGGGCCAAGGTGATGTGCATGTGCGTCAAGTCCGTCAAAACGAGGGAAGAGGTAAAGCCGGGCTTTTGGGCGAACCTGCTTTGGCGTTTCGCGGGCGTGAACCACACCGGCGTGGGCATGCACGAGCCCTACAAGCTGCAGCTGGTCATCGACATGGTGGGCCTGCCCAGGGTGCTGCTGGCGGTGGTTTGCAGCGCGCTGACCAAGCCCTTCGGCATCAAGGGCGTGTTCTACCGCGTGTGCGGCCAGGGCGTGGGCGGCATTGACGGCTTTTACACCCGTTCCAGCTTTGAACTGTACCACCAGCTGGCGTTGATCAACCCGGAAAACGCCAACGGGCTTTGCGAGGAGCTGGCCAAGGAAACCGGCATCCCCGTGGTGCTGATGGACGCCAACGACCTGCAGCGGGACCAGCTGGGCAAAAGCAGCAACATGCCCCTTTCCGACGCGCAGCTTCAGGACGCCATGGCGGACAACCCCAGCGGCCAGGGGGACGAACTGACGCCGTTCATTTTGATCCGGCCGCTGTGACGGGCAATGGAAAACGAAAAAGCGTGGAAGTTGGTTCCACGCTTCAGCCTGCTGAAAAAGGCCACCCGCGTCGTCAGCGGCGGCGGCAAAGGGGAATCACGTACTTCTGTGTACGCTCGTCCCCTTATGCCGCCTTGCTTCCTCGCAGCTGAACCTTTTTGAGCAGGCTCCCATTTTCAGACGCAAAAAAGAAGCGGCTTTCGCCGCTTCTTCAAACGCAAAACAAAGCTTATTCCACCGAGTAGGGCATCAAGGCGATGGCACGGGCGCGCTTAATAGACTCGGACAGTTGACGCTGATGCTTGGCGCAGTTGCCGCTCATACGGCGGGGCATGATCTTGCCGCGCTCGTTCACGAAGCGGCGAAGGCGGTTGATATCTTTGTAGTCGATGTATTCAACCTTCTCCACGCAGAAGCTGCACACCTTGCGGCGCGGTTTGCGTCCGCGGGGACGGGATTTTCTTTCACCACGATCCTCAGACATGGGCTGTACCTCCTTACCGGAAAAGTAGGGGAATGGCGCTTTTGGCGCCGGTTCCCGTTAGAAGGGCAAATCTTCGTCGTCCACCTGGGCAAAGCCGGTATCCGCAGGCGCGGAGGAAGGCCGTGGGTCGGAGGAAGAAGCGGAATACCCGCCGTCCTCCTGCCTGGACGAGAGAAATTCAACATCCTCGGCGTTCACTTCCAGCGTGAAGCGGGTGCCGCTGCCGTCTTTTGCTTCGTACGTGCTGACGGACACCGAGCCCACCACAGCCACCTTGCGGCCCTTGGCCAAAAACTTTTGGCAGTTTTCGCCCAGTTGCCGCCAAGCGGTCACGCGGAAGAAATCCGCTTCGGGTTGGTTCGCGCTTTGCGCTGAGCGTCGGCGGTTCACCGCCACGGTGAACGAGCAAACGTTCAGGCCGGTGGAGGTTGTCCTCAGCTCGGGGTCGCGGGTCAGGTTCCCGATGATGGTCAGTTTGTTCATCTTTTGTCACCAACCTTTACTCTGCGGGAGTTTCCACGACTTCTTCCACAATCGCGGCGACGGGCTCCTCCGTGGCGGCGTCGACCACAACGGTCTCCACAACCTGTTCCACAACGGGGGCGGCCTCGGGGGCCATTTCCGCGGGGGCAGCCATGGGCGCCTGGACGCGCACGGGACGGGGCTTCACGCTCTGCTTCTTCTCCACCAGTTTGATGACCAGATAGCGCAGAATGCTGTCGCTGATTTCCAGGTTACGCTCGATCTCCTTGGGAAGATCGCCTTCGCCCTTGAAGGTGACCAGAACGTAGTAGCCTTCCAGCATATCGTTGATGGGATATGCCAGGCGGCGCTTGCCCCACGTTTCGTCCACCTTTTCTACTTCACCGCCGTTTTGCAGGATCAGCCCGGAGAATTTTTCGATCAATTCCTTGCGGGCGGTCTCTTCCAGACCGGTGTCGATGATGTAGGTGAGTTCATACCTATTCATTACCTTTCACCTCCTCTTGGACGTATGGCGCTATGACGTCGCATAGCGCAAGGATGTGCCAATTTGGTATTATATCAGCACAGGCCAAGAAAAGCAAGCATATGGGCGAAGAAACAATCAAAACACGCAAAAATTGCGGAAACCCCTTTCCCCGCCGCCTTGACAGACAGGGCCCCAATTGCTAGAATAGGAACAGAATACGGAAAAATGGGGTGTTTTGTCAAAAAGCATCCCTTTGCTATTGAAAGGCGGCGCACAGATGCGAGCAAAGATGCAGGCCCTGGGGCACAGCAAGGTTCCCGCCAGGGTATTGGCTGCCGTTTGCTGTGTGGTCACCGTGCTTTCCCTGTTGCCCCTGTTTGCGGTTTCCTTTTATAATCATCCCTATTACGACGACTTCGGGGCCGGCGCCAGGGGGGCGCGGCAGGTGTGGCAGGAAACCCAAAACCCGCTGGCGCTTGTGGTAAGGGCGGTACAGGGCGCGTACAGCTTCGCCATGCACTGGGAAGGCAACTACACCGCCACGTTCCTGTTCTATTTTCAGCCGGCGGCCATTGCGACAGGGCTTTACTGGCTGGTTACTTTTGTGATCCTCATCACCATTGTGCTGGCCTGGGCCTATTTCTTCAAGGTGCTGGGGCACGATTGGCTTGGGGCCTCCCCGTCGGTGTGCGTGATGGGCGCGTCCCTGGCGGTGTTTTTGATGGTGCAGTTTGTACCCCATCCCAACGAGGGCTTTTTCTGGCATAGCGGCGGCATGAAGTACACCATGGGCTGCGCCTTTTTGGTGACGCTGGTGGCCCTGCTTGTGAGGGCCACGCTGTGCCGGCCGGACAAAAAGGGGCGGCGGGTTCTAAATGCCGTGCTGCTGAGCGTTTTCGCCTTTCTGTGCGCGGGCAGCAACCTGATGACAGGGCTTGGGGCCATGGTGGGCCTGGGGCTGCATACGCTGTACCTTTGGGTCTGGCGGCGGGGTGAGAAGGGCAAACTGGCGGTGACGCTGGCGCTCTGCGTGGGCCTTGCGGGTTTCGCCTTCAATGTGCTGTCCCCCGGCAATGAAACCAGGCAGGGCGATACGGCCATGGTCAGCCCTTTTGGGACCCTGGTTCAGGCCGTGTACGCCACGGTGGAGTATACGGGCCGCTGGACCCTGCTGCCCTGGCTTGCCGCGCTGGCGCTTTTGTGCCCCTTTGTGTATCAGGCCGCGCAAAAAAGCGGCGTGCGCTTGAAGCATCCCCTGCTGATGCTGGCGGGTTCCTTCGGCATGTTTGCCGCCCATTTGGCCCCGCCGGTGTATACGGGCATTTATTATGATTCCGGGCGCATTGTGAACACGGTCTACTTTGCCTATTGCCTGTGGATGTTTTTGAACGGCCTGTATCTGTCCGCGTGGCTGGCGGGCCGCCGGGGGGAACGCGCGGCTGCCGGCGGCGTTACCGGGGCCGCCGCCCTGGCGGTGGTTTTGGCCATGGCGGTGGGCTGCGCGGGCTACGGCCTGACCAAAATGACCGGCGGCGCGGCGGTGAAGGCCCTGGCAACGGGGCAGGCCGCCCGGTATGACCAGCGGCACAAGGAACGGGACAGGCTGCTGGCGGCCCCGGGAGACGAGCCGGTGGCCCTTGCGCCCTTTCAGCAGGACGTGCCCCTGGTGTTCATGGTGGAACCGGACTATGCCTGGAAATCCATTAAGATTCTTTTGGGCAGTTACTATCAAAAACAAATCGTGGACGCGCCCAGATAGCCCGCAACCCCATATAAACCTTCGCTTTGAGAGGGCGAAGGTTTTTTCCTGCGAATTTTTTCACAAAGATCTTTTTTCTTTGCTTCATTCGGGGATAATTGTGATATAATGCTATGTCGAGGGCATTTGTGCCCTCGAACATTGCATGCTTTGGCAACGGGGTTCCCAGCGCGGGCGCCGGAGGAATGGAACATGAAGGATGTCTTGCTCGGGATGATTGCGAAGCTACCCTGGTGGAGCTTTGTCCTGGCAGCCGTGGGCGGGGTCCTGTTCGGCGTGTTCCAGCTTTGGCTTTGGAAGCGCTCTTTTCTGGGAGAACACCCCAAAAAGTGGCTGTTCGCGGTGAAAATGGTTTTATGGGTGGCGGTGTTGGTGGCCGGGGGATGCCTGTCGGTTCCGCTGGCCATGGTTTTTGCCGTTTGTGCCACCATTGCGCTGCTGGGCGGGTTCTACGCCGCCTACAAAAGCGCGCAAAAAGCACCCTGACACACAAGGAGGCAGACGGAATGCTGGAGGTAAGCCTGGTCCAAAAGCCTTACGAGATCATGGGCGTCAATGTGGGGTTATCGGTGGTTACGGCTTGGTGTGTGCTGGGCATACTCCTTTTGGGCATGACCCTCATACATTTTTTGGTGGTGCGCCGCATGAAGGAGGTTCCCACGGGTTGCCAGAATGCGCTGGAGCTGGCGGTGGACGGCCTTTACAGTTTTTGCGCCGGCAAGGTGCACGACGCGGCCACCTTTGTGGCCCCCATGGTGGCGACGCTGATGCTGTATGTGTTCTCCGTTACGGTGGTGGAGCTGTTCGGCTTCCATCCGGCCACGGAGGACATCAACTGTACCCTGGCCCTGGGCCTTTGCACGTTCCTTTTGGTGAACGTAACGGGCCTCAAGTTCCGGGGCATTGAGGGCCGCCTGAAGGGCCTCAGCACCCCCAGCCCGGTGGTGCTGCCCATCCGCATTATTACCGACCTCATCGCCCCCTGCTCCATCGCCATCCGGCTGTTTGCCAACATCATGGTGGGTGGCATCATCATGCAGCTGATCTACTCCATTGTGCCGGTCATTTTGCCCGCGGTGGTGGCGTCTTACTTTAACCTGCTGCACGTGGGCATCCAAACCTTTGTGCTGGGGCTTTTGTCCCTGGTGTACATCGGCGAGGCCCTGGAATAGCGGCCGTTTTCCTTCACGTTTCCTGCGCTTTTGCGCAAAACGATATCACGCAAAGCCCTCAGGGCTTACGAATCGAGGAGGTCATCTTCATGACACTGGGAATTATCGCAATTGGCGCTGGTATTGCGGCTCTTTGCGGCGCGGGTGCGGCGCTTGGCATGGGCAACGCCACAGGGAAGGCGGCCGAGGCTATCGCCCGGCAGCCGGAAGCCGCCGGCAAAATCAACAGCTCGCTGATGTTTGGTTTGATCATGATGGAAACCTGCGCCGTGTACGCGCTGCTTGTGGCGATTCTGATCGTGTTTATTTTGGGAGCCAAGGTGGTCTGAGCCTTTGGCACAAAGGCAAGGCACCGGGCGCCCATATGCGGAATGAAGCGCGTACCCGCGCCGTGGCCGTGGGGCAGTGGCGTGGACGACAACAAGGAGGTAGGTTGCCGTGGAAGGGATGTTCAATCCGCTGACGATTTTGCTGCATATGTTCAATGCGGCTCTTTTGCTGGTTGCGCTGTATTTTTTGCTGCTCAAGCCCGTGCGGAAGTTTATGACCGCCCGCACCGAGCGGGTACAGGCGGAGTTGAAAAGCGTTGACGACGCGAAACAACAGCTGGACCAGGAAAAGCAGCAGGCCCAAAGCGAGCTGGTGGCGGCCCGAAAGACCGCCCAGGAGACCATCGCCCAAAGCGTGGCCAGCGCCCATGAGCAGGCGGAAAAGCTGCTGAAAGACGCGCACCAGGATGCCGACTATATTATGAAGCATGCCCGCGCGGAAGCGGACGCCATGCAGCAAAACGCGCGGGAAGCCATGCGCGGCGAGGTGGCGGGGCTCAGCGTTCAGCTGGCGGGCAGGCTACTTCAGCGTGAAGTGAATGAGGATGATCACCAGCAACTGGTGGAGGACTTTCTCACGAAGGTGGTCTGAGCATGCAAAACAAGAGCCATGAAAAATTGAGCGAAGCGGCGCTGGAAAGGGCCAAGCACGACCTGACCCAGGGCCAGGAGCAGCTGCACGATCTGGCCCAGGGGCCGGAGAATCCGCCGGAAGAAGAAATCATCCGGGGGCGCATTTTGACGGGCATGGCCCTTCCTGTCGCCGCCCAAAAACGCATCGCCAAGCGGTTTGAAGAGCTCCTGGGCAAGGAAGTCCGGCTTAGCTGCCACCTGGATAGGCGCCTTTTGGCGGGGGTCCGGGTGGAGATCAACGGGTACAGCTATGACGGAAGCCTGAAGGGTCAGCTTGGGGATTTGCACAAAGTATTAACCCGTCCGGAAGAGAAGGAGTGAGTGCTTTGCACGACTGGGCGCAAGTCGGAGAGCATCTGCGGGAACGCTTGGGTGATTATCAGCGGACGATAGACATCCGAAGCACCGGCAAGGTCCTGTTTGTGGGCGACGGCGTGGTGCATATTGACGGCCTGAACGACTGCAAACTGGGCGAACTGATCGAGATGGAAAGCGGCGGCGTGGCCATCGCCATGAACCTGGAAGAAAGCAAAGTGTACGCCGTCGGCTTGAGCGACGAGGCGGACATTGGCGTGGGCATGATGGCCTACGGCACGGGCCGGGTGCTGTCCGTCCCTTGTGGGGACGGGCTTTTGGGCCATGTGGTCAACCCATTGGGCAAGCCCCTGGACGGCAGCGAGCAGGTGGCCCACGCGGAGTATTACCCCATTGAGGTGGCGGCGCCGCCCATTTTGCACCGCAAGCCCGTGCACAAGCCCATGCAAACGGGCCTTATGGCCATCGACGCCATGGTGCCCATTGGCCGGGGCCAGCGGGAATTGATCATTGGGGACCGGCAAACGGGCAAAACCAGCATCGCCGTGGATACCATTTTGAACCAGAAAAACACCAACGTGGTGTGCGTGTACGTGGCCATCGGGCAGAAGGCCTCCAGCGTGGCCCAGCTGATCAGCTATCTGCGGGAGCAGGGGGCCATGGAGTATACCATCGTGGTCAGCGCCACTGCCGCGGACAGCGCCACCATGCAGTACATCGCCCCCTACGCCGGCTGCGCCATGGCCGAATGGTTCATGCACAAAGGGCGGGACGCGCTCATCATTTATGATGACTTGACCAAGCACGCCGTGGCCTACCGGTCCATGAGCCTTTTGCTGCACCGCCCGCCGGGGCGCGAAGCCTACCCGGGGGACGTGTTCTATTTGCATTCCCGCCTTTTGGAGCGTGCGGCCTGCCTCAGCGACGACCTGGGGGGCGGAAGCCTGACGGCCCTGCCCATCATCGAGACCCAGGCGGGCGACATTTCCGCCTACATCCCCACCAATGTCATCTCCATCACCGACGGGCAGATCTTTCTGGATACAGAGCTGTTTCGGGAAGGCATCCGGCCCGCCGTCAGCGGCGGCCTGTCCGTCAGCCGGGTGGGCGGCGCGGCGCAGTGCAAAAGCATGCGCAAGGTGTCCGGCTCTTTGCGGCTGGAACTGGCCCAATACCGCGAATTGCAGGTGTTCGCCCAGTTCGCCAGCGACATGGACGCCGCCACCCAGGAAAAGCTGAGGTATGGCGCCCACCTGACCGAGCTTTGCAAGCAGCACAACAACGCCCCCATGTCCGTGGCGCTGGAGGTGGCCTTCCTGTATACGGCCACCAAAGGGCTGTTGCCCAAGGACATCACCCATCAGGAACTGGTGGAGTTCAAAACCGGCTTTCCCAGCTACCTGGAGGCCAACGCCCAGGAGCTGATTCGGGCGCTGAACGCCACCGGCGAGCTGAGCGAGGCCAACGAACAAACCCTGCGCGCCATGATTGGGGCCTGGTTCCAGGTGAACACCATGGCGAAGGAGGCGGCGAAGGCATGAGCTCCATCGCCGAGATCAAGCATCATATCAAGGCCATCAACGACACGGCCAAAATCACCCGGGCCATGCACCTGATCTCTTCCGGCAAAATGAAGAGAGCCATGCGCGCCCACGAGCAAACCATCCAGTATTACAACCAGGTGCGGGGCAATATGCGCTTCATTCTGGACAACGCGCCCTACGGCTTTCAAAGCGTGTTTTACCGGGACCACGGCAAGCGCGCCGCCTACCTGGTCATCGCGGGGGACAAGGGCCTGTGCGGCGGGTATAACATGGATGTGCTCAAAAAAGGCCTGCGCATCGTTGTGGACGACGAACACATCACCACCCGGCTGGTGACCTTCGGGCACATTGCCACGCAGTTTTTTCGCCAGCACAAAATTTCCGTGGACGCGTCCTACCTGACGGCGGTGGAATCGCCCACCCTGGACACGGCCCGGGAAGTATCTTCAAGGCTGTGCGAGCGGTACAAAAAGAACGAGTTTGACGAGGTGTTCGTGGTCTTTACCCAGCTTTTGAAGGGCGGAATCACCCGGCCCACGGTGCTGCACCTTTTGCCCATCACCAAGGACGCCGTGGCCGACGTGGAACCCATGCACGAGCCCACCGCAGGGCTGGAGCTGGAGCCCAGCGCGGCCCAGGTGCTGGACTCCATGGCCCAGCACTACGTCACCGGCATGGTATACAGCGCGCTGGTGCAAAGCTTTGCCAGCGAAAACCGGGCCCGGATGACGGCCATGGAATCCGCCACCCGCAACGCGGACGAAATGCTGAAAAAGCTGATGCTGTCGCTGAACCACGCCCGTCAGGCGGCCATCACCCAGGAGATCAACGAGATCATCGGGGGCAATCCCGACTCGTTTACGTTGTAACGCGGGCGGCCCGCAAACGGGTCCGCCGCCCAGGGAAGCGAAGGGGAAGAAGGGAAACGAGTTATGACCAAGGGAAAAGTGATCAGGATTGTGGGACCGGTATTGGATGTGCAATTTCACGCGGGGCACGTGCCGCCCATTCATTCGCTGGTCTATGTGCAAGACGGGGACCGCACCGTGGGGGCGGAGGTGCACCAGCATGTGGGCGCAACCACCGCCCGGTGCATCGCGCTGGAGGCCACGGACGGCCTTTCTCGCGGGCTTGCCGTGGAAAGCACGGATCAGCCCATCACGGTACCTGTGGGCGAAAAAATGCTGGGCAGGGCCATTGACGTGCTGGGCCGACCCATTGACGGCAAAGAGCCCCCAGAGACCGACGAGCGGATGCCCATCCACCGGGACGCCCCCGCCTTTTCGCAGCAGCAGCCCGTGGCCACGGTTTTTGAAACGGGCATCAAGGTGATCGACCTGCTGGCCCCCTATGCCCGGGGCGGCAAGATCGGCCTGTTTGGCGGCGCGGGCGTTGGCAAAACGGTGCTGATTCTGGAACTGATCCACAACATTGCCACCGAGCAGGGCGGGTACAGCGTATTCGCCGGCGTGGGGGAGCGCAGCCGCGAAGGCAGCGACCTTCTCCAGGAAATGACAGAATCCGGGGTCATCCACAAGACCGCCCTGGTGTTCGGCCAGATGAACGAGCCCCCGGGGGCCCGCATGCGGGTGGCCATGACCGGCCTGACCCTGGCGGAATATTTCCGGGACGTGAAAAAGCAAAACATGCTGCTGTTTATCGACAACATTTTTCGCTACATTCAGGCGGGCAGCGAGGTATCGGCCCTTTTGGGGCGGCTTCCCAGCGCCGTGGGCTACCAGCCCACCCTGGCCACGGAGGTGGGCGAATTGGAGGAGCGCATCACCAGCACCATGGACGGCTCCATCACCAGCGTGCAAGCCATTTACGTGCCCGCCGACGACCTGACCGACCCGGCCCCCGCCGCCATCTTCTCCCACCTGGACGCCACCACGGTGCTCAGCCGCTCTGTGGCCGAAATCGGCATCTATCCGGCGGTGGACCCGCTGGATTCCTCCAGCCGCATTCTGGACCCCATGATCGTGGGGCAGGAGCATTATCAGGTGGCCATGCGGGTGCAGGAATCCCTGCAACGCTACCGCGAATTGCAGGACATCATCGCCATTTTGGGCATGGATGAGCTCAGCGAGGAGGACCGGCTGGTGGTGCACCGGGCCCGCCGCCTGCAGCGGTTTTTAAGCCAGCCCATGTTTGTGGCCGAGGGGTTCAGCGGCATTCCCGGCCGCTATGTGAAGCTGCAGGATACGATCGATTCCTTCAAAGCCATTGTGGAAGGAGAAGCGGACGACCTGCCCAAGGACGCCTTCTATATGGTCGGCAACCTGGACGACGCCCGGCAAAAGGCCAGGGACTTGGAGGCGAAAGCCAATGCCTGACACCTTCTTTTTAAGCGTGCAAACCCCGGAGCATGTGTTTTACTCCGGCATGGTGAAAATGCTGAACGTGGAGGCCCTGGACGGCAGGCTTTGCGTGCTGTCGGGCCACGCCCCCACGGTGCTGTCCCTGGCGGAGGGCGAACTGGAGTTTCGCGACGCTGAGGGCCAGGAGCGTTGGGCTGCCGCCTCGGACGGGTTTATGACCGTTACCCAGGACAAGGTGGTGGTGATGCTGGATACCGCCGAATGGCCCGAGGATATCGACCGGGTGCGGGCGGAACGGGCGGCGCGCCGGGCCCGGGAGGCCATGATGCAAAAGCTGAACCGTCAAAGCTATTTGATGAACCAGGCCATGCTGCTGCGGGCCATGACGCGCCTGCGGGTGAGCAGCCGGAGAAGCGTGAACAACGAGTAGGGGAGACGAGGGGGAAGACGCAGGGAAAGACGCAGGGGTTTCACCCCTGCACCCCGACTGGGGGCATTGCCCCCAGACCCCATTTTCACCGCGTTTCACGCGGTGAAGGAAGGGTTCGGGGAGCGGAGGGAAGCGTGTGCCCGGTGAACACAGCGGCGCAGCCACTAACGTCCCTGTATCCCTGCCGTCCCCCGTCCCTGAATGAAAAGAAAGAGGCACAAATGGAGCACAGGCGCTGGGTAAGCCGCTATCGGGACGAACTGAAGGGAATCGCCATTCTGTGGGTGGTGCTTTTCCACATGCGCAGCCCCCTTCCCGGCCTTTTGGGCGAAGTGCAAAAGATGGGCTACGGAGGCGTGGACATCTTTTTGTTTTTGACCGGGTACGGGTTGTACCATTCCCTTCAAAAAAGCAATGAGCTGGGCGGGTATATGCACCGCCGCCTTTGGCGGGTGCTGCCCGCCTATGTTCCCTTCATTTTGTGCTGGATGCTTTTGATGTTTCCGGGCTATGGGCTTTCCGCCACCCAGGCCATTCGCGGCGTGGCGGGAAACCTGTTCATGGTGGGCTTTTGGTTCCAAACGCCCAAGGTGTTCAATTGGTATGTCAGCGCGTTTTTCCTGCTAATGCTGCTGGCGCCGGTGCTGCACGGGCTTCTTTCCCGAAGCGGAAAGCAGCTTCGCACGCTTTTGGGGCTGCTGGCCACGGCCTTTTTGCTGGGGCTGTGCTGCATCGGCGACGACCGGTACATGGGGGTTTCCCGCTTGCCTGTCTTTATTCTGGGCATGGCCTATGCCATGGATTGGCGGCCGCAGGTGGGCCCCGCCGTGAAGCGCGGGCTGTACGCACTGGCCTTTGTTCTGGGGCTGGCGGCGCTGTTTGCCTGCTTTGCCCGCTATCCGGAACTGCTGAACGACTACGCCATGTACTGGCATCCCTTTGTGCTGATGACGCCGGGCCTGTGCGTGGGGCTTGCCTTTCTGCTGCACAAGGCGGACAGGGCGCGGGGGTTGTTTGCCCCCCTCAGGTTTTTTGGCCGGGCTTCCTTTGAAATCTACCTGGTCAACATCTGGGTGGTGGAAGTGGCCACCCGGCGCGGGGTGAAGGACGTCGGGCCCTGGCTGCTCATGGGCCTTGGGTGTCTGCTGGCGGGCGGGCTTTATCATCTGCTGGTGAACGCCGCCGTCGCCGGGGTGAAAAAGCGCTGTTTGCCTTCCGGCCAGTCCGCCAAAGCCGACGGATAGGCGTTTCAAGACCTTTCCTTCGTGGTATACTCAAAGCGTGGGAAAACCACAGAAGGGAGCCTTTTCATGAGAAAAGTCGCCATGTTTGATACAAAACCCTATGACAGGAGTTTTTTTGACCACGCCGCCAAGGGCCGGTACGAGATTCACTATTTTGAAAGCAAGCTGAACGCATCCACCGCTTCGCTGGCCAAGGGCTGCGAGGCGGTTTGCGCGTTTGTGAACGACGACGTGGACGCGGACGCCATCCAGACCCTGGATCAGCTGGGGGTCCGGGTGCTGGCCATGCGCTGCGCCGGGTACAGCAATGTGGACGTGAAAGCGGCCTATGAGAAAATCAACATTGTGCGGGTGCCCGCCTATTCGCCCTATGCCGTGGCGGAGCATGCCATGGGCCTGCTGCTCAGCGTCAACCGCAAGCTGCACAGGGCCTATGCCCGCACCCGGGATTTCAATTTCAGCCTGGTGGGGCTGACGGGCGTGGATTTGCACGGCAAAACCGTGGGGGTCATCGGCACGGGCAAGATCGGCCGGGTGTTTATCGATATCTGCAAGGGCTTTGGCATGCGGGTGCTGGCCTACGATCCCCATCCAGCCCAGGAGGCGGGCATCGAGTTTGTGAACCTGGACCGGCTTTTCCGGGAAAGCGATGTAATCAGCCTGCATTGCCCCCTGACGGAGCAAAGCCACCATCTGCTGAACGCGGACGCTTTCGCCAAAATGAAGCACGGCGTAATCGTGATCAACACCTCCCGGGGCGCGCTCATCGACACCGCCGCGCTTTTGGAGGCCTTAAACAGCGAAAAGGTCCGGGGCGCGGGGCTGGATGTGTACGAAGAAGAGGCGGACCTGTTCTTTGAGGATTTCTCCAACGCCATCATCCATGACGACGTGCTGTCGCTGCTGGTGTCCCGGCCCAATGTGATCCTCACCTCCCACCAGGCCTTTTTGACCGAGGAGGCGCTTTCCAACATCGCGGACGCCACGCTTTTGAATCTGGACGAGTTTTTTGAGGACAAGCCCCTGCAAAATGAGGTTTGTTACCAGTGCGACACCGGCAAGGTGACGGAGGGTTGCCGCAAAACCCGGAAGGAACGGTGTTTTTAGCAAGCGACCATAGGCGGGCGTTGTGACAATAAAAAAGGATATACATGGTTTTTCTTGTTTGTCAACGGGTTTCCGGGGAAGCGTTCCCCGGCGCCCGAAGCGCATAACCCGCGCTTTCGCTGCCTTTTATTTCAAAACCCATCGTAAAAAACGGAAAGATCCATACAGATTATTATTGACATGTGTTACGAAATCGATTATATTAAAAGCACGACTAAGTATATAAAGGAGGACGGATTCCAATGAAAAAGGTTCTTAGTTTCCTTTTGGTCGCGGTGATGCTGGTGTCAATCGGCGCTACCGCTATGGCCGCCGACTACAAAATTGCCATCCTGACCGGTACAGTTTCCCAGAACGAGGAAGAATATCGCGCGGCTGAGAAAGAGCTCAACGCCGATCCCGACCACATCATTATCGATACCTACCCGGACAACTTTATGTCCGAGCAGGAGACCACCGTTTCCAAGCTGGTGGCCTTCGCCTCCGATCCTGATGTGAAAGCCATCGTGATGTGCCAGGCCGTGCCCGGCGCCGCTCCCGCTTTCCAGAAGATTCGTGAAATGGGCCGCGACGACATTCTGCTCATCGCCGGCACTCCTCAGGAAGACCCCAGCGTCATCTCCGCCGCGTCTGACATCGTGATGTACGCCGACGAAGTGGGCCAGGGCGACCTGATCATGGACACCTGCGCCAAGTGGGGCGTGGAAGTGTTCATCCACTACTCCTTCCCCCGTCACATGGCGATGGAGCTGATCGTGGCCCGCCATGAGCTGCTCCAGAAGAACGCTGACGCCCTGGGAATCGAGATGGTCGACGTGACCGCTCCCGACCCCACCGCCGAAGCCGGCCTGTCCGCTTCTCAGCAGTTCATCCTGGAAGACGTGCCCGCCCAGATGAAGAAGTACGAAGGCAAGAAGGTTGCGTTCTTCACCACCAACTGCGGCATGCAGGTTCCCCTCCAGGCGGCTGTTTTGAAGGAAGCCAACGCCTACTATCCGCAGCCCTGCTGCCCCAGCCCCTACCATGGCTTCCC
>JAVBTE010000031.1:0-13222 GCA_031556335.1 Eubacteriales bacterium | reverse complement strand
ATGACGCTGCGGATTTCATTGTCCCGGCCGATGACCGGGTCCAGCTTCTGGTTCCGCGCCAGGGCCACCAGGTCCTGGCCGTACTTTTGCAGCACGTCGTAGGTATCCTCCGGGGTTTCGCTGGTCACCCGGGTGTTGCCCCGCACCCCTTGCAGGGCCGCCAGGAAGGCGGCGTCGGTCAGCTGCGCGCCGCTCCACAATTCCTGCATGGGCCGGGTGGGCTTTTCCAAAAGCCCCAGGAACAGGTGCTCCACGCTGATGTATTCGTCCTTCATCCGCTCCGCCCGCTCCCGGGCGGCCACCAGGGCCCGCTCCACATCGGCGGAAATATAAATTTTGTCCGGTTCCCGGCCTTGGCCCATCACCTTGGGCAACCGGGCGATTTGCGCCTCCAGGCGGGCTTTCAGCTGATCCGGGTTTTTGCCCATCTTGGTCAGCAACTGGGGAAGCAGGCCCTGGGGGTCGCTGAAAAGCGCATAGGCCAGGTGTTCCTGGGTCACTTCCTGGTTTTGGTATTCCACGGTCAGCTGCTGGGCGTAGCCCAAGGCGGCGCGGCTTTTTTCGGTAAATTGCTGCATGGTCATATACGGAACCTCCATTCTTGGGCAGGGCCCAAGGTGATTGCTTTGAGAAATGAAGAAGAGAAAGGCAGACGGGAATCTGACTTTCTTTGACCTTCATAAAACAGTATAGCAAATTTTTGGAGGATGTCAAGGGGTTTTTGGTTTTTGTGCGCCCAGGGCTTATTCCCCTACATACAAATCCGCAACCGGATACCTTTCCTCAAACCCATAGGCATCCCAGTCGGCGTTGGTCAAAAACGAACAGGCGGCCACATTGCCAAAACCCAGCGGGTCCGCGTGAAGAACCTGGAATTTTTTCATCAGCGCCACCATCTCCGAAACATCCGGTTCCCCTTTGTCCATGATCAGCTGCAGCTGAAGGCTTTCCCCGTGGATGGCGCAGCGCCGTTTCGCGTTTTGCACCAGATGGTTGTATACCACGGTTTCCCGGGGGGAAAGATAGCCCACCACATATCCGTTGGCGGTAATGGCTGCCCCGCCGAATTCCACCGGGTTGGCACCTTCCGCCAGCAGGTTCCCCGCGACGTCCTGCTCGCTCAGCACCGGCGAAAGGCCCGCGGACACGGAAGCGGAATCCTCCTTTTTGTCTCCGCCGCCCCCGCCGCCGCTTCCCCCCTGGCCGCCCCCACCCCCGCCGCTTTCGGCGGGCGGGCTTTGCTTTTTGAGAAGCGCGGGGTTCACGGCCCCCAGGCACAGCAGCGGGTCAAACCGGCCCGAGCCGATGGACTGGACCGCCGAGGCAATGGTGCTGTTGGGCAAATAGCCGTTGGTGTGAAGCTGCTTCACCAGGGTATCCAGGTGGGTGCTGAGGCGCAGGCCGTAGGAGGAGCGCTGGGCATGCAAAAGCTGGCCCGCGGTTCCTTCGGAAATCATCACGCTGGCGGTGGCCCGGACGCTGGGAAAGTGGAACACGTCCATCAGCAGGGGGCGCAGGTCATACCGGGCGGCAATGTCCGAGGAAAAAACCAGCAGGCGCAGCTGGGAAAAGTTCAGCGGAAAGGGCAGGGTGGATTCCAGCTTGTGCAAGCCGGCAAAAAGCCCGTTTCCCTGGGCGGCGATGATTTCATAGCCGTCCGCCCCCGCCCCGCTGTCGGACACGCCGGTGGAGGGCTTTCCCAAAGGGGACTGGATGGTCAGCAGAAATTGTCCGGTTTCGGTCACGTCCACCGCCAGGCAGATGGGGAATACCTGTCGCTCCACCGTCAGGGAGCCGCAGCTGCCCAAAAGCGGCAGCAAAAGGCAAATGGCCACCAGGAAAATGACGTTTTTCAGGAGGGCTTCCTCCTTTCCAGCAAGGTGATGGCGATGCCGGCCACGGCGGAAAGCGCCAGGCGGTAGGGCATGATTTGGTAGGCGAAATCAAGGGTGCCCGATTCCGGAAGCATGGAGAGCAAAACCACCGGCGCCAGATAGAGAAAACCGCCCGCTTGCTTGGAAAGCTTCGGAAAGGCTTCGCAAAGGTACCCCGTGGCGCAGGCGGCGTTGGCGGACAAGGAGGAGGGCAAAAGGGTCAGCCACTGGATGGTGCTGAAAATAAACAAAGGCAAAGTGCCGCCGTACCAGTTCAGCACGCTCATTTTTTCTTTGTAGTTCAGCAAAACGCTTCCCGGCCAGGGCCGAAGCGCGCAGGTGTAAAGGGTCCACAGGGTGACCACGGCAATGGGAAGCAGCGCCCAAAGCAGGGTGGCCCGCTTGCGGCTTTTGGCGGTGGGCGGGCTGGCCTCCCGGGGCATGGCGAACAGCAGGGCCACGCCCCATACCCCGCCCGCCCCCACCAGGGCCGCCCGCAGGGTGCTTTCCGTGCCGAATCCCCAAAGGGGCCACAGGTTTTCCATGCGCGGGGTGCCGTGCAGCGCCAGGGACCCCACCAAAAACAGCGCCAGCACCCACCGGAGCGGGCTGAGGCCGTAGGGGATGCCGTGGCGGCCGCTAAAGGCGACATTGGCAAAGGTAAAAAGCCCAAGGCCGAGCACAATGGCGTGGCTGGGCCAGGTGGGCAGCTGGAGCTGGCAAAACAAGGACATCAGGTTCAGCAGAATGATGGAATCCAAAAGAAGGCAGGGAAGCAGCAAAAGGCGGAGCCGGGTGGCCGCCACGGAGGGGGCGCGGTCGGGGACAAAGGCCCAGCAAAGCCACAAAAGCGCGGCGGGAACCAGCATCAAAAGCATGGCCTGCCAGCTGGTATGGTGAATATCGGCATAGAGCCACAAAAGCATCCAAATCAGCAGCTGGGTGGCCATCTGCACCATGGCGATGCTTCGGTAGGCCCCCCGCAGGCTGATGACCCGGGTTTCTTTTTCGGCGGCCTCGTCTCGCACGGTGGTCTTGGTTTGGGCGGAGCGGCGCAGAAAGGCGCCGATGGCGTTCATGGATGATCGCCTCCCTTCCGTTGCGTAAACCTGCGCATCCGGCCCTGGGCGCGGGTGCCGTTTTCCGGGTTGGCCAGGTAGGACCGCAGGCGCTGCCGGTAGATGGGGGCCCGAAGAAACAGGTCCGGGTTATGGGGGCGGATGGGGCTGAAAGGCGCCAGGTAGGGCTCGTTCAGGCTGGTGATGCCCGCCACGTGGCAAAAGAAGATCAGCGTTCCGAAGATGACCCCCGCCAGGCCCATCACCCAGCCCATCAAAAGCAGGATGATCTGCATCACCCGGAAGGAAAAGCTGAGGGAGTAGTCCGGCAGGGCATAGCTGCCCAGGCCGCTGAGGGCCACGATGATGATGAGCATGGGGCTGATGAGCTGGGCCTGCACCGCCGCGCTGCCCAAAATCAGCGCGCTGACCAGGCCCAAAGAGGAGCCCATCACCCCGGGCACCCGCGTGTTGGCCTCGTTGATGAGGTTGAACAGCATCAGCATCAAGATGGCTTCCCCAAACAGGCTGATGGGCATCACCGTCCGGCTTTCCATGATGCTGGTGAGTAGCGTCATGGGCAGGGCCACAGGGTGAAAGATGACCATGGTCACGAACAGGGCAGGCAACAGCAGGGAGCAAAAGGCCCCGAACATGCGCAGCATCCGCAGGAAGAAGCCGTATTGCCAGCGCATGGCGGTGTCGTCCGGGGTATGCACCAAATGCCAAAACCCCATGGGCAGGGCCATGGCCCGGGGGCTGCCGTCCACCAAAATCACGGCCTGGCCTTCCAAAAGAAAGCTGACCACCCGGTCCGGGCGTTCGGTGGAGGCCACCTGGGGCAACGCGCCGTGGGGGTTGTCCTCCAGCAGCTGCTCCAGCATGCCGCAGGACTGCACCTGGTCCACCTCGATGCCCTCCAGGCGGCGGGTCAGCTCTTTCAGGGTTTCCGGGCGGCACACCCCGTGCATATGGCAAATGGCAATCTGCAACGGAATCAGCTTGCCCACGGTCATCATTTTGCAAATAAGCAGCGGGGTTTGCATTTTGCGGTGTAGCAGGGTCAAATTGTCCCGGAGGGTTTCGTTGAAGGCTTCGTGGGGGCCGTCCACCACGTTTTCCGACATGGGGGTGGAAATGGGCCGGTGGATGAAGCTGCGGGTCTCAATCAGCAGCACCTCGTCCAGGGTGTCCATCACCAGCAGGCTTTGCCCGGCCATCAGCTCTTTCACGGCCTTTTCCAGGTCGGTTTCCGTGCGCACGGCGGGGGCCTCCACCAGCTGAAACATGACCATGTGCAGGGCCTTCCCGCCGGAAGCCACCTCCCGGCAGCGCAGCAAAGGGCGCAGCACATGCTCGGACATGACGATGCTGCTGGACATGCCCTCCAGATATAAAAGGTCGCACTTTTGCCCCAGGGACAGAAAAGTGCGCTGGATGAGATCGTCGTTTTCTTCCAGCTTCAGGCGTTCCGACAGCCATTTCATGTTTTGCGCATGGCTTTTTGACACGGCGGTGGACATACAAAACCTCCCACACGTTTCTACGGCGGTAGTATGGTTTTTTTCTCCATTCCGCATACGCGGTCAGGGTCTGCCGCCCCTAACAACCCTGCCTGGGGCATGCCCCCAGACCCCTTCATTCGGCGCGTGAAACGCCGTAAAGGAAGGGGTCTGGGCAAAACCCTGAGCGGGGGCGATGGGGGCGCAACCCCCAACGGAAAGGGTTTTCAAAAAGGCCGGTTCATGCTATGATGATTGCAGACAAGTGTTTTTCGGCGGAGGGCCAAGAAAGGAGCGGCCAATGAAAAAGCGGTGGCTGATCTTTGCTGTAATGGGGATTTGGCTGATCCTGGCGACTGTGGCGGCGGCCGAAAGCGTTCGCCTCACCCTGCCGGACGGCACGGAATGGCTGCGGTTTGAGGCGGCCCCGGGGGTGACCTGCACCCCCCTCGAAGAGGCGGGGGAAGGCGCGCTTTTCCCGGAGCTGGAACCGCTGTATTTGTGGATGCAAAAAGGAAACCCCCAGGCGGAGATCCGGTTGATTCGGATGCCTGCGGGGCGGGCGCTGGCCAGCGCCAGCCTGACGGAGCTGGGCATGGCCTTGACGGCGGAGGAACTGGCCCAAATGTGGCCCCGGATGGCCGAAAACCTGGGCCAAACGGCGCTGTTTGTGAATGACGAGGCGGCATGCGCCAAGGTGGACACCCTGAACGGGCGGGAATGGCTGCATGTGCAGACCACGGCGGTGCTGGAAGGGGAAAAGATGCTCACCGTGCTGGTGGAGGGCTATGCCAATTGCGACAATGGCTGGCTGGTGGAGCTTTGGACCCTGGAACCGGCCCAGGCCACCTATTTATATGAGGAAGAGGCGGCCACGGAATTGGGCGCGGACGCCGAGGCCCTCCGCGCCTGGCTGGCAAGCTGCCAGGCCCCTGTGATCGAAGCGGTGGCCGAGGCGCAAGCCGGCGGCGCGCCCGCCCAATCCCTGCCGGGGGAGGCCCCGGCCGCTTCTTTGAAGGAGTATACCGACGCGGCATTGGGGTTCACCCTTCAGGTGCCGGACAATGCCATTGCGGTGCCCCCCGGGGAGACCGCGGCGCGGCTGAGCGCCGCCCAGCAGGACGTGCAAAACGCCCAGCTGTTGCCCCTCTACCGGTTTTTGCTGGGAGAGGCCCAGCAGTTTGAAGGCACGCTGCTTATGGAGCCCAACTATGGCACGGCCATGCTGGTCAGCGTTTACGACATGGAAGAGGACGTGACCCTGGAAGATTTGCAGCGGTTTGAGCCTGCCATCAGCCAGTCTGTGGGCATGGATTTGGCGTCGGTGATGCGGGTGGGCGCCGGCAAGATCGAAACAATCGGAAACGAGGAATACGTGGTGCTGGAATACCGGGGGCTGTTTTCCGGCAGGCCCGCCACGCTGAAGATCATGATGTCGCCTTTGGGCAGCACGGTGCGGGAAATTGACCTGTGGACCCAGGACGCGCCGGAGAAGGACCCCTGGGTGGAGGCCTGGATGGAAGCGCTGAAAACCATACAGTATGCAGAAGCAACAGAGCCATAAGGGCGACGCCCCTGGCCGCGAACGGAGAGATTCCCCCATGAAGCGATTGAGCGTGATTGTTCCCTGCCTGAACGAACAGGAGGCCGTGCCTCTTTTTTACCGGGCGGTGTGCGCCCAGATGGAAACCCTGCCCGTGGAGGCGGAGCTGATCTTTGTGGACGACGGTTCCACCGACGGGACCCTGGCCGCCTTCCGGGCCTTGCGGGCCCAAGACCCCCGGGTGCATTTCATCAGCTTTTCCCGGAACTTTGGCAAGGAAGCCGCCATGTTCGCGGGGATGGAGGCCGCCACCGGCGACTATGTGGCCATTATGGACGTGGACCTGCAAGACCCGCCGCAGCTGCTGCCCCAAATGCTGGCAGGCATTGAGGAAGAAGGCTTCGACTGCATCGCCACCCGCCGGGTGACCCGCCAGGGCGAGCCCAGGCTTAGGTCCTGGTTCGCCCGGGCGTTTTACCGCCTCATCAACAGGTTGTCCAAAACGGAGATCGTGGACGGGGCACGGGATTTTCGGCTCATGACCCGGCAAATGGTGGACAGCATTTTAAGCCTGAAAGAGGTAAGCCGCTTCAGCAAGGGCATTTTCAGCTGGGTGGGATACCGCACCAAGTGGCTAGAATATGAAAACGTGGAGCGGGTCGCCGGGGAAACCAAGTGGAATTTTTGGAAGCTGCTGATTTATTCCATGGACGGCATCGTGGGGTTTTCCACCGCGCCCCTGGCCCTTGCCTCGGTGGTGGGCATGCTGTTTTGCCTGATCGCCTTTATTCTGATTTTGTATTTCTTTATCAAAACCCTGATTTGGGGCGACCCGGTGGCGGGCTTCCCGGCCACCATCTGCATCGTGTTGCTGCTGGGCGGGCTGCAGCTGTTTTGCACGGGCATTTTAGGCCAGTACCTGAGCAAAGCGTATTTGGAGGCGAAAAAACGGCCCATTTACATTGCCAGGGAGAGGGAGTAGGGGCGCGTCGCCGGCTTCAAAAGGCCCGTCTGCTTTGTCGGCTTCGGCGGCAAAGGGGAATCACGTACTGAGATGTACGCTCATCCCCTTATGCCGCCTTGCTTCCTCGCAGCCGAACCTTTTGAAGCGGGCGATCATCCCGTCGGCAGCAGCCGGTAAATGATATAGATGATGTTGATGAACATACGAAAGGCCTCCTTTCATCCGGTATTTTGCACAAAGGGCTTTCCTTGACAGAAGGCGCCCAAGCACGTATACTTCAAGTAGAGTCAATTGAAAAAAGGCGGGCCATCACAGGCGATCGGGGTGCTGTTGCGCAAGGTTGCCCACGTGTTATGCCGTCCAACGGGAAAGCGGCGTTCAAAACAATCCTGTTTCACGATGCCCCGGCTTGTCCAAAGATGAAACAACAGACATCGCAATGCTTCCTTTGGGCTATTGATCGCACTATAAAAGCCGCACACAGGCTGCTTGAAGGGGATGGATAATTTTGCGCGCTGCGTGCCCGGGATGAAAAGGAGTTTTTTCCCAAGGGCGGTTCAGAACAACGCTGGCACTGTATTTTGCAGATACAAGAGAAAATCATATGATCATCAGCAGCATTCTCTTTAATACGGTTCGGGACGTTCTGTCGCTGCTTAACTGTGTTTTGATGGTAAAAACGTTTTTTCAGCGCGTCATCCTGTTCCGTTCCAGACAGTTTGCCCTTTTGCTGGCTGTAACCAGCATCGTCAGCATGCTGAAAATCCTGTTAAGAAGCAGCGGCGATGTGGGCGGCTTTATTTCCTACACGGTTTTGGATGCGGTCCAAAACGCGCTGCTTTTGGCGCTGGCGCTGGGAATGGTGAAGAGAAAAGCCAATATTGTCATCTACATCCTCATCTACGAGGTGGTTTTGTCCATTCTGACCCAAACCACCATCTATTTGCTGCATGTGACCGTGCAGATGGACGTTGCGTCCTCCGCCGTGGTCATCGATGTGGTCAATTGCTTTTGGGCGGCCGTGTTTTTGAATGTTTTCACCCGCATGAGCCACAGCAACCTTTTTAAAAATACGCCCACTGTCATCTCCGAATTGCCCACCATTTTTTCCTTTGCGTTTCTGGTGGCCCTTTTTCTGCTGGGGCTTTTGGAAGCCAGCCAATACGACCATTACACCAGCCAGGGAGTGGTGCAGACCATTGCCATCGTCATCGTGTTTTTGCTGGTGATGCTGCTGTTTTGCATGACCCTCTTAAACCGGGCGAAGCTCCAGTCCGAAAGCATGGTGACCCTGCTGGGCCGGCAAATGGAGGATCAGGTGAAGCATTTTATGGCCCTGCGGAAATACGAGGAAGAGGTGCGGGCCTTTCGGCATGACTTTACCAATATGGTATTTTGCCTGCGGGTGATTTTGGAAACCCAGGGCACGAAACCGGCGCTGGCCTATTTGGACAAGATGCTCAAGGAGGTCATGCCCACCGACCAGCGCTTTGACACAGGGAACCTGGTGGCGGATTCCATCTTCGCGGCCAAGGCGTATATGGCCAAGGACAAAAACATCCGCTTCGTGGTGGAGGGGCCCATCCCCACGGAGGGGATCGAGGCCATGGACCTGGGCCTGCTCCTTTCCAATGCCATTGACAACGCGGTGGAGGCCTGCGAAAACCTGAAAGGAGAAAAGTTGATTCAGATCCTCGCCGCCTTTCGGGAGGAAACCTGGATGCTGAACATTGTAAACCCGATCGGCAAACCTGTGGAGGTGAAGAAAGGAACGCTGGTGTCCACCAAAAGCGACCGGCAGGCCCACGGTTATGGCATGCAAAACATGCGGCGGGTGGTGCGGAAGTATGACGGGGCGATGGGGTTTTTGGTGAAGGATGGAAGGTTCATCCTGCAAATCAGGATGGAAATGCGGCAGAAGGCGTAGCGTTTCCCGCGCCCCCCGTCAGGGCTGATAATAGTTGCAAATTTGGTAAACTCGGCCGTTTTTCAGGTTGTATTGCAGCACCCAGGTTTTGCTGTCCAGGGTTGGGCAGGTGTATTGAACGGTTTCTGTGCCGTCCGGGTTCAAAAGCACCTGACCGGTGTTGACTTCGGCGAAGTACAGGCCCCGGCTGCCGCTTTGGTTTTTGGGCTGGCCAAAGTCCCGGTACGCGGAGGTGACTTCGCTTTGGGTGCTGCCAAAGCCCACGCCCCGGGGTTCCTGGGTGATTTGGCTGTTCATTTCCACCCGCACCAGGGACCAGCTGTTTCCGGACAGGATGAACACGGCGTGGCCCCAAGGATAATCCAGCTTGGTGGCTTCCTCCTCCAGGTGCAGGTACTGGGTGGGGGTTTCGGCGGTGGGTTTGCCAAAGGTCTGCTTGAACTCCTCCACCGAGGTGGTGTTGACGGTAAAGCCCCCAAACTTGTCCTCCACGGAGTAGATTTTCATGGGATCGGGTTTAAAGTCGAACTTATAGCCTATCTCTTTGGTAGAGGACATTTTGCCGTACTGGTTGACGCAAACCGCCTTCAGGGTGACCCGGCCGGCGGGCAGGGGGATGGGGGTGCCGTCAAAGATGGGGCTATCCTTGGTGGGGGTGGAGCCGTCAATGGTGTAATAGAAGGTGAAGGGGTTTTTCTTGTGCTCCTTCTCGTCCTCCTTGGTGCCGGGGCGCAGGCTGACGGTTCTGGGTTTGGAATAGGTGTTGGGCGCCAGGTTGCACTGGGGCGCCGAGGGCGTGGGGTAATACACCGTATAGGTAACGGACAGGGGATCGCTGACCAGGTCCTCGCTGAGGCAGAAGGCCCGAACGGTGAGGGTGCCCTCGGGGATGGTCATGGTGCCGTCCTCCGTATAGGTCCAGCCGTCAATGTGGCGGCCGTCCTGGGGGAAGGGCAGGTCGGTTTCGTTTTTCAAGGTATAGTAAATGTCATAGCCCTGGGGCGAGGTCAGGTGGATGGTTTGCTCCAGCATATAGCGGCCCGCCGTCAGGTCAATCTGGGGCGTGTTGGGGATAAAATCCTTCCGCTGCAGGCGGTAGGTTTCTTTGTCCGTGTTCTCATAAGCCTTTTGCATGGTGGCCGCGGCCTCGGGGTTGCGCTTCTGGTCCAGATACATGCGGATCAGCGCGGTATAGGCCTCGGTGCGGGAAGGCGCCACGGTTTCGCTTAGCTGCAAATAGATTTTTTCCGCTTCGGCGTCGTTGTTGTCCAGCTCGAAGGCGTTGGCCATCAGCAAAAGCCCGTCGTAGTTTTCCGGGTCCAGCACGTTGGCCACCCGGAAGCAGGCAATGGCGTTTTGCACATCGCCGCTGTCCACATATTCCTGCCCCACCAGCCAGTAGGACTGGGCAGGGGCCTTGTTAAGCTCCTTCAGCGCCTCTTCCCGCTCCGTTTTGCGCAGATCGTCGGCGGAGGAAATGAGCCCGAAAAGCAGGTCGTTCATGCCGGCCACGTTTTTGCGGGCGGTGATGCGCTGGCCCTCGTCGGTGCTGCTCATGTACAGGAAATACCCGCCGGTCATCAGCACCGCCAAAAGCACGCCGATCATGCCCAGCAGCATCCAGTTGACGGGATGCCGCCGCACATTGTGGGGTTTGCCCCGGCGGGTGGCAATGCTGCGCACCCGGCCCCGGGGGTTTACGGGCACGCCCCGGTGGGTGGCGGGCCGGCTGGCAAAGCTGTTCAGACCGTTTTCCGCCACTTTGCGGCGGGGGCTGCGCTCTTGCTCCAGCGGCAGGGGGGACATATCATAGTCCCCATACTCGGGAACGTCCTGACGGGGATCGTCCGGCAAAACCGGGGGCATGGCCCCCAGGCGGCCCTGGCGAAGCGCCCGCACCCCGGTTTCCCGCACCCGGGGGTTGCCTTCGGACAGGAGGGTGCCGCAATGGTCGCAGGTAAGCGCCTCATCGGGCATATAGGTACCGCAGCGGTGGCAAATCATGACATTCTCCCTTCAGCGCCCCGCCCCCGCAGCAGAAGGCGGGGTGGGAACGCGGCCCGGACGGCGCAAAACGGGGGACGCGCCGCCTGGACGAATCATATCATCGTCTGTTGTTCACAGGGCTGCCGTTGATGGTCAGCTCAAAATTCTGGCCCAAAAAGATGGCCGCTTTTTCGCACATGATGATGCGAGGCAGGTAGATGCTTAAATATTCCAGCACGCTGGAAGAGGCGTCCATGGTCAGGGCCTGGCAGATCAGCTTGTTTTTCCGGTCCACGGTCACGCTGTTTTCCTGGATGGAAAAGTTCACCCGGTCGTGGACGTCGGTCACGTCCGGCCGGCCGTTGCGAACCCGGCTTTTGTGGGCGTCGCTTTTGTCGCCGATCACCAGCGACGCGCTGACCGCGCTAGACACCGTGCCGCTTTGCTCCTCGTGGTTGCCCACGGCGGTGATGATCTCCACCACGTCGGCCATGTCCATGCCCGCGTCTTTCAAAATGGGGAACAAAAGCACCGCGCCGTTGGGGCCGTGGTCGTGGCGGTTGATGGAGTTGCCCACATCGTGAACCCAGCCCGCGATGGCCGCCAGCTCAATCTCCCGCTCGCTGTACCCCAGCGATTTCAGCACATAGCTGGCCGTTCGGCTGACGTAGCTCAGGTGCCGGGGCCCGTGGTCCGTGTAGCCCAGGGCCTCCAGATAGCGGTTTCCCGCCCGCACCAACGCTTTGATGCTCTCGTTTTGTTTGATCTCTTGTAACGTAATCAATTCAATACTTCCTTTTCTTTCTGACTGCCCCTATCTAACGCGCCAAAGCGCCGGGAACGTGCACAACGGGGGATGGGGGACGTTAGGGGCTGCCGCCCCTAAAACCCCGCTCAGGGCTTCGCCCTGAACCCTTTATTCACCGCGCTGCGCGCGGTGAAGGGAAAAGGTAAAAAGGCTGTGTTGTTTCTTTGACTGCGCGTAGCGCGGTCAAAAAGGGGTCCCGGGATTTGTCCCTGGCGGGGTGCAGGGGCGGAGCCCCTGCAAAAGCCCCCCTTACTGCAAACGGTGGACGGCCTTGTACGTAGGGTCGCCGGAGAAGTCGCGCACGGGGGCCTCGCTGCCCAGGCGCTCGATGGCGCTGCGAATTTCAATGAAGTCGATGTAAGGGATGCCGGGGTTTTCCGCCGCCTCCAGCAAGGCTTCCAGGGCGCGGTCGTCATCCAGCTTGGCCAGGTAACCGGCATACAGGGCGCGCTGGTCCGGGTGGGTTTGAAAGCAGTGGAGGGCAAAGGCGAACACGTCCTCGTCCCCGGGAAAATTGCACAGCACGTCCAGCAGGGCTTCTTTGCCCGCCTGGGGGGCGGCCAGGAAAGCGGCCTTGGCGGGCCCGCGCACCTCGCCGCCCATGTCGCGCAGGCATTCCAACGCGCCTTCCAGCAGGTCCTCCTCCTGGGTGCGGTCCACCTGCCAGCGCAGGTAGGAAAGCATGGGCGCGGTGGAATCCAGCTGGCGCAAAAGGTTCATGGCCAGCATCCGGGCCTCGCAGGGGGCGGCGGAATCCAGCACCAGGGACAGGAGGGGCGCTTCCTCCGCAAGCTCACTGAGCCGGTCCAGCAGAAGGTCGGGCACGGGCACGCCCTCGTCCACATAGCGGCGCAAAAGGGCGCACAGCTCCCCCGGGTCCCCGAAGGCGGCGAAGTGGTCCCCGGGAAGCGCTCCCTGCAGCCAGGGCGCGGGGGTGTTCAAAAACTTCAGGTAGACGTTTGGCAGCTCGTCCTCCATGTCCTCGGGGCGCTTGAAGCGGTGCTGGGTTTTTTCGATCCAGGCGCTGAGATATTCGGAAAAGTGGGCGTCAAAATCAATGCAGGGCATCAGAGTTCCTCCTTTCGGGGAAGGGGCATATGGGCGCAGAGGATGGCGAAGGCCCGGCAGGCCCGCCGCTGCTGCTCCTGGCTGCGGAAGGGCGGGAAGGAGGGCAGAGCCAGGCGGTAGGTCAGGGCAAAGTGCCGCAGAAGCGCCCCGGTCCACACATGGGCGGGGTCCATGGCAAAGGCGTAGCGCTGGTGGTGGGACATGCGGCGCAGCAGCAGCAGGGCATGGGCAATGAGGCCGGGATCGCCGGCTTTGCGGGCGGCCCTTTTGATGCGCCGGGCCAAAAGCCGCTGGGTAAAGGACGGCGTGCTGCCCGCCTCGCTTTGGAGGGCGGCCTGCACGATGCGCCCGTTTTGCCAGATGACGTAAGGGGGCGGCGCACCCAAAGCCGCCAGGGAGGAGAGGGCGTAGCGCTTGATGTCCCCGTCCTGGGTGTTTTGTACCAGCACGCTGCGCAAAAAACGATGGGCCGCCTCCGGGTCGGCGGCGGAC
>JAVBTE010000071.1:0-5421 GCA_031556335.1 Eubacteriales bacterium | reverse complement strand
GGGTATGGAGGAGGCGGAGGATCGCCTCTCGGCGGACCTGGTGCTGGTTAACACCTGCTGCGTGCGGGACAATGCCGAACGCCGGGCCCTGGGCAACGTGAACTGGCTGAAAGAGCTGAAAAAGGACAAGCCGGAACTGTTGATTGGCGTATGCGGCTGCATGGTGCAGCAGGCCCACATGGCGGAGACGATTTTGCATCAGTACCGTTTCATCGACCTGGCCTTTGGCACCCACAACCTGCACCAGCTGCCGTCGCTGCTTTACAAGCTTCTTCTGGAGAAAAAGCAGGTGGTAAGCATCACAGACCAGCAGCATTTAATCGCCGAAGGGCTGCCGGTGCGGCGGCTTACCGGCTACCATGCCTATATCACCATCATGTACGGCTGCGACAACTTTTGCTCCTACTGTGTGGTGCCCTATGTGCGGGGCCGGGAACGCTCCCGCAAAATGGCGGATATCCTGAGGGAAGCCCAGGAACTGCAAAAAAGCGGCGTCAAGGAATTGATGCTTTTGGGGCAAAATGTGAACAGCTACCGGGGCGAGGGCGGGGAAAGCTTTCCCGCGCTGCTCAAGGCGCTGGATTCCGTCGGCATTCCCCGCATCCGGTTTATGACCTCCCACCCCAAAGACCTGTCCGACGAGCTGATTCAGGTGATGGGGGAGAGCAAGCACATCTGCAACCATTTTCACCTGCCTGTGCAAAGCGGTAACAATGAGGTGCTCCAGGCCATGAACCGGAACTACACAAGGGAAGAGTACATGGACCGGGTGCGGCGGCTGCGGGAAGCGGTGCCGGGCATCGGCCTGACCACCGACATCATCGTGGGCTTTCCCGGGGAAACCGAGGCGCAGTTTTTGGATACGGTTTCGTTGGTGAAAGAGGTGGGCTTTGACGCGGCCTTTACCTTTTTGTATTCCAAGCGGGAAGGCACCAAGGCCGCTTCCATGCCCGGGCAGGTGCCTGCGGAGGTGGCGAGCGAAAGGTTCCAGCGGCTGCTTCACGCCGTGGAGGAAACCGCCCAAAAGGCCCATCAGGCCATGGTGGGAAAGACCGAGCAGGTGCTGGTGGAAAGCCTGTCCAAGCGGGACAAAACCCAGGTGTCCGGCAAGGGAACCAGAAGCGTTACCATCACCCTGGATGGCGGAGAGGCGGACATCGGCCGGGTGATTCCCGTGCGGATCATTTCGGCGGCGACGAACACCCTGCGGGGGGAAAGAATATCAGCAGAGTAGGCCGGGCAACCCAGGAGGGCAGGCCCGGGGCAAAAGGAGAAGGAAACATGGAAAAGGTATTGAATCAGGCGGAACAATTGGCGGAGGCCATTTTGGAGAGCGAGGAATACATCCGCATGCGGCTTTTGGAGCAGGCGGCCACGAAGGATGAGGAGGCCACCCGGCTGGTGGCGGCCTATTCCCAGCACCGGGGCCAGGTGGAAGAACTGCTGGCCGCGAACAACCTGGACCACGGCGCGCTGGCCAAGGCGGGGGAGGCGCTGGAAGCCGCCGAAAAGGCCATTGACGACCATCAGGCGCTGAAAGACATGCGGGATGCACGGGCCGCCTTTACGGACATGATGAACAAGGTGAACGCTATCATCAAGTATGTGGTGACCGGGGAGGACCCCGAGGAAGAAGCGGGGGGCTGCGGCGGCGGGTGCGAAAGCTGCGGGGGCTGCGGCCATCACCATTAAGCGCTGGGGCCTACAAAAGAAACGGAAGGAAGTATCCGCATGGCAGGCGTAACGCCCATGATGCAGCAATACCTGGACATCAAAGCCAGGCATCAGGATTGCATTCTGTTTTTCCGTCTGGGGGATTTCTATGAAATGTTCTATGAGGACGCGGTGCTGGCGTCCAAAGAGCTGGAACTGACCCTGACGGGAAAGGACTGCGGGCTTTCGGAGCGCGCGCCCATGTGCGGCGTGCCCTTTCACTCCGCCGCCGCCTACATTACAAGGCTCATTCAAAAGGGATATAAGGTGGCCATTTGCGAGCAGCTCACCGATCCGGCCCTGTCCAAAGGGCTGGTGGAGCGGGATGTGATCCGCATCATCACCCCCGGCACGGTGGTGGACCCCGCCATGTTGGACGAGAAAAGCAACAGCTTTGTGCTGTGCGTATACCTGACGGGAAAAGCCGCCGCCCTTGCGTACGCGGACGTCAGCACGGGGGATTTTGTGACGCATTTGTTGCCCGTCGCGGAAAGCACCCTGCGGGACGAGCTGACGCGGGTGCGGCCCCAGGAGATTGTGACCAACGACCTGGAAGCGCTGAGCGGCTACCTTAGCGAAACCGTGGCCATGACCCGCCTGCCGGACGCGGTTTTTTCCCTAAAAAGCGCCCAAAGCATGCTGCAAAGCCATTTCGCGGTGGGCTCTGTCGTGGCGCTGGGGCTGGAGGAGAAGGACAAGCGTGTGCAGGCGGCGGGGGCGCTGCTTTCCTACCTAAACGAAACACAGAAAAACGATTTGTCTCATATCACCCAGTTGACGCTGTACCAGGGCGAGGAAACCATGTTTCTGGACCGGGCCACCCGCCGGAACCTGGAGCTGACGGAAAGCCTGCGCAGCGGGGAACGCCGCGGGTCGCTTTTATGGCTGCTGGATGAAACCTGCACGGCCATGGGGGCCCGCATGCTGCGAAGCTGGGTGGAGGCGCCGCTAGTAAGCGTGGGCCGCATCAAGGCCCGGCTGGACGCGGTGGAGGCCCTTAAAAACGAGCTGATGACAAGCGAGGAACTGCGCGGGGCCCTGCAAGAGGTGGCCGATATGGAGCGGCTTTTGGGCAAGGTCAGCTATAACAGCCTGGGTGCCCGGGACTGCCTGGCCCTGCTTCGGTCCCTTCGCAGCGTGGAGCCCATCAAAACCCTGCTTAGCGGCTTTGCGGTTTCGTCCGTGGAAGCCCTGGGCCATACCCTGTCGCCTCTGCGGTCCCTGTGCGAGCTGCTGGAGAAGGCCATTAGCCCGGACGCGCCTTTGGCCTTGCAGGACGGCGGCGTCATCGCCACGGGCTACAACCAGGAGCTGGACGAATACCGCCAGGCCAGCGTAAACGGCAAACAATGGATTTTGGACCTGGAGGCGGCGGAGCGGCAGGCGACGGGCATCAAGAACCTGAAAATCCAATTTAACCGGGTGTTCGGGTTTATGATCGAGGTGACAAAAAGCTATCTGGATCAGGTGCCCCTGCGCTATGTGCGGCGGCAGACCCTGGCCAATTGCGAACGGTTCATCACCCCGGAATTGCAGGAAATTGAACGGAAAATTCTGGGCGCGGACCAGGCTGCCCTGGCCCTGGAAATGATGCTGTTTGCCGAGGTGAAGGAGGCCATTGCCCGGGAAATTGGCATGATCCAGCAAAACGCCCTGGCCCTGAAAACCCTGGACGCGCTTTTGTCCCTGGCCAAGGTGGCCCGGGAGAACCACTACGCAAAGCCCACTCTTTGCGAAGACGGCGTGATCGACATCCGGGAGGGCAGGCACCCCATTGTGGAAAAAACCGTGACGGACCACCCCTTTGTGCCCAACGATGTGCTGCTGGACACCGGGGAGAACCGCATGCTGATCATTACCGGCCCCAACATGGCGGGCAAAAGCACCTACATGCGCCAGGTGGCCCTCACGACCCTCATGGCCCACATCGGCAGCTTTGTGCCCGCGGAAAGCGCCCACATCAGCCTGTGCGACCGGGTGTTTACCCGCATCGGCGCGTCGGACGATTTGGCCAGCGGGCAGAGCACCTTCATGGTGGAAATGAGCGAGACCGCCGCCATTTTGCGCAATGCCACGGCCAGGTCCCTGATTGTGCTGGACGAAATCGGCCGGGGCACCAGCACCTTTGACGGCCTGTCCATCGCCTGGGCGGTGGTGGAGCATATGGTGAAAAAGGTGGGGGCGAAAACCCTGTTCGCCACCCACTACCACGAGTTGAGCGAACTGGAAGGCCGCCTGGAGGGCGTGAAAAACTACTGCATTTCCGTGAAAGAGCACGGGGAGGACGTGATTTTCCTGCGGAAGATTGCCCCCGGCGGCGCGGACCGAAGCTACGGCGTGCATGTGGCGCGGTTGGCGGGGGTTCCTGCCCCGGTGGTGGCCCGGGCCCATGAAATTCAGGCCCGGCTGGAAGTGAGCGATATCAACCAGCAGTCCATCAGTTCCAACATCTTGGAGCAGAAAAAGAAAAAGGACAAGCAAACCGACCTGTTCCACCTGCGGCAGGATGAACTGGTGGAAGAATTGCAAGAGCTGGACGTTTTGTCCGTCACGCCCATGGAGGCGCTGAGCATTTTGTACCGGCTGAGGGAAAAGGCCAGGCTTTTGTAAGGCCACGCAAGGCTCGCAAGAGAAAGGAAAGGCTATGGACCAAAGCGCAAGACCCATTGAAAAACTTTCCCCGGAGGTGGTGGGCCAAATCGCCGCCGGAGAGGTGGTGGAGCGGCCCGCTTCCGCCATCAAGGAACTGGTGGAAAACAGCATCGACGCGGGAGCCACCGCCATCACCGTGGAAATACGGGAGGGCGGCGTTGCCTACCTGAGGGTGTCGGACAACGGGAAGGGAATCCCCGCGTCCCAAATCCGCATGGCCTTCGAGCGCCACGCCACCAGCAAAATCACCCGCCCGGAGGATTTGCACGACATCCACACCCTGGGGTTTCGGGGGGAGGCGCTTTTCTCCATCGCGGCGGTGTCCAAGGTGACCCTCACCACCCGCACGGCGGCGGAGGATTTTGGCGTGCGGGCCCAGGTGGAAGCGGGGCGGATGGTGGACGTGCGGGAAGCCGCCACCCCGGTGGGCACCACGATTTTGGTGCAGGAGTTGTTTTTCAACACCCCGGTGCGCCTGAAATTTTTGAAAAAGCCCGGCCTGGAAGCCGGTTTTGTGTCCGATTATATGCTGCGGCTGATCCTGTCCCGGCCGGATATTGCCTTTCGCTTTGTAAACCAGGGAAAAACCGTGTACCAAAGCGTGGGGGACGGTAATCTCCAGTCCGCCCTGTTTTGTGTGTACGGCAAGGAGGCCGTGGGCCAGCTGAAAAAGGTGCGGGGCGTTCAAAGCGGCCTGATGCTGGAAGGCTATGTGGGCGTGGGGGAACTGAGCCGGGGCAACCGCCAGCAGCAATCTTTCTTTGTGAACGGGCGGTTTTGCCGAGACGCGGGCCTCAGCCGCGCCCTAGAAAACGCCTGTCAGGGCCTTGTGATGATCGGCAAGTTTCCCGTTTGCGCCCTTTCCCTGCAAATGCCCTGCCAGCTGGTGGATGTGAACGTGCACCCCAACAAGCTGGAGGTGCGCTTTCAGGACGCTCCCGCTGTCTGCAAGGCGGTGGAAGACCTGGTGCGGGACGCCCTCCAGGCGGAAAAGCTGGGCGACCGGCTGATGGGCAGAACTGTGGAGGGCCTTCGGGAAGAAAAGGCGGAAGCAAG
>JAVBTE010000096.1:0-7275 GCA_031556335.1 Eubacteriales bacterium | reverse complement strand
CCCTATCCTTCGGGAAATTCTTCCGCGCCTTTGAACTTCCTCCCCTCCTTCCCATTTTCCTCCCTTCGTGATACAATATACATCGTATATTTCCATGGATTCATTGTGACGCAAAGGGGACATTTTCTTGTCTTTTCAATTTTGCACATTGTTCAGCGGGTCCAGCGGCAACGCGGTGTTCCTGGGGACGGACGAGGGCGCGCTGCTGGTGGACTGCGGCATGAGCGGCAGGCAGGTGCTGGAGGCCATGCAGGCCGCCGGGCTGAACCCCGGCGATCTGAAAGCCATGCTCATCACCCACGAACACAGCGACCACGTACGGGGCGCAGGAATTGTCAGCCGCAAGCTGGGCATTCCCATCTACGCCACCGAGGGCACCTGGACCGGCATGGAAAACGCCCTGGGCCCCATTCCCGCCCGGGACCGGGTGGTGATCACCGCCGGGGAGAGCTTTTTTGCGGGGGGCATGGAGGTGGCGGCCTTCTCCATTCCCCATGACGCCAACGACCCCGTGGGCTACCGCTTCTTTTTGCGGCGGCACAGCGTGGCCGTGGCCACAGACCTGGGCTATTTCGCCCCCGGCGTGTGCGACGCCATCTCCGGGGCGGAGCTGGTGCTTCTGGAAAGCAACCACGACCCGGACCTTTTAAAGCACAACCCCCACTACCCCGCCCGGCTGAAAAGCCGCATTTTGGGCCAAAAAGGCCACCTCAGCAACGAGGCCGGGGCCGACGCGGCGGTGACGCTGGCAAACAGCGGGGCCAAGCATTTGCTGCTGGGGCACCTCAGCAGCGAAAACAACACCCCGGACATGGCCTACCGAACCACCCACGCGGCCCTGACCGCGGCGGGCGTGCGGGTGGGCGAGGATGTTACGCTGCATGTGGCCGCCCGGCACCGGGCAAGCTACCTGTACCAACTGGCTTAGAAGGGGGCTGCCAGGGGCCAGCCCCTGGCCCCCCCTCCCGATTGGGTTGGTGGCGGTTTCATACAGCTTCCGGGAGAGGCAGTCTTCACAAATCCATCCCCTACGAAAGGAGCCGACGTCATGATCCGTCTTTTGGATGAGGTGCTTTCCATTGGCGAAAAAGGCGCGCTGCTTTTTGCGGAGCGGGAATATCCGGGCCTTCTGGCGGGCTGCCGCATTCGGGACGCCCGGGGGCAGCTGCATGCGGTCGCCCGGGTAGAGCCCCAGGAGGAACTTTTTACGTTGCTGATTGAAGGCACGGATTCCGCCTATTTCGAACGGCTGTTTCGGGATGTGCGGGTGGACGCCACAGCCTTCGAGCTGGAGGAATAAAAATACCCAGTGAAGGGTCCAGGGGCATGCCCCTGGTGGGGTGCAGGGGTGAAACCCCTGTAATCGTCCCCGTCCCCCGTCCCCATCCCTGTAAAGGAGGCGGTTTCGTGGCCATTACCATCGTGTGCGTGGGCAAGCTGCGGGAGCGCTTTTTTGTCGACGCGGCCCAGGAGTATGGAAAGCGGCTGAGCCGCCTGATGCCGGTTCAGGTGGCGGAGGTGCCCGACGAGCGGGAACCGGAGGGCGGGTCTTTGGCCCTTTGCCGCCAGGCGCTGCAAAAAGAGGGGGAGCGCATCCTGGGGAAAATCGGGCCCCAGGAGCATGTCATCGCGCTGTGCGTGGACGGGCCGCAGCCAACCAGCGAAGCGCTGGCGCAAAAGCTGCGGGCCTTTTTTGTGGAAGGAAAAAGCAATATCACCTTTGTGATTGGGGGGTCTTTGGGGCTGTCGCCGGAGGTGCTGGCCCGGGCCAACGAAACCATGGGCATGAGCCGCCTCACCTTTCCCCACCAGCTGGCCCGGGTGGTGCTGCTGGAGCAGCTGTACCGGGCGGCGAAGATCAACGCGGGAGAGCGTTACCACAAATAATCCAGAAAAAGGAAGAAAAGACGACCTCCGAAACGTTTGAATGGAAAGAGCCCCGGGAGGGGAAGCGAAATGCTGGAGGAGGTCAACCGATGAAAAACCGAGGGAAAAGGCTTTTGCGGGCCCTGGCGGCAGGGATGCTTTCTTTGGCGGTTTTGGGCGGCCTGGGCGCGGTCGCCGAGGGCGTGCCTTTTGTGCAAACCTTTGGGGGCACGGGGCGGGATGTGGTGTATGACGCGCTGCCCCTGTCGGACGGAACCCTGCTGCTTTGCTGCAACACCCAGGAAGGCCGGGACGGCAGGCCCCAAAGCCCGGAGAGGGAATCGCTGGCGTGGTTTCTGTGCCTGAACCCCGACGGCAGCGTAGCCTGGGAAAAGGTGTTTGGGGACCCGGGGTTTGACAATGTGGTTTGCCGGCCGCTGGAAACGGCGGAGGGCAACATCGCCACCTGGTTCCACACCAGCCAAAGCCAGTCCGGGGGCTATGTATGCCGCAAAATTTTCACCCTGGCGGGGGAGCCCGTGGCCGAAAGCGAGCGCACCGTGAACTGGCCGGACATGTACCCGGCGGGCGAGGGCTACGTGGTGTGCGAGTGGAAGGAGCAAGGGCCCCAAACCTTTGATTTTATGACCCCTGAGGGCAAGGTGCTTTGGTCGGTCCCCACGGAGCAGGTGCTGGACACCCGGGATGTGGTGCCCGTGAAGGAAGGGTTTGTGTTTGTGGGCCGTAGCAGGGGCGCGTCGGAAAGCCCGGCGGTCTGCCTGATGGAAAAAGGCGGCCGGGTGGTGTGGCGCACGGAACTGCGGGAATATCCCTGGGGCCTGCTGCAAAAGGCGCACCCCACAAGGGACGGGGGCATTATCACCGTCGGGGTGGCGGGCGAAGTGCCCAATGAGCAGTTCACGCAAAAGCGCGTGGGTGTGGTGGCCAAATGGAACAACCGGGGCGGGCTGGAGTGGACCTATGCCATGCCTGTGGACAACAGCGGCAAGGTGGCCCCTTTCTGGGACGTGGCGGAAACCAGCGGCGGCTACCTGGCCATTTATCCGGTGGAAAACAACAGCCGCATCGGCTATGTGCTGCTGGACGGGCAGGGCCGGGAGCAAGGCAAGACCGTGGGCGAGCGGAAGGATTCCTATTTGTCCGCAGAGCTTTTGAATTTTGCGGGCCACGTATGGCTGTATGATTCGGTGGAGGGGAACGGCCCCTTTGACGTGCTGGTGATGAAGCTGGACGTGAACGCGCTGTTCAAATAACGATTCGGTTCCAACGAAGGAACAAAACAAACGCCCCCGGCTACGCGGCAACCGCGCGGCCGGGGGCTTGTTTTGCAAAAGGGCGGGACACAAACGGGAAGGGGAGGATGGCAGGGGGTTGGCCCTGGCCTTCATGAACCGCGTTTCACCGGGTTTGAAAAATGAAAATGGGGCGACGGGCTTACTTCCCCATGGCGGAAAGGGCCGCTGTCAGGGCCTTCATCACCGCGTCGCTGGTGATGGTGGCCCCGGAAATGGCGTCCACGCCGCTTCCGTAGGAAAGGGGCGTGGTTTTGCCCATAAACTGGTCGGTAAAGGCCGCTTCCTGAGCTTTTGCGCCAAAGCCGGCGGTTTCCGCAAAGCCCTTGCCGCCCACGTACAGGCCGGCGATGCTGCCGCTGAGATCAAGGCCCACGGTCACTTCCACAGGGCCGCCAAAGCCCTGGGCGCTGGCGGTGGCCACCTGGCCAACGTCCGCCCCGGCCTTTTTGGCGGCATACAGGGAAAGCACGCCCTCAGGGGCGGTGGCCGCCTCAAAGCCGTCCGCGTCGGGGAAGGCTTTCTGGCAGAGTTCTTCCGGGGTTAAAGAGGGCTGGGCCACGGCTTCGGAGGTGGCGTGGCTTGCGGTGTCGGCCTCTGTTTGGGCGGCGCTCACGTCCACCCCCAGGACCCCGGCGGCCTGATTGATGCCGTTCACCACCGCACGGCTGGTGATGGTGGCGCCGGAAATGGCGTCCACATCCGTGCCCAGGGAAACGGGCACGGCCTTGCCCATAAACTGGTCAGTAAAGGCGGGTTCCTGGGCCTTGCTGCCCAGGCCGGCGGTTTCCGCAAAGGAGGTACCGCCCACCGTCAGCCCTGTCAGTTTCTGGTCCGCGTCCAGGCCCAGGGTCACCTCAATGGCGCCGGCAAAGCCCTGGGTGGTGACGGTAGCCACCCGGCCCACGGTTTGGCCGCCTTTTTTCGCTTCATACAATGAATTCAGCCCTTGGGGAGGCTCCACCTGTACAAAATCGTCGGCATCGGGAAACACGGCGATGCGGGCCGCGTTGGTGGCGGCCAGGGCAACGCGCTGGATGGGTTCCCGGGTCACGCGGTCCGTGGCGGCCAGCAACAGGGCCGCGACCAACGCAATCAACATAAGGGTTACAAACGCAGGGGTTTTCTTCATGGCCATCATTCCTTGCCGGCAGGCAAAGCCCGCCCATGATTCTGTTTAAATGATAGCATCGGGCCCCGGGATTGTCAACGGCGGGATGCGCCGGGGAAAATTGGAAGCAGGCGAAACATCCGTTTTGCCCTGCATAGGCTATAAGGCGGGAACGGCGAAAAGGAGGCTCGTCCATGACGCTTGCGGAACTGCGTACCAAGGAGGTCATCAACGTACAGAACGGGAAACGGCTGGGCAAGGTGATGGACATTGAGTTTTGCGTGGTGGACAGCCGGGTCACCGCGCTGGTGGTGCCCGCCGATACATCGCTGATGCAAACCCTGCGGGGGGAAAAGTGCGGTACCGTCATCCCCTGGGGGAACATCCAGCGCATTGGAGACGACGTAATTTTGGTAACGCTGCAGGGCTGCACCGAGTCCCGATGCGGGTATGGGGAGATGTGAAGGGGCGCGCCCTCTTGACAAAATTCGCTCTCTGGCCTATACTACCCATTGACAACCGAATACCTTATAAAGAGTGGTTGAGGGACGGGCCCGATGAAACCCGCCAACCTGCGAAAGCGAGGTGGCAAATCCCGCAGCGTGCATACGCTGGCAGATAAGGGCTGATGATCCGTCACTTACACGCCTGCAATGCCGCAGGCGTGTTTTTTGCAAAAGCGCGTCTGCCGCTTCCCCCGGGAAGCAACCGGTTCGGTCGTCAAAATGACAAAAGGAGGCAGACAAACATGAAAACCGTATTCACATCCGAATCCGTCACCGAGGGACATCCGGACAAGCTGTGCGACCAAATCAGCGACGCGGTGCTGGACGCCATTCTGGCGGAGGACCCCCATGCTCGGGTGGCCTGCGAAACCTGCGCCACCACGGGGCTGGTGCAGGTGATGGGCGAAATTACCACCACCGCCTACGTGGCCATTGACGAAATCGCCCGCCAGGTGGTGCGGGACATTGGCTATACCTCCAGCGACCTGTGCTTTGACGGCAACAGCTGCGCGGTGCTCACCGCCGTACACGCCCAAAGCCCGGACATCGCCATGGGGGTAGACAAGGCCCTGGAAGACAAGCGGCACACAGGGGACGAAACCCTGGGCGCGGGGGCGGGAGACCAGGGCATGATGTTTGGCTTTGCCTGCACCGAAACCCCGGAGCTGATGCCCCTGCCCATTTCCCTGGCCCACCGGTTGACCCGCCGCCTGAGCGAGGCCCGGAAAAGTAGAGAGCTGAAATGGCTTCGCCCGGACGGCAAAAGCCAGGTGACGGTGGTGTATGAGGACGGCAAGCCGGTGGCGGTGGACACCGTGGTCATCTCCACCCAGCACGACGAAACCGTCACCCACGAGCAGATTGAGGAAGCGGTGCTGCGCCAGGTCATCCGCAAGGTGATTCCCCCGGAGCTTTGGACGGAGCAAACCAAAATTTTCATCAACCCCACCGGCCGTTTTGTGCTGGGCGGCCCCGCCGGGGACACGGGCCTGACGGGCCGCAAAATCATCGTGGACACCTACGGCGGATACGCCCGCCACGGCGGCGGCGCGTTCAGCGGCAAGGACCCCACCAAGGTGGACCGCTCCGCCTGCTATGCCGCCCGCTATGTGGCCAAAAACATTGTGGCGGCGGGCCTGGCGGAACGCTGCGAGGTGGCCCTGGCCTACGCCATCGGCGTGGCCCAGCCGGTCAGCCTTCAAGTGGACACCTTTTCCACCGGCAAGCTGCCCGACGACGTGCTGGGCGCCCAGGTAAAAAAGCACTTTGACCTCAGCCCGGACGGCATCATCCGCACGCTGGATTTGCGGCGGCCCATCTATCGGCAAACCGCCGCCTACGGCCATTTTGGCCGTACGGACGTGGAACTGCCCTGGGAGCGGACGGACAAGGCGGAGGCGCTGAGGGGACTGGCGAAATAGGTTTGTGTGGGGGAGCGGTTTACGTAGCATTCCCGCTTGTCAAACGAAGAGAGGAAAAATAAGAACGAAACGCCTTGGCGATGCGTTTCATGTTCTGTACCGCAGCGGTCAAGTAGCTCTGCTTGTACATGTTGCGATATCATGGATTGGGTCTAGATCATTGATGTTGGCCGGGGTAATGCGTACATTCACCACAATGTTTGTTTTGCTGTCCACAGTTCGGTGCTCGCTGTAATGGAATCCATCCGGCTTCCCCTCCTGGTTGAGCTGGCCGCTGTCCGGGTCGCTTTTGCTTTGTTGCCTCGTGGTGGTGTCTTTTGGATCGCTGTCGCCGTCTCGGTCAAAAGGCTTCTTCCCCACCTGCTCCCGCTCCTTTGCAACAGCAGCGTCCAGATCCTCCAGATAGGCCTTGGGCGTTCGTTCCACGGTAACAGTCTGTTTCTTGTACTTGTTGGCTTTGGCTTTCACATGGGTGGAGTCCGTATACAAAATAGCGCCTCCAACCAAGCCCTTTGCCATGGCTTGCCGCAGGATTTCGTTGCATATCTGCGCTGGAATATGGTTGTCCCGGAACCGGCGTTTCCGGTTCACGCTCAGGATGGTCGCGTCCGGCGCTTTTTCCGTCACATTCAGACCGCAAAACCATTTGTAGGCAATGTTGTAGTCGATCTCTTCTTCCAGCCGGCTCTCCGAGCGGATGCCGTAGAGATATCCCACAAGCAGCATGCGGAACAGAATTTCCGGTTCAATGGCCGGGCGCCCATTGTTTTCGTTGTACTATGCCGTGGAGGTGGCTTCTTGTCTTGGGAAAGACCCGGCGCGGCTGTTCAAAACCCTGGTGGCCGTGGGCAAAACCAGGGCGCATTATGTGTTCATGGTGCCCGCCCCAAAGGAGCTGGACTTGAATAATGATCCATCGGCGGAGCCGGTGGTTTTTCATATGCGGGCATAGCCCTAGAATACCAGCCACGCCTCACGTGGCGTAATACGGCCTGACATTTGCACGGGATGGGTTACCTGCAACCCGTTAACGGGTTATCATTGTCATCTGTTCCCCG
>JAVBTE010000048.1:0-15331 GCA_031556335.1 Eubacteriales bacterium | reverse complement strand
ATCGGCCCTTCCGGCAGCGGCAAGTCCACGCTGATGAACATCATCGGCTGCCTGGACGTGGCGGACAGCGGCAGCTATGTGTTGAACGGCAAGCCCATTGAAAAATACCGGGAGCGGCAGTTGGCCGGGGTGCGCAACCGGCAGATCGGCTTTATTTTTCAGGGCTTTAACCTGCTCAGCAAGCTGTCCGCGCTGGAAAACGTGGAACTGCCCATGATTTATCAGGGCATGGGCGCGGGGGAGCGCAAACGCATGGCCAAAGAAGCGCTGCAAAGCGTGGGCCTGGGGGAGCGGATGAAGCACCGGCCTTCCCAGCTGTCCGGCGGCCAGCAGCAGCGCGCCGCCATCGCCCGGGCCATTGCCGTGAAGCCGGCCCTGATTTTGGCGGATGAACCCACAGGCAACCTGGACAAAAAAACGGGCCAGGAGATTTTGGACCTGTTCGATCAGCTGCACGAGGCGGGCAACACCATCGTGCTGATCACCCACGACCCCAAGGTGGCCAGGCGCGCCCAAAGGATCATCCGCATTGAGGATGGCAAGCTATTTGAACATGAGGAGGCGGGGGACGATGCTGTTTCAGTCGTTTAAGATGGCGGCAAAAGCCATTGCGGGGAACAAAATGCGTTCGTTCCTCACCATTTTGGGCGTGGTGATCGGCGTGGTGGCCATTGTGGTGCTGGTATCCATCGGCCAGGGCGCCAACAGCTCGGTGGTGTCCAGCATCGAGGGCATGGGCACCAACCTCATCAACGTCAGCATCCGGGCCCGCCGCACCAACCCGGTGAACATGGCCGCCCTCCAGGAACTGGCCAAGGACGAAAACATCGCCTATGTGGCCCCCATTGTCAACGTTTCCGACGCTACGGTGAAGGCCGGGGTCACCACCTATGACGACGGCAGCGTGCAGGGCACCACCCCCAGCTACCAGCACATTCGCAACTGGAAGGTGCAGGAGGGCCGGTTTTTGCAACAGCCGGATTTGGACAACCGCAGCCTGGTGGCGGTGATCGGCTCGGAAGCCGCTGCGGAAATGTTCGGCACCGCCCATGTGGTGGGCGAAACCTTTTCACTCAGCGGCTATACCCTCACCGTGGTGGGCGTGCTGCAAGAAAACGGAACCAGCGCCTCGGGCAGCAACGACAACCAGATCATGGTGCCGTATACCCTGGCGGAGCGCATCTTTTCCCAGCGCGGCATTACCTCGTTTTACGTGTCCGCCGTGTCATCGGGCCAGGTGCCCGCCGCCAAAACCGCCGTGGAAACCTATTTGGAAAAGGCGTTCAAAAATTACCAGACCAGCACCTCCGGCACCCAGTATAACGTGTTCAGCCAGTCGGAAATGCTATCTACGCTCAGCGAAACCACCTCCACCCTCACGCTGATGCTGGGGGGCATCGCCGGAATTTCGCTGCTGGTGGGCGGCATCGGCATCATGAACATCATGCTGGTCAGCGTCAGCGAGCGCACCCGGGAAATTGGCATTCGCAAAGCCATTGGCGCGGCCCGGGGCAACATTTTGATGCAGTTTCTGATCGAATCGCTGGTGGTCAGCCTGATGGGCGGCATTCTGGGGCTTGGCATTTCCATTGTGGCCGTCAAGGCCCTGGCGCCGGTGCTGAAAATGTCCTTGACCATTCCAAGCTTTGTGGCCTGGATGGCCATTGGGTTCTCGGTGTTCATCGGCGTGGTGTTTGGCATGTATCCCGCCAATAAAGCCAGCAAACTGCACCCCATTGAAGCGCTCCGCTACGAGGGTTGATCGTTTGGGGAAAGCGGCATAAGATTTTCGATTTCTGCGCATGCTGTCCATCTGATAGGCCTTCCCGGGGCAAAACACCGGCGGCCAAAAGAGGTGGGGTTGCATGCGCAGTTTTCGTACCGATCTTGCCATGGAAAGCGTGGGCGAGAATGACGGCCGGATGGATGGCGTCACCATGGAATCGGATTGCGTGGAGGATATCCGGCGCACCCGTATCCGCATTGAGACGGACGCGGCCGCGGACATGCTGGGGAAAAGCAAAGGGGAATATATCACCCTGGAGTGCGGGGCGCTGCCCAAGTGCGACGCGCAAAAGCGGGAAGTCATCGCGCGGCTGCTGGCGGAAAGCGTGTTTGCCATGCTTCCCAAGGAAGGGGAAGTGCTGGTGGTGGGCCTGGGCAACCGCAATGTGACGGCGGACGCCCTGGGTACCCGCGTGGTGGAACGCATGCTGGTAACCCGGCATTTGCGGGAAAACGTGGCGGAGGAGCTGCGGGGCAAGCTGCGGGGGGTCAGCGCCATCGCGCCGGGGGTGCTGGGGCTGACGGGCATTGAAACGGCGGAATTGTGCCGGGGCCTGGTGCAGCACGTAAAGCCCAAGGCGGTCATTGCCATTGACGCCCTGGCCGCCTTTGACAGCGAAAGGATCTGCACCACCATCCAGATCACCGATACGGGCATCGAGCCGGGAAGCGGCGTGGGGAACCACCGCCTGGGGCTGACCAAGGAAACCCTCAAAGTAAAGGTCATCGCCATTGGGGTACCCATGGTGGTGTACGCCTCCATCATTGCCCGGGACGCTATGGCCAGGCTGATTCAGGAATACCAGATCATGCCGGACCGCCACCGCCAGGCCACGGAGCGGCTTTTGCGGCAGGTGTCCGACGGGCTGATGGGGGACATGGTGGTCACCCCCAGGGAAATTGACGAGCTGGTGCTGGGCGTGGCGGAAATTTTGGCAAGCGGCCTGAACCAAGCGTTGCAGCCCAGTTTGGATATGGAGACATTGCATACCTACATGCATCAATAGCATATACATCAGGGGTAACGAGATACAAGGTGGTGCCCTATGATGAAAGTATGGATGCACAAGCGATGGATGACGGGGCTGATGGCGCTGGCCCTGTTTTTGAGCGGCGTGGGCGTAGGCGGCTGGATGGTGGGCGAAGAAAGCGCGGCGGGCGGCGTAACGGCTGCCTTTTCGTCGTATACGGCTGGGGAGGAAAGCGAGCTGCATGTGCCGGACAGGGCACAGTCGCCGTCGCCTTCCAGCGAAGGCGGGGCATCCTCGCCAAAGCCGGGGGGGGATGAAAACTGGTTTTCCGTGGAGGGGACCCAAACCCCCGCGCCAAGCAGCCAGGAAACCCTGCTTTCCGGGCAGCCCCCGTCGCCCGGGCCCACGGGCACGGACATGCCCACGTTTTTGATCGAGCTGGTGCGCAACGAGGGCGAACCGGCGGGGCTTAGCGGCGGGCGGCCCAGGCGGGTGCTTTTGTACCATACCCACACCTATGAGGCCTATGAGCAAACAGAGGCCGACCCCTATAAGGAAACCCAGCAGTGGCGCACCCAGGACGACAGCCACAACATCGTTTGCGTGGGCGAGGAGCTGGCCGCGCTGCTGAGGGGCATGGGCATTGAAGTGGTGCACGACACCACGGCCTTTGAACCCCCCAATTTGGATACGTCCTATACCCGGTCCCTGGAAATGTTGGAAAAAAGAAAAAGCGCCGGGGAGACGTACGATTTGTATATCGACCTGCACCGGGACGCGGCCACCGCCCAGGCGGGCGGCAATGCCGTCACGGTGGGGGACGCCAGCGTGGCCAAGGTGATGCTGCTGATTGGCAAAGGCGAGGGACAAACCTCCGTGGGGTACGAGGAAAAGCCGGATTGGCAAAAAAACCTGACCATTGCCCAAAAAATGACGGACGAACTGAACGCCCAGGTGCCGGGGCTTGGCAAAGACATCCGCATCAAGTCCGGGCGGTTCAACCAGCACATTGCCACGGGCTGCGTGTTGGTGGAAGTGGGCAACAACAAAAACACGCTGGCGGAGGCCAAGGCGGCCATGCCGTATCTGGCGGACGCCATCTCCGTGTATTTGCGAAACGCCGACGAGCCGGCCGAGGAACCCGCGCCTGTCCAGGGAGGCCAATAAAACAGGGAAAAACAAAAGGCCAGCCCGGGAGGCCAGGAAAGATATGGGTTGAAAAATTCGGATACCCCGGGTATAATCGTTAGGAAGACAAGGGGAACGCCCCGGCGAAGAGGTGGTTGGCAGTGGAACGGGTCCGCCGTCCCATCGGCGTGTTTGACAGCGGCGTGGGCGGGATCAGCGTACTGGCGCAGGCGCTTCAAATGTTACCTAACGAGGATTTTATTTATTACGGCGATACAAAAAACGCCCCCTATGGCGATAAAAGCCCGCAGGATGTGCTGCGCCTGACCCAGCAGGCGGTGGACAAGCTGACCGGCATGGGCTGCAAGGCCATTGTCATTGCCTGCAACACCGCTACCAGCGCGGCTGCGGGCCCTTTGCGCCAGGCCCTGGAGTTGCCCATCATCGGCATGGAACCGGCCCTCAAGCCCGCCGCCATGCTGGAAGGCACGGGAGACGTTCTGGTGATGGCCACCTCCATGACTTTATCCCAACCCAAGTTTTTAAGCCTGATGGACCAGTATGGGCAGGACGCGATCCCCCTGGCCTGCCCCGGCCTGATGGAATTTGTGGAGCGGGGGGAGCTGAGCGGCTCCGGTGTGGAAGAGGTTTTGCAAGGGCTGCTTGCGCCCTATTTGGACAGGCGGCTGAAAGCCGTGGTGCTGGGCTGCACCCACTACGTGTTTTTGCGGAAGGCCATCGGCGCGCTGATCGGCCCGAAAACGCCCCTCATTGACGGCAATCTGGGCACGGTTTTGCAGCTGAAACGAAAACTGGAGCATATTACAGCCCTGCGGCAGGAGCCGGAGCATCAGGGCGAGGTCGCGTTTTTCACCTCGGCTAAACCGGGGGAAAACGCCCTTGCCCAAATGCAGGCAATGCTGCGGCTGGCCATGAACAATTGAATCCACCAAAGAATTTCGCGGGGCGAAGGACGGAGCGGCTGACGATGAAAAAAGTGATGCTGATTTTTGGAACGCGCCCGGAGGCCATCAAAATGTGCCCTCTGGTGCACGCGCTGGAGAACTGCTCCGGATTTGAAACCGTGGTATGCGTGACCGGGCAGCACCGGCAAATGCTGGACCAGATTCTGGATTGTTTCCACATCCAGCCTAAGTACGACCTGAGCATTATGAAGGAAAAGCAAACCCTGTTTGACGTGACCATCAACATCCTTGCGCGGCTTCGCGATATTCTGGAGGCGGAAAAGCCGGATGTCGCGCTGGTCCACGGCGATACCTCCACGGCCTTTGTAACGGCCCTGGCCTGTTTTTATTTGCAAATTCCGGTGGGCCATGTGGAGGCCGGGCTGCGCACCTACAACATCCATTCGCCCTTTCCCGAGGAATTCAACCGCCAGGCGGTGGACCTCATCACCCGGTTCTATTTTGCGCCCACGGAGCTGAGCCGGCAAAACCTGCTGAAGGAAATGAAGCCAAACGGGCATATCTTTGTCACGGGCAACACGGTCATCGACGCGCTGGCCACCACCGTTCAAAAGGACTATGCCCATCCGGAGATTGAATGGGCCAGGGGCAGCCGGCTGATTTTGCTGACGGCCCACCGCCGGGAGAACCTGGGGGAGCCCATGCGGCAGATGTTTACGGCCATTCGCCGCATTGTGGACGAGACGCCGGATGTGAAGGTGATCTATCCCATGCACATGAACCCCAAGGTGCGGGAAACGGCCCTTGCCTGCTTTGCCGGCCAGGACCGCATTCATCTGATCGAGCCCATGGATGTGCTGGATTTTCACAACATCATGGCCCGCGCCTACCTCATTTTGACGGACAGCGGCGGCATCCAGGAGGAAGCCCCCTCTTTGGGCAAGCCGGTGCTGGTGATGCGGGACACCACCGAGCGCCCCGAGGGCGTGGCGGCGGGCACGCTGAAGCTGGTGGGCACCGATGAGGAACCCATTTATGAGGCCGTGAAGCTTCTGCTGACCGATCCGGAAGCCTACCGCCGGATGGAGCGGGCCAACAACCCCTATGGCGACGGCAAGGCCAGCGAATACATTGCCGACGTGCTGGAAAAAGAGCTGAAAGATTGAGGGAAGGAACCTTCATTGATGAACCCCCTGAAGGCGGCATTCGCTTTCAGGGGGTTTTGGCATTGTACCGGGCAGGCGCAACAATGATCAGAGCTTGCCCCGCATCAGGGACAGCACCAAGCCGCTAAGAACGCACCAGCAGGCGGTATAGGAAAGGCACACCTGGCCCTGAAGGTTCAGGGGCATTTTTCGGTAGTCCCAAATGCGGTGGCGGCGGTTGAACAGGCGGCCAATGGCATATTCGATGCCCGTGATGGCCAGGCCGCCCCGCAGGGCCTGCCGCCACAAAGGTCGCCGGCGATGGCGGCCACTGATGCGGCGCAGCGCAACCGCCGCCATGCCTCCGGCCAGCGCCATGGTCCAATGGGTACGTCCCCGCCAGGCAACCTCCAGCGCCGGGTACCCCAGCGCGCCCAGCAGCAGGTCCCGTTTCCATTGTTTTCGCAAGCAAGCACCTCCCTGTGGCCTGGGAAAGAATCCGGTGTTAGCTTGGCGCGGGGGCCGGGCGGATATACCGCGTTTTTCGGCTTCCCATGAAATGGGCACAAGATAAAAATGGAAAAAATGTAAATTCCGTCTAACAAACCATGCATATCAATATCACCTTGCGGAAAGCCTAGCTTTCAGAGAGGTGACAGGCATGCGGGAGGGTGCATTAACGGAACGGGAATGGCGCAAACAGGCGTTGCGCGCGCCCAGGCGAGAGCCCCGGTGCTGGGGCGCGCAATGCATGGTGCCGCAAATTGACCGGATGCCGCCATTCAGGCGCAGGGTGCGGATGTACGCGGCATGGACGCTGGGCGTGGTAACCCTTGGCATCGGCGGGCTTTTCATGCTTTGGTACAACACCCCCAAACCGGAATACCCCATGGTGCCGGCGCTGAGCGCTTCGGTGGAAAACCTGCCCGAGCAGCGCAGCATTCGGCCAAACAGCGCGGTCGCGTACGTTTTTACCGAGGTTACCACCCAAGAGATTACTTTTACAAGGGAAGAACTGCTGCGGGGCAAGATGATGCTGGTGAACCGGGACCACCCCTTGCCCGCCGACGCGCCGGGGGCCAACACGGTTTGCATTGCGGCCTATGGCAAGGGCATTGTGCCCGTGCGGGATTTGACCATCAAAAGCGGGCAGCAGACCATTGACGCGCTGTACCAGTTGTTTTTTGACGCGCGGCAAAAGGGCGTGGAAGGCCTGGCGGTGTGGCGGGGCACCCTCAGCGAGGCCGAACAGCGGGAATTGCAGCTGGACAGGGTGCGGGCGCATGCCTCCTCCATGACATTGACCGAGGCGGTGGAAATGGCCCGGGCCGAGGTGGACGACCCAAGAACCAGCGACCTTCAACAGCAATACAGCGTGGACATCCGCCTGTATACCGCCTGGAACGGCGCGGCGGACAGCAGCCCCCTGGGGCTGACCCAGCAGGGCCGGTATTTGATGCAAAACGCCTGGCGGCATGGCTTCATTCGCAGGTATCCCCGGGAAAACAGCAATCCATACAAGGCTTATCGGTTCCGGTATGTGGGGGTGGCCCACAGCACCGTCATGACCTATCTGGACCTGGATTTGGAAGCCTACCTGGAAGTGCTGCACGAAAAACAGGCGATTTTGGTGCACGAAAACGGAACGCCCCGGTATTTGATTTTGTGCAAGCCCTTGCCCGCCGAAGGCTGCGTAAACATTCCGGTGCCGGAGGGAACCACCTACGAAGCCGGGTACGACAACCTGGGCTGCGCGGTGGTGGCGTGTAACTTTCCGGCCTGAAACATGACGCAAACAGGGCCCCTTCGCGAAAACGCCGCGAAGGGGCCCTGTTTTACATGCTCAAAACAACGGCTGTTTATTCAATCCCCCGAATCTTGTCAAAGGGGAAGAGCACAAAGCGCACATGGCCGATGATCTGGTCCCGGGTGAGGGCGGCGGGCTTGTCGTACCCGTAATAGTTGCGGCTGTCGTGGCTGTTGTTGCGATTGTCGCCCATCACAAAATACTGGCCGGCTTCCAGCGTGAAGGGGGCCATGGAAAAGCCGTCGCTGTTGCGGTCTGGGGTCAGGTAAGGCTCGCTGAGGGATTCGTTGTTCCGGTAGACCACGTTGTTTTTCACTTCGATCACATCGCCGGGGGCGCCCATCAGCCGCTTGACAAAATACTCCGTGCGGCCCGGATATTTGCAGATCACCACGTCGCCCACCTGAGGGTCTCCAAACAGATACTCCGGCTTGGTCACAAACATGATCTCCCCGTTCATCAGGGTATCGTTCATGCTGCTGCCATCCACGCGAATGGGTTCAAACAGGAAGGTGCGAATGAGCAGCGCAATGACCACCGCCGAACCCAAAGTAAGGACCCAGCTGAGAATTTCTTTTTTCACATTCTTCTTCTTTTCCGTTTTGCCGGAAGCGGCGGCATCCTGGGCCTGCTCGGCAAAAGCGTGTTCGTTTTCAGTCTGCATGGGGTTATCCTCCTTTGTTATGGGCATACGGTTTTCATGGCCGGCACAGTTCCCGAAGGGTGTCCGCCTCGGGCACAGGCCCCTGGACAAGCACCTTTTTGCGCCGCTTTACAAAATCGGCCCGATCCATCATCACGATCCGGCCGCAACCCAGGCACTTGATTTTGATATCTGCCCCAATGCGGATGACGGACCACTGTTCGCTGCCGCAAGGGTGTGTTTTGCGCATTTGGACCGTATCGCCCAGACGAATTTCGTCCACCGCTTGCACCTCCGGCTTTGTTCCTATGCATTATACAACCCAAAGGGCAAAGTTTCAACCCAAGGATGTTGCCAATTCAAAGCGTAAATGTGAATGAACCATGAATTTTGATGCGCTAAAGCAGCGGCGCCGGCCACGTTTGCCGATCCATTACCGCACCGCCCGCATTTCGCCAAAAGGAAACAGGATATACCGCACATGGCCGACGATCTGGTCCCGGGTGAGGGCGACGGGGGAACCGCTGCCGTAATAATTGCGGCTGTCGTGGCTGTTGTTGCGGTTGTCGCCCATGACGAAATATTCATCCGTTTCCAGGGTGAAGGGCTCCATGCAAAACCCGTCGTTGTTGCGGTCCGGGGTCAGGTAGGGTTCGCTGAGGGGATCCCCGTTTCGGTACACCGTGTTCTCCCGAACCTCGATCACGTCTCCGGGCGCGCCCATCAGCCGTTTCACAAAAAATTCCTTGCGGCCAGGATAGCGGCAGATCACCACGTCGCCCACCTGAGGGTCCCCAAACAGATATTCCGGCTTGGTCACCAGCATCAGTTCGCCGTTTGTCAGGGTGTCGTTCATGCTATTCCCCTGCACCCGGATGGGCAGGCCCAAAAACTGGCAAACCAAAAAGACGAAAGCGGCCGCCGCCAGAAGGGACAAAAGCCACCGCCGGAGGGCGCCGCCAAAGCGCCGCTCCTTTGCGGGCCGCAAAACGGCCACGCTGGCCTCGTCCGCAGCGGCAGGCCAATCCCTTTGGATGCCTAGGTGAAAATTAGGTGCCTGCTTCATGGGAAACCCTCCCGTCAAGGCCTGCCGCCCAGGCCGTCCGCTTGTGTACCGTGTGCGCATTATACACCCGAGGCTGGCGGGCGGCAATGAAAACGGGCTGCCAATTCAAAACGGAACTGTCAAATGCTGCAAAGACCGGTCCCGAAAGCGGGGAACGGCTTGCCCGTAGGCGGCGGGTTATGGTATACTACTGTTGATTTTTTCGGAACGGGAGATGAACGATTTGTCATCGCAGGCAAAAAAGCGCAAGGATATGAAAAAATGGATGGTGCGTGCGGTTTGCATTACGCTGGCCACCCTGATGGTAGGCCTTCTGGTCGTGACATCGATCTTTCCGCACTTGTAAGGCCCGGGGGCTGAGGCCGCGACCGCACACAAAAAACCCTGGGAGCGCGAAACGCTTGCGTCCCCAGGGCTTTTTCGCGAAAGTGACTTTTTAGCACTCCACCGGCAGCAAAAACCAAAAGGTGGTGCCCGCGCCCACTTTGCTGGAAACGCCGTACTCCAGACGGTGGCTTTCCAGAATGCCTTTTACAATGCTCAGGCCCAGGCCGGTGCCGATGGCCGCGCGCTTGTGGGGCTTTTGCCCCCGGTAATAGCGGCTCCAAATCATGGGCAAATCTTCGGGATCGATGCCGTCGCCCGTGTCCGTCACCGAAACCCTGATCTGATTTCCGGAAACGGTTTGCGTCACCGTGACGGTTTTGTTTTCGCCGGTATAGGTAAGGGCATTGTTGATGAGGTTGTACACCACCTGACCTACCTTTACTTCATCCGCGCAAACCTGTACGTGGCGGTCAAACTGAAAATGGATGTGATAGCCGTCCTGTTCCGTCAGTTTTTGGTAGCGGGTCAAAATGCGAAGGATGCTCTCCGTCAGGTCGTACTTCGCCGGGTTTGGCACGCTTTGCCCGGTCCGGGTGACGCTGTAATCCAAAATGGCCGTGACCAAAGTGGAAAGCCGCTTGGTTTCGTCGATGATCACCTGCATGTTCTCCGGGGTGTTTTCCCCGGGCAGGTCCCGCATCACCTCGGCGTAGCCCTCAATCAGCGTGAGGGGCGTGCGCAGGTCGTGGGAGATGTTGGCGATCAGCTCCCTTTGCAGCGCCTCCACCTTGCGCAGGTCCTGGGCGGTTTGGGTCAGCTGCCGGTTGAGTTGGGCAACTTCCCGGTAGCTGATGCGGGTTTCCGCCGGGGCGAACTCGCCAACGCTCAGTTCCCGGGCGGCCTGGGTGGTGGCCACAATGGGCTGGGTAATGCGCCGGGTCAGGATCAGCGAAATGAAAAAGGACAGCAAAATCAAGAGGCCGGTGATAAAAAATAGCTGGCTTCGCAGTGTATCCACCGTAGCGGTGACGGGGGTGATGATGGCGTTTAGGAAAATATAAGCCGTTTCGCCGTTTTCCAGGGCCGCCATGTGGGCGGTTACCATGCTTCGGGTTCGCCCCTCATCCGCCGGGGGAACCCGGCCAATGAACCGCGCTGCGTCGTACTGGGTGTTGCGAAAGCCCATCAGGGGAAATTCCTGAAAGGACATGACGCGGCTTTTTTGCAAGGCAAGGATGAAGCGGTACAGCTCTTTGCGGCCCGCTCGGTGGATCAGGCAGCCCTGGGAAGCATCCGCCGAGGCCAGGGCCTCCATGTTTTCGTCCACGACCAGCACGCACACGTCGTTTTGCTCGGAAATGCGGGTGACCAGCGTTTGCAGGTCCGGGTTGTTGATGTTGCGGGCCAGGGTCTCGGCCGAGGAGCGCAGCATGGAGGTTTTTTGAAAACGGTAAAAATCGTCCAGCAGCACGGTTTGAAAAATCCAAAGCAGCACCAGAAGCAGCGCGGTAAACATCAGAAAATAGCTGAAAATGCGGCTTCGGATGCTGAGGCCGCTTAAAAAAGCGCGAACCCGGGACGCCAGGGAAGGCCGCAAGGCGGCTTCATCACTGCTTTTCAAAACGGTAGCCCACCCCTCGCAGCGTTGTAATGTACCGGGCATTGTCCCCAAGCTGCTTGCGCAGCAGCTTGATGTGGGTGTCCAGGGTGCGGTCGTCCCCGAAAAAGTCAAAGCCCCACACTTCGCTGATCAGTTTGTCGCGGGTGAGGGCAATGCCCCGGTTGCGCACCATGTAGAACAGAAGCTCGTATTCCTTGGGGGAAAGCACCACGGCTTCCCCATCGATCAGCACCTGGCGGGCGGTGAAATCCACCACCATGGTGCCGATGGCCACAGTTTGGTGGTTCCCGGGAACCGCGTCGGCGCTTTGGGCCCGGCGCAGCACCGCCCCCACCCGCAGCATCAGTTCCTTGGGGGAAAAGGGCTTTACTACATAGTCGTCAATGCCCAGTTCAAAACCGTGGATCTTGTCGTATTCCTCCCCACGGGCGGACAGCAGAATGATGGGAACATTCTTCACTTTGCGAATTTCCCGGGAGGCGGAAAAGCCGTCCAGTTCCGGCATCATGATGTCCATAATGATCAGGTCAAAGCTTTCCCGCCGCACCTTTTCAATGGCCTGCATGCCGTTGGCCGCCTCCCGCACCTCATAGCCTTCAAACACGGCGTATTTGGTGATCAGTTCCCGAATTTTTTGTTCGTCGTCCACAATCAGCAGCTTCATGTTTGCGGCTCCTTTGCCAGAAGATGAATGCAGTATACCAGAACGCCAAAAAAGTCTCAATCCGCTTTCGCCGGAGACTGGCGCGCCCATTCATACCCTACCGGGCCCGGGTGAAGAATGGATGAACGGCGGTTGAAGCTTCCTTGAAGTTTGCGCTGCGAAGTTTTCATCTTGGCGGGGGGAAGCCCCCCGTGATATAATGCGACTTGAATCCACGGAAAGGGGAACGCGCCCATGAGCACCGCCCTTGAAAGCCCCCGGAAAGAGTCCCTGGCAGGCAACCTGGACACCTCTTTTTTGAAGATCCTCGCGCTCCTTTTTATGCTGGTGGACCATTTGGGCGCGGCCATTTTCAAGGACGTACCGGAACTGCGGATCATCGGGCGGATGGCCTTCCCGCTGTATGCCTGGTGCCTGGTGGTGGGCGCTGTGAAAACCCGGAACACCTTCCGGTACGGCTCCAGGCTGCTTTTGCTGGGGGTGGTTTCGCAGCCCCTGTACATGATGGCCCTCAACCATACCTGGACGGATTTCAATATTCTGTTTTCGCTGCTGATCGGCCTTGCGGCGATTTATGGCATTCAGCGCAAAGTCTGCCTCAGCCAGTTCTGGGGGCCCGCGCTGTGCTATGTGCTGTTGGGCCTTGTACGGGTGGACTATGGCTGGCGGGGGCTTACGTTCATTTTGGTGCTATATGGCGCGCGCAATTCCCGGGGCGGGCTGGTGGCGGCCTTTATGGCCTACGCCCTTTTCTGGGGCGCGTCCACAGGCCCGGTCGTCAGCCTGTTTGGCTATGCCCTGCCGTTTTTCGCATGGCCGGGGATTGGGGATGTGCTTTCGGCGCTGTTCCGTGTGCAGGGCATGATTTGGCTGTCCCTGCCGCTGGTGGCGCTGCCTACCCGCACGAGCGTCCGCATGCCCCAGTGGCTAGGATATGCGCTGTACCCGATGCATTTGGCGCTTTTAATCGTCCTTCGGCTTTGGCTTGGCGGCGCGGCGTGGCCGCTTTTGCTGAAAGGGTTTTTCTTCTGATTGCTTTCTTGGGAAACGGGTGGGAAAGAAAACAAAAACCGGCCCGTTGGCCGGCCAGAGTGTTGAAAAACCCTATATTTTGTGAAAACCTTTTTTTATGGTGCATTATGACCGCGTGAAACGCGGTCATAATGAAGGGTTCAGGGCAAAGCCCTGAGCAGGGCTTTAGGGGCGGCAGCCCCTAAAAGGACTTTGTCGGCGCTCTGACTGCCCGTGGGCCGGCTTGGGTTTCCAAAACGGAGCGAAACGAAGGCGGAAAAGGCGCTTTTACTCCTTGATCTGGCTGGGCAGCGCAAGAATCACCAACCGGGCCACCACCATGGCGATGAGGGCGGTAATCAGTTGCTGCATTTGGGCTGTGGCAGCGGCCCCAAAGGCCACGCCAAGGGCCATTCCTTTGCTGGAGGCCATCACCGTGGCCTGGCCGAAGGCGATGACCAGATACTTGATGGCGGCGGCAAGCGTGCCCACCAGCATAAAGCGCAGCCACCGCACTTTGATTTCCGTCTTGGTGGAGCCGGCCAGCAGGGCGTAGATCAAAACCAGGGCGGCGTTTCCGGCCATAATCCAGGGCACCATGGGGGCCTGGGCGTGGCCCTGCAACAGGGCGATGAGCGGCGTGATGACCGCGATGGAAAGGCCGCCCCAAAGGCCCACCATGCAGGTGGCTACGAGCAGGCACAGGGTCACCAGCGTGCTGATGATGTAGGTGGAAACCAGATTGGTGCCCCCAAGCAAGGGGCGAAGGTTTTGAAAAGCGATGGCCAACGCGATCAGAATGGCCGTGGTGACCATTTTGCGAATGTTTTTGGAGCTCATAAAAAATACCTCCTGTTTTTAAATCGTACAATCATTTAATGGGGTAAGTCGCCATCACGGGGCCGGCTCGCCCGATTTGGCCTTGCTAAGGGCGCTTTTCACCTGCACCCCCGGCACGTTGCCCAGCCGTGCGGTCAGTTGCCCCAGGGCGCGGTCGTCGCCCTCCACAATCAGCCCGATAACGGCCGCGCCGGCGTCCGCGTCGGGAACCCCCAACCGCGCCTTGATGAGGGCGGCGTGCTGGGAGAGGATGGTGTTTACCTCATTGGAGTGGGCGGCCCGGTTCTCCAGGATGATGCCTACAAAACCCAGTCTTTTTTCCGACATGTGCGTTCCTCCCGTGCCGACGCATTCAAAAAGCAGCCACGCAAAAGCCTAGCTGCTCCATTCAAACAGATGCATATGGCTCCTCCTCTCTCAAGCCTTGGAAACATCCTCGGCTGTCAACGGGATTTGATGTGCGCAAGAGGCGGTTCACCCGCATGAACGAAACGTTCACCTGGGGCTTACCAAACTCTTACGGGCTTAGTATACAGCAAAAGCCCGGGGATTGAAACCAGTTTTTTCCCTTTCCGGGCTTTTTCCGGCATGTGCGAAAACGCCATTTTCGCGACCACCTGCAAAGTTGCATCCGACCTCCTGTTACGGTATAATGCTTTTGTTTTACTTTATTCTTTTTTATACCGCACTGATTTTGGAGGTCAAAGTGAAGACGAAAGGAACCGTATGGGTCCTTGGCGCTTCCAGCGGACTGGGTCTGGCCACGGCGGAAGCCTTTGCCAGAGACGGTTGGCTGGTGGTGGCGGGAGCGCGCTCTTTTGCGGGGCGCGGGCAGGAACAGGAGGAACCCCTTCAAACGCATCGCATTGGGTTGGATGTGCTGAGCGAAGAAAGCTGCGAGGCTTTCGCGCGACAGGCGCTTCAAATCAGCCCCAGGGTGGACGCGCTGTGCTACGCGGCGGGGTTGCTGGTGCTGGGCCCTTGTGAGGAAACCAGCCCGGCGGAGTACCAGCGGGTGATGGAAACCAACTTCATTGGCATGACGCGGATGGTGGGAAAGGCGCTGCCCATCATGCGCGGGCAAGGCGGGGGAAAGCTGATTCTGTTTTCCTCCCTCAACGGGCTGGTGGCCACGCCCTTCCAAAGCGCCTACACGGCCAGCAAGCATGCCATTGAGGGCTATGCCCAGTGCCTGGCCATGGAAACCCGCCCCTTCGGCGTTCGGGTCTGCGTGGTGCAGCCCGGAGACCACCGGGGCGGCAGCCAAACCTACCGGCTTTCCTCCGGCCAAACCGGGGCAACGGGGCCTTATGCCCCAGAATGCCGCGCCGCCTGCGCCGCCATCCGCCGGGACGAAAGCGGGGGATTATCGCCCCAGGCCCTGGGCCGCGAGGTGG
>JAVBTE010000015.1:0-19633 GCA_031556335.1 Eubacteriales bacterium | reverse complement strand
ATGGACATCAGCCCCGCCGTAATCAGCGCGCCGGGGAAACCGTCCATCCATTTGGGCAGATGCCCACCGGCCAGCCGCTCGCGGATGCTGGCAAAAATGACGATGGCAAGGGTAAAGCCCAGGGCGGCGCTTACGCCGTTTACCACGGATTCCAGCAGGTTGTAGCTTTGGCGGGTGTTGAGCAGCGCTACGCCCAGCACCGCGCAGTTGGTGGTAATCAGCGGCAGATACACGCCCAGCGCCTGGTACAGCGAACGGCTGATCTTTTTCAGCGCGGTTTCCACAATCTGCACCAGCACCGCGATCACCAGGATGTAGGCGATGGTCTGCATGTATTCCAAATCCAGCGGCACCAGCAAAAAGGTTTGAATCAGATAGGTGAACAGGGACGCGATCCCCATCACGAAGGTGACGGCCATGCCCATGCCCAGGGCGGTGTCCGTCCTTTTGGAAACCCCGATGAAGGGGCAAATGCCCAGAAACTGAGACATGACGAAGTTGTTCACCAGTACGCTGCCAATGATGATCATCACCAAATTGTTCATGCGATGTCCTCCTTCGCTTTCAAAAGCTTACGCTTTTGGGCGGCGCTCATCACGGCGTTCACGATGATCAGCAGCAGGCCCAGCATGATAAATCCGCCGGAGGGCTTCACCACAAGGGCCATGGGCTTGTAGTTGTGGGGCATCACCCATAGGTCGAACAGGGTGCCGTTGCCCAGAATTTCCCGCAGGGAGGACAGCACGGTAATGCTGAGGGTGAAGCCAAGCCCCATGGAAAGACCGTCCACCATGGAGGGCAGCGCGGGGTTTTTAAAGGCATAGGCCTCGGCCCGGGCAAAGATGATGCAGTTCACCACGATCAGCGGAATGTAAATGCCAAGGGAGGCGGACAGCGAGGGCAAAAACGCCTTCATCAGCAGGTCCACAATGGTCACAAAGGTGGCGATGACCACCACAAAGGCGGGAATGCGCACTTTTTCCGGAATGATCTTGCGCATGGAGGAAATGACCAGGTTGGAAAAATTGAGAACGGCGGTGGTGGCCAAGCCCATGCCCAGGCCCCGGGAAGCGGCGGTGGACACCGCCAGCGTGGGGCACATGCCCAAAAGCAACCGAAGGGTGGGGTTCTCGGTGAGGATGCCGTTCATAAAAACCTTGCCAAGGTTGTGCTTGCCAGTCATGCTTTCCCCTCCTTCACAGGTTTTTGCCAGCCAAAGGTTTTGGGCTGGGTCCAACGGTCAATGAGCGGGGTTAGGATGTTCATAAACAGGATGCCGAAGGAGCAGCCTTCGGGATAGGAGGAGTTAAACGCCCGGATCACAAACAGCATCGCTCCGCAGCCAACGCCCATGATGACCCTTCCCCATTTGGTGATGGGACAGGTGACGTAGTCGGTGGCCATGAAAAACGCGCCCAGGAACAGGCCGCCACTGAGGGTTTGATACAGCGCGTTTTGCGCGCCTGATTCCACGGAGTAGAAAACGCCGGTTTGAATCCAGAACAGCGCGACGACCGTGCCGATGTAAAACACAGGCACCCGCCAGTCGATCACCCGAAACGCGATCAGCAGCAAACCGCCAACCAGCAGCGCCAGCTTGCTGGTTTCCCCCAGCATGCCGGGAATATTCCCGGAAAACAGCTGCCACAGGGTATAGGTACCCGCGTTTTGCGCCAGCGGCGTAGCGGAGGCAACGGTGTCCGCCGCCCCTTGAAACAGGCCGAAGATCTGCCCGGCCTGGGGCGCGGCGGTGGCCGCCATCAGCCCTGTCCAGGACAGCATCAAAATGGTGCGGGCCGCCAGGGCCGGGTTCATAAAGTTTTGCCCCAGGCCGCCAAACATCTGCTTGATCAGCACAATGGCCAGGATAGAACCCACCGCGGCCATCCACAGGGGCGCGTTGGACGGCATATTAAAGGCCAGCAACAGGCCGGTGACCACCGCGCTCAAATCCCCCGTGGTGGTTTTTTGGCCGAAGATCCGCTGGTACAGCCATTCGGCAAGCACCGCGCTGACCACAGCCGTCGCCATGAGAAGGCCTGCCTTCGCCCCAAAAAACCAAAGGGCCGCGAAGGCCGAGGGCAAAAGCGCCACAATGACCGCCAGCATAATGCCCCGGGTGGACGCAAACTGGTTTCGCAGGAAAGGAGAGGAAGATCCGATCAGCTTTCTTGGCATGGATTATTTCGCCCCCTTCTTTGCGGCTTCCGCCTTGTGCCGTTCCATAATGATCCGTTTGCAAACCCGGCAGCTTTGGGTCAAGCTTCGCCGGGCCGGGCATACCCAGGTGCACACCCCGCACTCCATGCAGTTGGTGGCGCTGATGCGATCGGCCTCGTCATACATATCTTTGCGCATATAGCGGTCGATCAAATAGGGCGTCAGCTGAACCGGGCAGGCCCGCACGCACTGGCCGCACCGAATGCAAGGGCTTTCTTCCGCCGCCGGGGCGGAAGCCTTGTCCAGGGCAAGGATGCCGGAGCAGGCTTTGGTAACGGGAATATCCTGGCGGCCCAGGGCCATGCCCATCATGGGGCCGCCGTAAATCAGCATGCGGGTTTGGGGCTGAAGCCCTTCCGAAGTTTCAATCAGCCATTCCACAGGCGTGCCAATGCGCACGCGGTAGTTGGCGGGTTTCCCCACGCATCCCCCCACGGTCACCACCCGGTCGATCAGGGGCCTGCCCTCGTACACAGCCTGGTACAGGGCGAAGGCCGTGCCCACATTGGACACGATGACCCCGATGTCAAGGGGCAACCCGCCCATTTTCACCACACGGCCCGTCAGGGCGTATACCAGCTGTTTTTCACCGCCCTGTGGGTAACGCGCGGGCAGGGAAACCACCTCAATCTCGCGGTCGTCCTGGGTGGCCGCTTTCATGGCCTCCAGGGCGTCCGGCTTGTTGTCCTCAATGGCGATCAGCATCCGGGGAATTTGCAAAGACCGCTGAATGAGCTTCGCGCCTTTGACGATTTCCCGGGTATGCTCCACCATGGTACGGTGGTCGGCGGACAGATAGGGTTCGCATTCCGCGCCGTTTAAGACCAGCGTGTCCACCTTTTTTCCTTCCGGCACCGAAAGCTTGACGCCATAGGGAAACGTAGCCCCGCCCAGGCCAACGATGCCCGCGTTCCGGGCGATGTCGGCCAGCTCTTTGCCGGAAAGGCTCTCCGGGGAGGAGGCCGGGTGCAGTTCCACCCAGGCGTCCTCAAAATCGTTGTCGATGATCACACAATCCTGCTGGGTGCCATTGGGCATCAGGCAAGGCTGGCAATCCACCACACGGCCGGACACAGAGGCATGCACCGCCGCGCTGACCGCGCCCACCGGCTCGCCAATCATCTGGCCCAGGCGCACCGCATCGCCTTTTTGCACAAGGCACTTGCAGGGCGCGCCAATGTGCTGCTGCAAGGGGATCATCACCCGGGCGGGCTTGGGAGGTTCCACAATGGGAAGGCCCGCCGTCGCCGCTTTACCGCCCGCGCCCTCTCTGGGATGGATGCCACCGGGAAATTTCCGAATCAATCTCATGCTCTGATCCCTTCCTACCGTATGATGCAATCCGCTCGGCTTTTTTGTTTTTTCACCGAATAGTATACCAAGAAAATACCCGAATGGAAAGGTTATTCCCGGATTTGTGCCTGAAACGCCCGGGGCGGACCATCCGGGCTATGCCTTTGTTTGTATTCCGTGGCGGACATCAGCATGTTCTCCGCGTGGCGCAGGCCGCTTTCGGCGTGCTGGTCCAGCGCGCCCACCAGCCTGGCGATTTCCCGCACCCGGGCGTCCCTGGGAAGCTCGCTGACCGAGGTTACGGTGCGTTCCCCCACCACGCTTTTTTCCACCATGTATTGCGTGTCCGCCATGGCGGCGATCTGGGCCAGATGAGTGACGCAGATGACCTGCCGGTACCTTGCGATTTGCGCCATCTTTTCCGCCACCACACTGGCGATGTGGCCGCTGATGCCGGTATCGATCTCGTCAAAAATCATGCAGGGGATCAGGTTCCGGCTGGCGCCCGCCGCCTTCAGCGCCAGCATCAGCCGGGACAGCTCGCCGCCGGAAGCGGTTTTGTAAAGCGGCTTCAAGGGTTCGCCGGGGTTGGGCGCGATGAAAAATTCCACATGATCGTCCCCGTTTTCGGTGGGCACAGGCCGTTTTTGTTCCTCTTCCGGGGCGTGAAACACGCATTCAAAGTGGGTGTTGGTCATGCCCAGGTCTTTCAGCTGGGCTTCCATCATGGCCTGAAAACGCTGTGCCAGCGCATGTCGCATCTCCGTTAAAAGCCCCGCCTCCTGGCGGTAGGCAAGCAGCTTGGCCTTGTAGTCCGCTTCCGCCCGCTTCAACCGGTCGTCCATGGATTCCAGCCGGTTTACCTCACCCTTGAGCTGCTCAAAATGCTCCACCAGCTCGTCCCCGGCCATGCCAAAGCGGCGTTCCAAACGCCGGATCAGGTCCAGCCGCTCCTGCACCGCCTCGCTTCGGTCCGGGTCAAAGCTGATCTCCTCCAGCGCCTCCCGAAGCTCAATTCCCATTTCTTCCACTTCATAATAGGCGTTTGAAAGGCGGTCCGAAAGGACCTTGTATTTGGGGTCAAACTCCGAAATGGCCTGCATGGCAGCCGATGCGTTTTTAAGGTTCACAAGGGCGCTTTCCCGGTTTCCCTGGCCGGCAAAGGTCGCGTGGTAGGCGGTTTCCACGGAGGCATGGATTTTTTCGGCGCTCATGAACCGGGTCCGCTCCTGGGTCAGCTTGTCCGCCTCGCCGATTTGAAGCTGCGCCGCTTCCAATTCCTTCACCCGGCCTTCGATGTAGGCCTGGCGCTCTTCCCGCTGCGCGTTTTCCTTGCGAAGGGCGCTGAACTTGCCGCTGGATTCCTTCCAAACCCGGTACTGCTCCGCCACCTTCGTTTGCTGGGCCTTGAAGTCCGCTTCGCCAAAGGAATCCATGAAGCCCATATGGTTTTTTACGTCCAGCAGGCTTTGGTGCTCGTGCTGGCCATGGATGTCCACCAGCAGTTCGGACACCTGCCGCAAAAAAGCAAGGGGCACGATCACGCCGCACACCCGGCACAAATTCCGGTCCGAAACGGTAATTTCCCGTTGAATGGACATCAGCCCGCCGTCCAGTTCCAGCGCCTGCTCCCGAAGCAGTTCCTGCACCCTGGGCACGGCCGATACATCCATCACCGCTTCCACGGACGCTTTTTCGCAGCCGGAACGGATCAGCCCCCGGTCGGCCCGCTCCCCCAGCACCAGGTTGATGCTGTCCACCACAATGGATTTTCCCGCGCCCGTTTCGCCGGTCAGCACGTGCAAACCCTTGTGAAATTCAATATGAAGTTGCTCAATCAGTGCGATGTTGCGCACCGTCATGGAAACAAGCATCAAAGAGCACCCTCCCTACCGCAGCATCCCGTTCAGGCGTTCCATTACCTTGGCCACGTCGTCCACGCTGCGGGTCAACAAAAAAATGGTGTTGTCCCCGGCCAGGGTTCCCATGATCTCCGGCCAGTTCAGGCTGTCCACCGCTTCCGCCGCCGCGTTGGCGCTGCCGGACAGGGTTTTGATCACAATCTGGTTATAGGCGTGGGACATGCTCATCACAGAATCGCTGAACACCCGAATGAACCGTTCGCTCAGGCCGCTTTCCGCCTTGTCCGCCGTGGCGTATTTGTACGCCCCCGTGGAGGACAGCACCTTTAAAAGCCGCAGCTCTTTAATGTCCCGGGAAACCGTGGCCTGGGTCACCTGAAAGCCCTTGTTTCTAAGCTCGTCCGCAAGTTCTTCCTGGGTCTCGACGTCCTTTTCCCGGATCAATTCCAAAATCACAAGTTGGCGGGATGATTTCACATTGGCACCTCCCTACTAGCAGCTCCATTCAGAGAGTTTATAACGAATCAGGCTGAAAAAGCCCTTGGGTTCAAACCGGATAAAATGGGTACGCTTTTGAGAGCATACCACCTGCACCTTCTGCTTTTCCCAAAGGGCCACAGGGGGCTGGCCGTCGATGCTTAACTGCGCCTCCTGGGAAGGGTCGCAATCCAGTTCCAGCAAAACCGTTTTCCGGGAGGAAATCACCACGGGGCGGTGTTGCAGGGAATGGGCGCAAATGGGCGACAAAATGAGGCAATCCACATCCGGGCAAACAATGGGCCCCCCCGCCGACAGGGAATAGCCCGTGGACCCCGTGGGCGTGGATACGATGATGCCGTCCGCGCTGTACCGCCCCACCAGTTCCCGGTCCACCCAAACCTTGACCGCGATGAGCCGGGCATAGCCTCCCCGGCTGACCACCACGTCGTTTAAGGCGGTCAAGGTTTTCACGCCTTCCGTGGAGGCTTCCAGCAGCATCCGCTCCTCCAGGTGATAGTCTCCCGCCTGCAAACGGCGGCAGGCCTCCTCCAGCTGGTCCAGCTCCATCTCGGTCAAAAAGCCCACATGGCCCATGTTGATGCCCAGCAGCGGCAGGCCGTCCTGAATGGCCCGCTGGTTGGCCCGGAGCAGCGTGCCGTCGCCCCCCACGGAAACCACCGCGTCAAAGGCGGGCGGGGCCGCGTCAAACAGGGAGGCAGCCTCGCTTCCCATGCGGCCTGAAAGCCAGGGTTCCGCCGTCACGGCAATGCCGGCACGCCGAAAGGCGCAAACCACCTGACGTGTCAGCGCTTCCAACTCCGGTTTTTTTTGATGCATCACAAGATATACGGCTTTCAATGTTTTCCGTCCACCTTTGTCGGCACCGCTTTGACGCCATTTTTCAGAATAAAGCATAACATATTTTGTATAATCATTCAACTGCTGGTTTGGCAAGGGACCCATGGGCCGTCGCCACCACGGACCGGATGGCGTCCGGCTCCACGGCGGGCAGGCCTTCGGTTTCGGGGGCCAGCTCCGCCAGGTATTCAATGTTGCCTTCCGGCCCCTTGATGGGCGAAAAATCGAGCTTTGTAAGGGCATAGCCAATGCTTGGGGCAAAACCTGCGATGGAGGCAATGACCTGTTCGTGCACTTTGGGGTCCCGCACCACGCCTTTTTTGCCCACATGCTCCCGTCCGGCCTCAAACTGGGGCTTGATCAAAAGATAGAACTTGCCTTTGTGATGCATCAGTTTTGCGGCCACCGGCAAAATCAACGTAACGGAAATAAAAGAAACGTCCATCACCGTCAGGCTTGGCACGTCCGTCAAATCCTCCTGGGTCAGATGGCGGGCGTTGGTGCGCTCCATTACCGTGACCCTTGGGTCGCTTCGAATTTTCCAGTCCAGCTGACCGTACCCCACATCGATGGCATACACATGGGCCGCGCCGCTACGAAGCAGCACGTCGGTAAAGCCGCCGGTGGCCGCGCCAATGTCCATGGCCGTAAGCCCGCTTACATCCGCGCCAAACACCTTCAAGGCTTTTTCCAGCTTCAGCGCCCCGCGCCCCACATAGGGGTGAGCATGCCCCCGCACGGTCAGCTCGTCCGTTTCTTCCACTTTTTCAGAGGCTTTGGTGATCTTCACTTCCCGAAGATATACCTGCCCCGCCATGATCAGCGCCTGGGCTTTTTCCCGGCTGTCCGCCAGGCCCCGGGCAACCAAAGCCACGTCCGCCCGCTGCTTGCTACTCATGGGCGGCGTCCCCGGCGGCGCGGCCCTGAAACTCGGCCAAAATGCTCCGCGCTATGGTTTCCTCATCCAGTCCCACATATTTCAGCAGGCTTTGATGGTCGCCATGGGGCACAAATTGTTCCTTTACCCCAATGGGGTGCACCGCCAGGGCGGTCTGTTCTAGGGCCGCCCATTCCAGCACCGCGCTTCCAAAACCGCCGGAAAGCACATGCTCTTCCAGCGTCCAGCAAACCATGCCTTCCCTGGAAAGCCGCCTCAGGCATTCCCCGTCCAGCGGCTTCACCGTGGAGGCGTTGATCACTTCCAGCTCAATGCCCTGGGCCGCCAATGCGTCCGCCACCTTGAGGGCGGATGGCACCATGGTTCCCACAGCCAGCACAGCGCCGGAACGGCCGGGCCGCAGGGTTTGCCAGCGCCCCACCTGGAAGGGCTCCAGGAGGTAGGGTTCCGGCAGGTGAACCGCGTTTTTGGGATAGCGAATAACGCAGGGGGCGTTCAGCGCATGGGCGGCCCGCACCATTTCGCGCAGCTCGGTTTCGTCTGCCGGGGCCAGAAGGGTGATGCCGGGAATGTTCCGCAAAAAGGCGATATCAAACAGCCCCTGGTGAGATTTTCCGTCCTCGTTGGAAAGCCCGGCCCGGTCCAGCATCAAGGTCACGGGCGCGTCCTGCATGCAAACGTCGTGCATCACCTGGTCGTAACCCCGCTGCAAAAAGGTGGAATACAGGAACAGAAAAGGCCGAAGGCCGCTTTTGCCCATGCCCCCCGCAAGGGTCACGGCATGCTCTTCGGCAATGCCCACGTCAAAAAAGCGATCCGGATACGCGGGCTGGAAGTGGTCTGTGCAGGTGCCCAGGGGCATGGCGGCGGTGAGCACCACAATGCGCGGGTCCTCCTTGGCCAGCTCCAGCAGCGTATCCACCGCCACCCGGCCATTCAAAGTAGAATCGGCCTTTTGGGCCTTGCCGTTTTCAATCAGAAAGGGCGGCGTGCCGTGGAAAACCTCCGGCTTGCGCTCCGCCCGGTAATAGCCATAGCCCTTTTTGGTGGCGCAATGGATGACCACTGGCTCTTCAAACTGCTTGGCCTGTTCAAAAATCTTTTCCAGGGAGGCAAGATTGTGCCCGTCGATGGGGCCGATGTAGTGCCAGCCCAGGGCGCTGAAAAAGCCCTCGTCCACCAGAAAGCTTTTGATGGATTTTTTCACATGATGGATCAGGTTTTGAATGGGCAGGCCAATGGCCGGCAGCTTTTGCAGCGTGGTTTTCACCCGCTGCTTGGTGGTGTTCCAGCTGCTGGAGGCCCGAAGCTCGGACAGATGCTTGCTCAGCGCCCCCACATTTTTGGCGATGGACATTTCATTGTCGTTCAAAATGACGATGAGCCGGGTTTTGGGGTCGTCGTTGCCGCAGTCGTTCAGCGCCTCGTAGCACATGCCGCCGGTCAGCGCCCCGTCGCCCACCACGGCCACCACGTGATGGGATTCTTTCAGCACGTCCCGGGCCCGGGCCATGCCCAGGGCCGCCGAAATGGCGGTGGAGGCATGGCCTGTTTCAAAGCAGTCGTGCTCGCTTTCGCCGTACTTGGGAAAGCCCGACAGGCCCCCAAATGAGCGCAGGGTATCGAACTGCTCGTAGCGGCCCGTCAGCAGCTTATGCACGTAGGCCTGGTGCCCCACGTCAAAAATGAGCTTGTCCCTGGGGGTTTCAAAGGCCCGGTGCAGGGCCATGGTAATTTCCACAATGCCCAAATTGGAGGACAAATGCCCTCCGTTTCGGGAAACGGTTTGAATGATTTTCGTGCGGATGTCGTCCGCCAATTCGACGCACTCTTCCATGCTTAGGCCCCGCAGATCGGCCGGATGATGAATTTGCGATAAATCAGCCATGGTGCTCCTTTTGTTTCTAAGGCCCGGTAAGGGCTTTCGGTTTGTTCAGGCGTTTTTGGCCCCGCCGTTTTTAGCGCCGGCCTTGCCGCCCAAGTGGATGTCCTTCAGGATGTCCGATGTATAGGCAAAGTTGGAATTGTCCTTGTCTTCTTTGGCTTGCATGGCGCACTCCACCATTTTGTCGATCAGGCCGGAATACGGCAGGGCGCAGGGCTCCCACAAATAAAACGCCAACGACCCGGGACTGGTGTTGATTTCGGTAATGAAAAGCTTGTCGTCCTCCGGCGAGAACATATAATCGATGCGCACCACGCCTTTGCAGTCCATGGCGTTAAAAATTTGAATAGACAGGGACTGGATTTCTTTGCGAAGCTCCGGCTCGATGGGCGCGGGCAGCACCCGCTTCAGCGAAGCCATGCCCTTGGTGGAACCCGTTCCGTATTTGTCCAGAAAGGTGAGCAAATCGCCGCTGGTGATGGGCATTTCAATTTCCGAGGCCTGGGCCTCGCCGTTGTAGCCAAGTACCGAGCAGTTCAGTTCTAGCGGATCGTTGATGCCCTTCTCCACCAGCACCTTGCGGTCAAAATCAAAAGCCAGTTCCAGGGCGTGCGTAAGCGCCTCCCGGTCGTCCGCCCGGCTCACGCCGATGGAAGAGCCCAGGGACGCGGGCTTAACAAAGACAGGGTAAGGCAATTCTTTCTCGATCTCTTCCAAAATTTTTTTGGAATCAGCCTCCCAGGCCTTGCGCAAAAACCAGCAGCTGGGCAGCACAGGAAAGCCGCAGCCCTTAAAAAACTGCTTCATGTACACCTTATCCATGCCCATGGCCGAAGCCCCCACCCCGGAGGACGCATAGGGAATGTTGCACATTTCCAAAAGCCCCTGCAAAGTGCCGTCCTCGCCGTGCATGCCGTGCATCACGGGGATGACGCAATCCAGCCGGGCCACCAGCCGCTGCTGCTCTTTGCCAAACAGCCCCTTGGCGGGCTCGATGGTGGTCAGCGCGCCGGAGCCCGCCGTCAGGTCCAAAGCGACGCGGGTCAGACCCTTTTTGTCCTCCAGAAAGGGTGAATAGGTGGCGATGTCAAACAAAGCGTCGCCGGTGAACCATTCCCCCTGCTTGGAAATGTAGATCGGGATGACGTCATACAGTTGGCGGTCGGCGGCCCGCATCAGCTGCACCGCGCTGATGATGGACACCTCATGCTCGCAGGTCCGGCTGCCGAACATCACGCCCAGTTGAATCTTGCTCATGCCATGAACCTCCATTATGCTTCCTGATAGTTTTCAGGCAAGTCGTTTTCATACAGCACCGTGTCCGTGGGCTTCACCAGGGAATGGAGCACCTTGGTGCTCTCCTCCAGGCTTGCCACCTGAAAGATGCTTTCCTGGGGGAACCCGCCTTCCCACAGCCCCTCAATGATGGGAATGGCCCTTTTTTTGCCGATGACGATGGCGATGTCCGCGCTTTTGGCAATGTCACGGCCAAAGGCTTTGTTGTATTCCGCTTCCTTCTCCCCCAGTTCCACCATGCCCGGCGTGATGATGATGCGCCGCTGTGGGAAAGCGGAAAGCACCTTGAGGGCCGCCTTCGCGCCAATTGGATTGCTGTTGAAGCCGTCGTTGATCACGGTGAAAGCGCCGGGCCTCGCAATCAGCTCCAGGCGGCTTTTTACAGGCGGAAGGCTCAGAATGCCATAGGCGATCTGTTTCAGCGTCAGTTTCAGGTCGGCCGCCACCGCCGCCGCCAGCAAAATGTTTTGAATGTTGTGCTCCCCGAGCAGCGCCGTCTGACATTCTACGCTGCCCTTGCCTTTCATATGCAGGTCAAACCGGCTTCCGGCGGCGGATACGGAGATGTTTTCGCACCAAACGTCGCCCTTGCCGGGGGCAAGGCTTACCAGGGTCTTTGGTTTCTTTGTCCGCTCGTACAGCCCGGCGCAGATGCCCCCGTCGTCAAAGAAATAGCTGTGAGAATCCTTTTCCGGCAGCGCGTCGATCAGCTCGTACTTGGTTTTGGCCACCCGCTCCACGGTTTTGAAGGTGTCCAGGTGCTGGGGCCCCACCGATGTGATGATGCCGATGGTGGGCCTGACCAGCCTGCACATTTCCCGGATATCCCCCACGTGCCGGGCGCCCATCTCCCCCACAAACACCTGATGGGAAGGCCGCAGGCTTTCCCGAATGGTCCGGGACACCCCCATGGGGGTGTTATAGCTGGCCGGGGTGATGAGGGTGGGATATTTGACGGACAAAATAGCGCCCAGAATATGCTTGACCGAGGTTTTGCCATAGCTGCCCGTAATGCCGATGCGAACCAGCCCAGGCACGGACAAAAGCTTTTTGCGGGCGTCGCGGAAATAAAATTCGCTGATCAGCTTTTCCACCGGCCAGACCAGAAGGCCGGAGAGGGCCACCACAAAAGGAAGCAAAAGCGGCCAGAAGGCTGGCAAAATGGTGAAAGGCAGCCGGGAAAGCCCAAAGGACAAAAGGGTCATCGTAAGGAAAAAGGCCCCGTACAGCCGCTTCATGCGGCCTGTGTACACCAGCTTTTTCTTGGGGGCTTTGTCCGTCAGAAGCCGGGCAATGAAAACGCCGCAAAGGGCCGCAGCGGGCAAAAGCAAAATCCTCGCGCAGGTTTGCGTCCAGGGGGCGGTGTCCCGCAGGGTGAGCACATCAAACAAATAATACAGCGCAAGGGAGAAAACCGTGGCCAGCAACCCAGGGAAAAACGCATGGCGGCGGTTCCGCTTCACCGTGCGAAAATACCCGGGAAATTGATAGCTTTCCAGCTGGAAATAGTGCAAAATGCCTTTGGCGGCAAACAGGCAAATTGTGACGGACACAAAGGGCAACAGCCATTCCGCGTATGCCATCAGCCTTGCCCTCCTATCAGGAATTGCTTTACAATCACCACAAAGCGCTGCCACTCCTCCACAAACGCGAAGTGGCCCCGGCCTTCAAAAATCACCAGGCCCGCGTCGGGAATGCTTTGTTCCATCTGCTGGCCCATCCAAAGCGGGGTTTCCGTGTCCGCGCCGCCCCAAATGAGCAGCGTGGGCGCTTTGATGTCATGAAGCAGGGGCAGCAGGTCCTCGGAAATCACCTTGACGAAGGTTTTGCGCATCAGCTCATCCAGCTTCACATAATCGGGCGATCCATAGTGGTTGCGCAGCCTTTCCTGCAAGCCGCCCACCGCGTTCCAAAGGCCCGGAAGGCCCTTGGCGGTTTCCAGCAGGCGGCTGAGTCGTTTGTAGCGTTGGGTGCGCTTGCTTTGGCTGGGCGTGGCCGGCTTTTTGATGCCCGCCCCGCCGGTCAAAACCATTTTGCGGACCATTTCGGGATGGCGGTTGGCCAACATCAGGGCCACCCGGCCCCCAAAAGTATGGGCCACCAGGTCCACCCGCTCAAAGCCGTTGTCCAATAGCAGCGTGCGCAGCATGTCTGCGTATTCCTGAACGCCCCATGGAACGGGCGGCGCATCGCTTTGGCCATGGCCCGGAAAATCCAGGGTGATGACCGTGCCGCTTTCCATCAAGCTGGCGGAGATAAAGGAAAAAATGGTGGAATCGCATCCCCAGCCATGCAAAAGAACAATGGCGGGGGCCTCCGCGCCTGAGCGGCGGTGGATGTGATAATGCACCTTACAGTTTTGAATCACCGTATCCAACAAGTGGCCTCCCTCTTCTTCGACCTCATCACGGAGACGCCGCGATGAGGCTACGCCATTCGTTGCCTGCGGCAACTCGGTGGCTTGTCGCGCTGCGCGCGTCCGCTTCATCATAACATCCCATGGTATTCTACCCCAACTTTGGGAAAAAGAAAAGCCCGTGACGCAATTTGCGCTACTGGCTTAGTTTATGCAAGAACCAGCACGTATCTGCGCTTTCGTTGGCTGATTTGGAATTTCTCGCAGCACCACCGGGGCACGTTCACCGTGGATTCCAACCTGCACCCCAGCCCTTCGCAGGTGCGAATGCTAGCCGCGTTGTCCTCGTCTGTGGTGATGACCAAAGACCCCATGCCCATCTCCTTCAAGAGTGGCAAACAAAGCCTGCACGCCCGAAGCGCGTAATGGTGGCCCCGGTAGGCGGGGTCCACATGGTAGCCAATATGCCCCAGATAAAACAGCGGCCTGCTGTCCCCAGCCCGAAGGGCGATTTCCCCGGCCTTGTCGCCGCTTTGCCGGTCGATGATGGCAAAGGTGACGCACTCCGCAAAGCCCAGGTCTGTCACCATGGGCAAATGGCTTTGGTACCGCAGGGCGATCCGCTCGTCGGTCCCGGCCCGGGAAGGATACCTTCGAACGCTGATCAGGCGGCCAATGCTTGGCATTCTCATACGGTTTGCAGGGTCACCTTTGGCAAAAGGCCCTGAAAATCTTTGACCCGAATCAGCTGGGTGCCGTCGGTCATCACGCTGGCCGCCCCGGCCGCCATGCCGTAGCAGAAGGCCTCCCGAAGGCATTCTTCCTGGCTCAGGCCCATCAAAACGCCCCCGATCATCGCGTCTCCCGCGCCCACCGTGGACTTGCTTTCCACAGACAAGGCCGGGGAAAACAGGGTTTCCTTTCCGTCTGTAAAAAGCGCGCCAAATTTGCCCATGGAGACGATCACGTTTTGCGCGCCCAGGCCCACCAGCGAAAGCGCCGCGTCCCGAATGGCGCGAAGGGTGCGCAGTTCCTGACGCACCACCGCTTCCAGCTCTGGCAAATTGGGCTTCACCAGAAAGGGGCGTCCTTTCAGGCCATGGAGCAGCGCGTCACCGGCGGCGTCCAGCACCCACTGGATGTCCGGCAGCGTTTGCATGCATTGCAAATAGGTGGTTTCCGCGCAATCCTCCGGCAGCTTTCCGCTGAGCACGGCATATTCGCTTCCCTGGGCCTTTTCCTTCAAAAAAGAAAAAAATTCTTCCTGCCGGGGCTTTGGCATGGCAAGCCCCGGTTCGTTGAACTCCGTCACCACGTGGGTTTCCAGGTCCAAAATTTTCAAATTGGTGCGGATGTTCCCCGGCAGGGAAAGAAAATGGAAAGGCACCCCTTCTTTTTCCACCATTTTCAAAAAAGTGGCCTGGTCCGCCGCGCCCAGGCATCCTACGCAGGATACGTCCACCCCAAGGCGGCGGAGCACGATGGCCACATTGACCCCTTTTCCCCCCGCATCATAGCGTACCTCCCCAAGGCGGTTCACATGCCCGGCGGCAAGGCGGGAAACGGTCGCCGTTTTGTCAAAAGATGGATTCATGCAAACGGTGGTGATCATAGTGTGCTCCTTTTATCGCGGCCATATTCGGAAAGGGAACAGGCCGGCCCTTCCCGCAAGCGGAAAGGGCCGGCAATGCCACTTGGGCCAAAGAAGAAGCTTATTCTTCTTCCTCTTCCTCTTGCTTCTTGGCATTTTCAATGATCTTCTGGGCCACGTTGGCGGGCACTTCCTCATAGCGCTCAAAGGCCATGGCGAAGGAACCCCGGGCCTGGGTCATGGAGCGGAGATCGGTGGCGTACTTGAACATTTCCGCCAGCGGGGCTTCCGCCACCAGCTGCTGCAAGCCGTCCACCTGGTTCATGCCCATGATGCGGCCCCGGCGCTTGTTCATATCGCCCATGATGTCGCCCATGTACTCGTCCGGCACCAGCACGTCCACGTGCATGATGGGCTACAGCAGCGCGGGGCCGGCTTCCATGCAGCCCTTTTTGTACGCGATGCGTGCCGCGGTTTTGAAGGCCATTTCCGAAGAGTCCACCGCGTGGTAGGAGCCGTCATACAGCTTGGCGCGCAGGCCCACCATGGGGAAGCCCGCCAGCACACCCCGGGGCAGGTTTTCCCGCAGGCCCTTTTCCACAGAGGGAATGAAGTTGCGGGGCACCACGCCGCCCACCACCGCGTCTACAAACTCAAAGTCCTGGTTGGTATCGCCAATGGGCGAAAACTCGATCCACACATCGCCGAACTGGCCATGGCCGCCGGACTGCTTCTTGTGGCGGCCCTGGGCCTTGACGGTCTTTTTGATGGTCTCACGGTACGGGATGGTGGGGTCTTCCAGGTCGGCCTTGGCGCCAAACTTGTTGGCCAGCTTGTTGCGCACTACGTCCAGGTGCAGTTCGCCCTGGCCGGAAACGAGGGTTTCCGTAGTTTCGGTGTTCTTTTCAATCTTCAGGGAGGGGTCTTCTTCCATCAAGCGGGCCAGGCCGCTAAACACCTTGTCTTCCTCGCCCTGCTTGCTGGCGAACACCGCCTTGGAGATGCAAGGAAGCGGGAAGTCGATTGCCGGGTACTGGATGGGCTTTCCGGCGTCGCACAGGGTATCGCCGGTGGCGGTGAACTGCAATTTGGACAGCGCGCCCATGTCCCCCGCGTTCAAAAGCTCGGTGTTGATCTGCTTTTTGCCGCGCAGCACATACAGGCCCGCCATTTTTTCGGGCTTGTCCTTGTTGGGGTTGTAGATGTTGGCATTGGGGGCCAAGGTGCCGCTCATCACCTTAAACAGAGACAATTTACCCACAAAGGGGTCGGCAATGGTCTTGTACACGAAGGCGGAGAAGGGCTCGGTGCTGTCGCATTTGCGCGAGATCTCTTCGCCGTTCTTGGGGTTTTTGCCCTTGTACACGGCCCGCTTGGGCGAAGGCAGGAAGTCCGCCATGACGTCTAGCAGCTTGGCGACGCCAACGCCGGTCAGCGCCGAGCAGGGCAGCACGGGCGTGATCATGCCCGTAAACATGCCCGCCTTGAAGCCTTCCAGGATCTCCTCATGGGTGAGGGTTTCCCCTTCCAGGTACTTCATCATCAGCTCGTCGTCCGAACCGGCGGCGGCTTCCGTAATCTCGTCCAGGGCCGTGGCGATATCGTCCGCCATGGCGGCGGGCACGGGCACTTCCTTCACGTTTTTGCCGGTGCCTTCATAGGCTTTGTTTTCCAGCACGTTCACAACGCCCTTAAAATCCGGGCCGTTGCCGATGGGAAGCAGGATGGGCACAACGCTGTTGCCAAACTTATCCCGAAGCTTGCCCTGCACCTTCATAAAGTCGGCGTGCTCTCGGTCCATCTGGTTGACGATAAACATTTTGCCCACGTTGTTTTTGGTAGCGTACTGCCAGGCTTTCTCCGTGCCAACAGCAATGCCGTTCACGCCGCTTACCAGGATGGCAGCGGTCTCCACCACCCGCAGGGGGCCCATCATTTCGCCGATAAAATCAAAATATCCCGGAATATCGACGATGTTGAGCATCTTCTGCTTCCAGTCAATGGGCGCGATGGCGGCGCTGATGGAAACGCCGCGCTTGATCTCTTCGGGATCAAAATCGGTCACGGTGGAGCCATCCTCCACCCTTCCCTGGCGGTCAATCGCTCCGGCAGCGAAGAGCAGCGCTTCCATCAGCGTGGTTTTGCCCTCGCTGCCATGCCCCATGAGTGCAAGGTTCCGAATATCCTTTGTCTGATAGCTGGCCATATGGATCCCCCTTATGTAATTTAATAGCATCATCAACGATACGCCGAACGAACGTTCAAAAACTACGAACAGCGCAAAACAAGTTGCCTTCATGATGCTTTTGAACCGAAATCAATCGCTTGTTATTCTATCAGAAAAAGCGCAAAAAGAAAAGAAGAATTTGCTTCGGGGCATTTGATCTGGGTATTTTATCCCCGGCAGTGGAAACGGTATTTCAGGTAGCCTTCCAAATTGCCAAACTCCGACACTGTGACGCTTTCCATTTGCAGCTCCTGCATGCAGGCCGTCAAAATGGCCATGCCGTGTACCACGATGTCCGCCCGCTGAGGCTGCAGGCCGTTCAGTTCCATGCGGTGCTTCAGGCTAAGCTCCGCCAGCCAGTTCATGCAGGTGAGCACATCCCGCCCGGGCAGCACAAAGCCATGGATGCGCTCCTTGCTTGTCCAGGAAATGTTTTGCACCAGGGCCGCCAGCGTGGTAAAGGTACCGCCCACGCCCACCCATTCCACAGGGCCCTGGGCCAGAACCTCCTTGGCATTGTGGCGCAGGGTCTCCCGGGCGAAGTCCACCACCTGACGGGCGTCCTCGGCGCAGGCAATGGGAAACTGTCGGTACAGGCGCACCGCCCCAAGTTGCAGGCTGGCGGAAAAATCGATCCGGTCCCCCTGGCCGATGACGATCTCCGTAGAACCGCCGCCAATATCAATCATCCCCGAGCGTTCCACGCCGGTAGCGCCCAAAAAGGAAAGCCTGGCTTCCAGCTCGCCAGAACAAATTTCCGGCAAGACGCCGGTTTTTTCAAACAAACGGGCGCAAAAGGCCTCCTGGTTGGCCGCGTCCCGCACCGCGCTGGTGGCGAACAGAAAAATCTGATCCGCGCCGTGCTCCCGGGCTATTGCCATGAAAAGGGAAACGCTATGGCAAGCCTTGTCCATCATTTCGTTTGAAATGTTCCTGTTTTCATCCAATGCGGCAAAGACGCGCAACCCCTCGCGGTCCCGAAACACGCGGTGGAGCTGAGCGTCCTTGATGTCGGCAATCAACATGCGCAAAGAGTTGGAACCTATTCCAATCACCGCCACAAGCATGCGATCACCACCTTCTAAAAGGAGGCCGCTCCCCTTCGAGCGCGGCCTCTGCGTTTCGTTTTTTATTGGGCGGGCACGTTTTCCGTGCCGTACAAAACTTCCGGATTGGTAATCACAAAGCGGATTTCATCCGGCTTCATATAGCCGTACATGGTACGGGCCTGGTTTTCCACAAAGGCGTCCGTTCCCACGGCGTTCAGCATTTCTTTTAGGGAAGCTTGCTCGTTTTGCACCTGGGTCAGCTTCACGCGGCTTTGGTTGTACTTATCGTCCACATCCCGAATGCTTTTGTTCAGTTGTCCGCTGGACCACAAAAAGGCCGCCAACAAGCAGCCCAACAGCGCAACCACAGGCCAGACGCTGATGCTTTTGCGCATGAAACCATCCCTCCACATCCGTGTTTAAGGAAGGGTTTCGACGCTATCTCCATTTTTCCTGCTGCCCTCAACCATTTTGTAACAATTATTCCAGTTTCTTCTTTCGCCTTTCGTGAAGCCATTCCAAAAACATCAAAACAAGGCGGCGAACGCCGCACAGGTACAAAATCGCGCCCACCAGCATGGCAATCCAGTGGAACAGGCGCAGGGCGTTGGCCCGCAAAAACACCAGGGCGACCAGGGCCAAAAGGCCGCACAAAAGCAGCAGCAGCACATCGCCCAGGGGCTTCATCCGCCCCCGGATGAGCAGGCTGACCCCATCAAAGAAAAGCGCCAGCACAAAGCCGACGCCGCATAGAAACAGAAAGCTGACGCCCTGGGTTTCGGTTTCAAAATAAAGCGCCATCTTATTTCATCCACCGTTTCCAAAAGCGGAACCTGCCCTCGTGTCTGGCGTTGGACTGGTAAATGACGCTGTCCACATGGCCGTCGATATGAAGCTGGCCCTCTTCCAGCAAGAGCTTGGCAATGTGCAGGTTTTGCCCTGTCAAAATCATCTCTCCGGAGTCGATCTTCAAAACGACCTCGTTCTCCTGAAAGCTGAACACATCCGTAACGCCGGTGATGGCCGCCCGGTTTCGCCTGTCCAGCAGCAGCGTATGCGGGCTTTTGGAAAGGGCCGCTTCCCCTCCTTTTGTAGCCGGCAAAAGTTGAGACATTCAACCGCCTCCTTTGCCACACTGTATGCGGCCCCAAAGCAAAGAAGAACCAAGGCTTGACAAGCCTACCCCCGGCAGGTACAATGCCAAAGAAAATGTGTATACCAATTTTATTGTAAAGGTATACGCAATTCCCAGCAAAGAAGGAGCGCCCCTGCCATGCCGCAAAAAACCAAACGCCTTGCTTATTCCGCCCTGATGTGCGCCATGCTGATCGTATCCACCCTGTGGCTGAAATTTTCCATTCCCGGCACAGAGGTGCTGTTCACCACCCAGGTGTTGTTTGTGCTGCTTTGCGGGCAGCTGCTTCCGCCGCTGTATGGCCTGTATGCCACGGGGGCTTATCTTTTTCTGGGGCTTGTGGGGCTGCCCGTCTTTTCCGCGGCCCAGGGCCTTTCCGTGGTGGCCACGCCTTCCTTTGGCTATTTGCTGGGCTTCCCCGTGATGGCCATGGTCACCGCCCTTGCCCAAAACAAACTGAAAAGGCGAACAGGAAGCAGGTAC
>JAVBTE010000176.1:0-12629 GCA_031556335.1 Eubacteriales bacterium | reverse complement strand
GCCTCCCCATAGCGGTCAATGTAAACCAGAAACACCACATAATTGCGTGGGTTGATGGCAAACTGCCTGAGGGCCTCTTCCAGCTGCTTTTCGTCCTCATTGCCCGCGTGCAGCGTGCTGGCCAGCATCTGCATGGCCAGGTCCTCCTGGTATCTGGTCAAAAGGTCCGTTTCCTCCGTGGTTTCACCCCGGTGAACCCGCGCCCTGGCCTTTTCCAGCGTTTCCAAAAGCCCCTCCGCGGTCAGCGAATACTTGAGCAAATAATCCACCGCGCCGGCCCGAAGGCTTTGATGCACATATTCAAAATCCTTAAACCCGCTCAGGGCGATAAAGGCCACGGTTCCGCGCAGGTGTTGGCAGCGCTCAATCAGCTCCGCCCCGTCCATTCCGGGCATGCGCATATCGGTCAGCACCACGTCCACCGTCAGGGTTTGCATCAGCTCCAGCGCGCGGTTGCCGTTGTGGGCCACGCCCACAATTTCATAGCCGTATTCGCTCCAATTCAGCAGGGTTTTCAGGTAGGTTACGAATGACATTTCGTCATCCACCAGCAGCACACGGGTCATGGCTCCTCCTCCCTTTGCGCGGGGAATTCCAGCACGACGCGGGTGCCTCCCCCCTCCGGCGTTTCAAACCGAAACATGCCTTCTTCCCCATAACGCAGACGAAACCGCCTGATGGTATTGTTCAGGCCAATGCTGCCAAACCGGGACGGGTCGCGGGGCTCGGCCCCCGCTTCCGTCAGCAGCCTTTGCCATGTTTCCGCCCCCATGCCCACGCCGTTATCCTCCACCAGCAAACACAGGCGCCCCAGGGCCATGCGGCAGGCCACCACAATATGCCCGCCGCCTTTTTTCGGCGAAATGCCATGAATGATGGCGTTTTCCACCAACGGCTGCAAAATGAACCTGGGCACGATACACCGCTTTGTTTCCTCCTCGATTGCATAGGTCATGGTAAACTTGTCCAGATACCGGTATTGCTGAATCAGCACATATTGCCGCAAAAATTCGATTTCCTTCTCCATGGTGGTGGTGGGGCTGTCCACCATCACGTCCGCCATCATGCGAACCAACGCGTCGGAAAGCTGGGCAATGTTGTCCGCGCCCTGCATTTCCGCCAGCCATTTGATATTGCCCAGCGTATTGGACAAAAAGTGGGGATTGATCTGGGCCATCAGCGCCTGAAATTCCAGGGCGTGGCGCTGCTGCTCCATCCGCCGCACGTCCTCCATCAATTTGCGCAGCAGCGTTAGCATTTGGTTGAAGCTGGCCGTGACTGTGGAAATTTCATCCTGGGGCCCCGTTTCCGCGGGTTCCGGTTCCAGCACGCCCTGGTTTACCTTGCCGATGAGGCCCAGCAGGCCCTTCAAGGGCTCGTTCACGCTATGGGAAATCAGCGTGGCCACCCCAAGAGACAAACCCACGCACAGCGCCACCGTCAAAGAAACCGCGAACAGAAAAAAGCTGTTTTCCCGCATCAGATAGCCATAAGGGATCAGGTTCACCATGAACCATCGCCCGGGCAGCAGTTCTTCGCAGCTCATCAAATAGCGCTCGTCCCCCAGCGTGATGTTTTCCGGCAGCAGATCCTGCCCGCCTGTGAACATGGCCGTGGTCATGCTCAGGTCAAAAAAGCTCTCCCCGGAATGGGGCTTTTCCGTATTGCTGGACACCACCGTGTTTGTCTGGTCCACAATCAGGGAAAGGCCGCCCTCGCCCACCGCTGTCACCTGGCAAATGCGCCTCAGGTAACTTTCATCAAAGCAAATCAGGATATAGCCGATGCGCTCCCCCGTGTCGATGTTGTTCACCATGCGCGCCATGGCCACGCCGCCGCCCAGGTAAAGCGCCTGATCCGATTCCAGCACGGCGAACACGGAACGGTCTCCGGCTTTTTTGACCCGTTGCGCCAAGGTTCCCAAATATTCCCGGCTCAGCCTCAGGTTTCCCGCCCGGCGCTGGTACGCGGAAATGGCGTCAAAATCTCCGGTCACCAGCAGCACGTCGGAGATAAAGTTGCTCACAGCAAACAAATTGCTGATCTCCTGCTGCATTTGCTGCTCCAGCACAAAGCGTTGGTACTCCCCCAAAGCATGGTACTCCTCCAGCGCTTTTTGAACAGACCTTGAAAAAGCGATTTCCACGCTGTATCCTTCCAGTCGTTCCACCGTATTTTCCAGGTTCATTCGCGCCATTGTAAGGCTGCTTTCCGTGGACTGCGCAATTTTCCGGATGGTGGCGCCGGATGCAATTTGGTAGGAAAGCGCCCCCAGCAGCAGGAGGGGCCCCACCGAGATGAGAATAGAAAAGCCCATGATCCTGCGGCTTAATTTAATCCGCCGGACCCATGCGATCAGCCGTTTCAAGGGCCTTCCCCCTCCCGTCCTTGTTTCTTTGCCCGGTGGCAACGCCCCGCGCACCCTGCCCTCTTTGTCCTCTATTGTTCCCTATCATACATCCTTTTGGCCCTTTATGGAAAGCGAATCGCAAATATTTGGAGTGTTTACAAAAAAATTATAGTTGGTTGGCGCGTTCCCAGGCGATATAATCAGGGCGTGCCGGAAAGGACATGAGTACCATGAAAAAAGCCGCCTGTCTGTTCCTTGCCCTCGCGCTCGCCTTTTTCCTGGCAGCCTGCCGGCCTTCCCCCGGGGCGTCGCCCTCCAAGCCCGTTCAGCTTTCCTACTGGACGTTTGACGACATCTACAAGCGCAACATGGAAGCCTGTGTGCGGCGGTACAACGAAAGCAGCGAGATCAAAATCGCCGTTGAAACCAGCATCTATTCCATGGACGAGCTGGATTACAAGCTGTGGGCCAGCCTGCAGGCGGGCATCGGCGCGCCGGACATTGTGGATTTGGAACAGTCCCGTTTTGGACGGTACATGAACCCCAAAAACAACTACCTCACCCCGCTGAACACCATTGTGGACGCCTTAAAGCCCCAAATGGTGGTGCCCGCCTACGACAAGTACCGGGAAAAAGGCTTCTACTACGGCCTGGACTATTACGAAAACAACTGCGTTGTTTTTTCCAACCTTCCCTTGCTGGAAAAAGCGGGCATTCACCCCGCCGACCTAAAAACCCTGGATGGTTTCCGGGCTGCGGGCCGTATCCTTCGAGAACGGCTTGGCGTTCCCCTGCTGGCGATCGACTATACGGACGACCTTGTTTTTGAAAGCCTTTTGGTGGACAGGGGCGGAGGCTATTGCAGTTCCCAAAACCGTGTTTCCATCGCGGACCCCGTTGCCATGAACACCCTGGAAACCCTGCATGATTTGATTTATACCGAGAACATCGCGGTGCCCGCTCCCGGCGGCGATTTCTTTTCCTACTCTTTTTACAGCTATTTCAACGACGGCCAGGTGGCCGCCGTAATCGCTCCCTTTTGGTATGCGGCCTTTATTCAGGAATACATGCCGGACTTGAAGGGAAATGTCTTTGTTTCTCCGCTTCCCAAGGCGACCGGACGCACCCGGGGGGCGCGGGTCAGCGGCGTGGCCACCGCCATTCCCATCAAGAGCGAGCATTCCATTTTGATCAAAAATTTCCTGCGCTCCATCCGCATGAGCACGCCGGGCTGCGCCGAGGGTTTTCGCAACCTATACGCGGACCCCATCATTCCCGCCACCTATCAAAAGGAGGACCTGTCCGGCATTGGGGGCAGCCTGGGCCTTTTCTCAAACGACGGCGCGGCCCTGCTATCCCAAATCCGGGAAGACGCGGTGAATCCGGTATTGGGCGAAGCCTATTACGACATTGCGGAGCTGATGCGCAGCAAGGTGCTGTTCAACGTTTTGAAAGAGAACGCGCAAACCCCGGCGGAGGCGCTCCGCCAAGTGGATGCCCAACTGGCCGCAAAGGGGGACGCCCCGTTGCCATAAAACAATATTGGGGAGGATTTACATGAAGAAAATGGTTCGCCTGGTCGCATATCTTTGTATTCTGACGCTATGCATCGCCGCGGCTTCATCCTGTGCCGTGGCGGAGGACAAAAAGCTGGTCTTTGGCTATTCCCTGTTCGATTTTTCCAACCCTTACTTCATCAAGGTCACCCAGGGCATGCAGGAAAAATGTGACGAATACGGCATTCAGCTGATCATCCAGGACGCCAAATCCGACGTGGCCGCCCAGGTGTCCCACGTGGAGGGCTTCATCGCGCAGAAGGTGGACGCCATCATCATCAGCCCGCTGGATGTTGTGGCCATGGAGCCCATCATCGCTTCCGCCATCGAAAAGGGCATCCCCGTCATCAACCTGAACCAGGAAATTCAAGGCCGCAGCGCCCATGTGGGCATGAGTGAATACGAATTTGGCTTTACGGGCGGAAAAATCGCGGGCCAATGGATCGCGGACAATTTGACGGAGCCCGCCAAGGTTGCCGTGCTGGGCTATCCGGACCTGGCCGCCCTGGTGGAGCGGGCGAACGGCCTGAAAGAGGGCATGCTCTCCCTGGCGCCGGACGCCGTCATCGTGAACGAGCAAAAGGCCGGCACCCCCGAGCAGGGCATGGCCGTCGCCGAAACCATCCTTCAGGCCACCCCGGATGTCAACGTGCTGATCTGCATCAATGACGCCGGCGCGCTGGGCGCTTATGAGGCTTTCATGGCGGCCGGCAAGGACAAGGAAAAGGTCTGCATCGTGGGCCTGGACGCCACCGACGAGGCGCTGAAAAAGATCAAAGAAGCCGGCATGTACGTGGGTACCGTGGACATCAACGGATATGACACCGGCGTGCTGGGGGTTGAAACCGCCAGGAAGGTGCTTTCCGAAGGCCCCATCGAAGAAATGATCGAAATCAACTGCAAGCCCGTCACCCTGGAAAACATCGACGAGTATCTTCCCGGCTAAGAAGCTCCTCTTTTCATGCAAAGCGCCTCAAAGCTTGCTGCGAGGCGCTTTGCATATGAGTCGCCCACAAAACTGCTGAGGAGGGGCCCAATGAGCAATCCCATTTTGGAACTGTTGCACATCAGCAAAGTATACCCTGGCGTCACCGCGCTGAAAGACGTTTCTCTCTCTTTTCAGCCGGGGGAGGTTCATGCCATCGTGGGGGAAAACGGGGCCGGCAAATCCACGTTCATCAAATGCATTACCGGCGCCATCGCCCCCACCGCGGGCCAAATTCTTTTTGACGGAACGCCCCTTGAAAACAATTCCCCCATCAAAAGCCTGGCCCTTGGCATTGCGGCCATCTACCAGGAATTTCAATTGATTCCCTATCTGAGCGTTGCGGAGAACATCTATTTTGGCCGCCAGCCCAAACGCTTTGGCTTTGTGGACTTTGCGGCGATGCAAAAAGGCGCCGCCGCCACTTTGAAAAACCTGGGCGTGGCCATCGATCCCAAATGCCTTGTGCGGGACCTGACGGTGGGCTTTCAGCAGATGGTGGAAATCGCCAAGGCCGTCAGCCGCCAGGTGCGGGTGCTGATCATGGACGAACCCTCCGCGCCCCTGACCACGAACGAGCTGGATTACCTCTTCGCCATCGTGCGCCGCCTCAAGGCCGAGGGGGTTTCCATTGTCTATATTTCTCACCGCATGGAGGAAATCTTCTCCCTGTGCGATGTGGTAACGGTGTTTCGGGATGGGGAAAAAATCGAAACCCTGCCCGTTGCCCAAACCACACGGGAGCAGCTGATCGCCCTGATGGTGAACCGGAAGCTGGAGGACGCCTTTCCGGAGCGGCAGACGGTTCCGGGCCAGGAGGTGCTACGGGTGCAGAACCTGACCGCGCCAAAGGTGAAGGGCGTGTCCTTTTCCTTGCGCCAAGGGGAAATCCTGGGGTTTGCGGGGCTGGTGGGCGCGGGCCGCACCGAGCTGGTCAGCGCCATTGTGGGGCTTGCCCCCAAGCGTTCTGGAAGCATTGTCCTTCGGGGGCGCGAAATCCAAAACAGGAACACCCGGGAAGCCTTTGCCCACGGCATCGCTTTGATTCCGGAGGACCGCAAGCGGTACGGCGCGCTGCTCAAGCTTTCCGTGCGGGAAAACATCAGTTACAGCAATCTTCGCAAGGCGAGCAACCGTCTGCGGTTTATTCGGCGGAACGCCGAAAAGGCGACCGCGCGGGAATATTGCGGCCTGCTATCCATCAAAACCCCCACCATCGAGCAAAAGGTTCTCTATCTTTCCGGCGGCAACCAGCAAAAGGTGGTGCTGGCCCGCTGCCTCTATACCAATTCCGATATTTTGATTTTCGACGAACCCACCCGGGGGATCGACGTGGGGGCCAAGCAGGAAATTTACCAGCTTTTGAACCGACTGACCGCGGAGGGAAAGTCCATTTTGCTGATCTCCTCGGAAATGCCGGAATTGTTGGGGCTTTCAGACAGGATTTTGGTGATTCACGAAGGGAAGGTGGCCGGGGAGCTCAGCCGGGAGCAGGCCACCCAGGAGCGAATCCTGACGCTGGCTTCCGGTTTGCAATAGCAAGGGTTTCGGCGGGCTGGGATTTATTCCACGAAGCGGAATGAATGGCGTAGCCGCGATGCGGCTCAAAGGCCGTAGTGCGGCCGAATAAACAGGGAGGGGCGCTGCCCCGACTAGCCACCGAAATTCCGCGAAGCGGAATGAATGGCGTAGCCGCGATGCGGCCCAAAGGCCGTAGTGCGGCCGAATAAGGAGGAACGCAAATGATTCGGAAACTTTCCAAATATGCGGTATGGTTCGCGCTGCTGGCGCTTTCCACGGTGTTTTCCATTTTTGCCAGGGGCTTTTTAAGCTTTGATAATTTAATGAACGTGGTGCGGCAGATGTCGGTCATCGGCATTTGCGCGGTCAGCATGACCTTCGTCATTTTGATGGGCGCGTTTGACCTGTCCATCGGCGCGGTGGTGGGGCTGTCCGCGGTCGTCTCCGCGCTGCTGATGCGGGCCGGCACGCCCCCGGTGCTGGCGGTGCTTGTTTCCCTGTGCGCGGGCGTTTGTGTGGGGCTGTTCATCTCCCTCATCGTCAACACCATTGGCATTCCCCCCATCATTGTCTCTTTGGGCGTCATGACGATGCTGCGCGGGGTTTGTTCCATCCTGACAGGCGGCATGCCCGTTTATGGCATTCCCAAAAGCTATCTGGTGCTGGGGCAGGGGTATCTTGGCGGGGTTCCAAACCCTGTCATCATTATGGTGCTTACCTTTGTGCTGGGGTATATCATTCTGGAAAAAACCAGCATCGGCCGCATGATTTACGGCACCGGCGGCAACGAGGAGGCTTCCCTGGTTTCTGGCGTGCCGGTGAAGCGGGTGAAAACCTTTGTTTTTGCCTTTGAGGGGCTGCTGGGCGCCTTGGGCGGCATTGTGCTCCTCAGCCGCGTCAACAGCGGGCAGCCCGGCGCGGGCACGGGCTATGAAATGGACATTATCACCGCCTGCGTGCTGGGGGGCATCAGCGTCACCGGCGGCGAAGGAAAAATCACCAGTGTGATTGTGGGCGTATTGACCATTGGCATTCTTTCCAATGGAATGGTCTTAATGGGCGTGAACGAATTTTGGCAAAATGTCGTAAAAGGCGCCGTACTGCTGCTGGCCGTATCCATTGATAAGCTCTCCAAAACGCGAAAAACGGCGTAGCGGGAAACCTGTCTTTTTGGAATAATGATCGCGCGGCATATGCCCGCATCCACCGTAGCAACCCCAGGAGAGCCTCAACAAGAACGCTGCGGGAAGGAATCCATCAGAAACACGCCGTGTTCGATGAGTCCATCGCGTGGTATGGCACGTCAACCTTTTGAGTTTCGGCACTTCACAGGAGAGCGTCATGCGCCTGGTCAGCGTCAGCGGGAGTGTGGTCAAGGCGCTGGAGATTGAGTTGCGGACAGACCCAACTGCGCAGGTATTCGGTCTGCTGGGGCATAGCCGGGAGACACGGATCGACCTGCTTCCAGCCTCCCACGATGCCTTTTGCCTGCGCCGCCAACTCAAAATGTGCCATGGCGATACCCAGGTCCAGCATCTGCATGTCAAAGGGCATCATCTTGGCATAGCCCGGCGTGTGGGCGATGTAAAAGTGCACGGCATCCGTAGTCCTCACCGCACGCCAGGGCTGCTTGTTGGAGGCCGAAGGACCCAGGCGCACCATCTCCAGCGCCACGTTCAGGTCGTCGTCGCCCAGTTGCAACGGCTTTCCGAAGCAGCCGTCGAAGAACAAGCCTTCAAATGGTTTGCGCTGGTCGGACTTCGCGCCCCAGCGCATAACGCTGCCCAGCAGGCCCTCTTTTTCCGCTGGATAGCCCACCGAGACGACGGCGGGAATCAGTTCGCCTTCGCCCACCGTCAGCGTGGAGCCGAACTCGTCCCGCTTGAAGCAGCCGCCCAGCCAACAGCTGCCAAGCCCCAGTGATGTGCACAGCAGCACCGCCTTTTCCAGCGCCGCGCCGGCGTCCAGCAACCCGTCCCGGGTGTTGGGGCACACGGCTGCAAGGAACGCTACGGGGTGTTTGATCACCCCGTAGGTGCCAAACTGCTTGCTGTGAAATTCATTCTTAAGCAAGGCCAGGCGAACACGATACGCAGTAGACAACTTAGCAAGCTCCGCCTGAACGGCCCGTTTGTGGGCTTCCTCTATCAGCTTTCCGCAATAGTTGCGCGTGGAGCGCCGAGCCTTGATGGTTTCAAAGATGTCCATTTGACCACCCTCCAGTTCACAGCAGCTCCTCGATCTCCGCTTCCAGATGTTCCGGCTTCATCGCCGGCGAGTAACGGCCATGGACATTGCCCTCCCTGTCGATGAGAAACTTGCCGAAGTTCCACTTGATGTCGCCCGCCTTTGCGAAGGGCTTTAAAACCTTCACCTTCTTCTCGAAGGACCTGCTTTCGTCATCCGTCTGGTCCTCCGGCGCCTGTTGCCGCAGCCAGGCATACAGCGGGTCGGCATCCTTGCCGTTGACGTCGATCTTTTGGAAGCGCGGGAAGGTGGTGCCGTAATTCAGCGTGCAGAACTCGGTGATCTGCTCATCGGTACCGGGTGCCTGGCCCAGGAACTGGTTGCTGGGAAAGTCCAGAATCTCGAGCCCCTTGCCCTGGTATTTTTTGTACAGCGCCTCCAGCGCCTCGTACTGGGGCGTCAGGCCGCACTTGGTGGCGGTGTTGACGATCAGCAACAGCTTGCCCCGATAATCTGCCAGCGAGACAGGGTTGCCCTTGTTGTCCTTGACGGTAAAATCGTATGCGTTCATGGTTATTCTCCTTTTCTTGTTTGCGTCATATCTGTCCAAGCAGTTTGTATAACAACGCGTACAGTGTCTTGGCTTCTTCGGCGTCCAACTGAAGACATTGTCCAAGTGCCGCCGGGATGCCATGCGCCTTTTCGCGCAACGCCGCTCCCGCGTCCGTGAGGGTGACGATCAGGCTGCGCTCGTCCTCCGGGGATCGCTGGCGTGTCACCAAGCCCTGCGCCTCCAGCTTTGTGAGCAGCGGCGTCAGCGTGCCGGAGTCCAGATACAGCCGCTCACCCAGTTGCTTGACCGACAGCCGCCTGTGTTCCCACAGCAGCATCATGGTCACATACTGGGTGTAGGTCAGCCCGATCTCGTCCAGCAGCGGCGTGTACAGCTTCACCACGCCCCGCGCCGCCGCGTACAGCGGAAAGCATAGCTGATTTTCAAGTTTTAAGGGATCCAATGGTTCACCTCCCAATTTGGATAAGATCAGCATAACACAAAACGAAAAACTTATCAAGAAAAATTAAATTGTGTAAAATTAGAATATGAACCCTCGATAAAGTTAATCTGTTTAACTATGATAGGTTATGCTGCTTGTGGCGGTGAACAACGGCCAAGGACAGGCCGTATTTGGCGGCAATCTCCCGCAAGGTGATATGCCCGCCCAGAATATCCATTGAAATGCTTTCCGTCTGCTCATGAACGCAGACGCTGCAATATCTTGCCATGGGAAAACCTCCTCAAAATAAAGAGGGGTGGACAATGCGCCCACCCCCTATGCTTAGTGTCTTAGTACGGGCGGTCATGGTGGCGTTATACCCCTTCACCGGGCTGATCCGCTGCGGCAAGTGGGGTGCGCCCTACCGACGCAAGCACGCCGCCGCAGGAACCAAATACGAGAAGATCGTATGGATCTGCACCACCTTCAACTCTCTGGGCAAGGTGGAGTGTGACAGCCAGCAGATCCCGGAAGATATCCTTGATGGACTGGCCGCTGGACTTGGCGGTACCGATGGGATCGCGGAGATCCTCGTACCGGAGGCCAAACGGCTGGTCTTTCATATGAAGAACGGCCAGACCATCCTTCGCGAGTGGCAAAACCTTTCCCGCCGCCAAAGCTGGACGCCGGAGATGCGGGAAGCCACCCGGCAGAAATCACTGGAGAGGAGCGCAAGGAAACGCAATGCAACTGAACGTTACGACCATTCCGGCGACCATTACGCCGCAGAGACAGAACATATTTGAACAGGGCAAAAAGCGCCGGGTTGCGGCTTATGCCCGAGTCAGCACCGACTCTGACGAGCAGTTCACGTCCTTCGAGGCGCAGGTGGAGTATTACACCAACTACATCAACGACCACGAGGGCTGGGAGATGGCCGGAATCTACACAGACGAGGGAATTTCGGCGGTCAACACCAAGCGCCGGGATGGCTTTAAGCAGATGATCCAAGACGCTATGGCTGGGAAGATCGACCTGATCGTCACCAATGCGGTTATTATGAAAGGACAATATTGCTGGGGGATACCTGAGTAGCCGCTACTGTAAGCGCTGAAGTAGGAGTCATATTAGGTGCTTAAATATTACGATCATAGTTAACTTCTACATTGATTTCCTGATTATCAATGACAGTTTCGACCTCGATCTGGTTGCTAAGGCGGATATATTCATAGAGTTCAATATTATGGTCGATTGCTTCAAAACTTACGGCGAGGACATACTTCGCCTTGAAAAGGCTTCCCCATCCTTTATGCCCGCGGACTGCAATGCAGAATTCATCACTCAATTGACTGGCATTTACTACACACCAATCTTTTTGTAGAGTCTGCCTTGGGCGAGCAAAGTTTTTTGCCTTACCCCAATCTTGCCTTTCGTGAATCATCCATGGAAATTGTCCATCGTGCTGACCGGTCGAATCAGCAGCAAAAATCCTAGCCTCAAAATCTTGCCTTGATTCATTCTTTTTGCTACAAGTCCAGTCCAACCAAGTAGAAAGGTAGCTTTTATGACTTCTACGTGTTCTCTTAGGTTTTGAGGCGTATGAAAGCGTAATCTCCAAGAGAAGATTATAATCCTCACCTAGATTCCGTATTTCCGACGGCACATTAACAGTAAAAATATGTGCTTCACCATCACCTATCTCAAGAGCATTCGGTGTTACCAAGGTTGCTCTATATTCATCGTTATGCGTTGCTCGGTCAACGTTCGGTAACCCATATCCTATGCAACGGAGCAATTCTTGACACCGCTCAGTTGGCAGTGACGTACTCACATCAAACCAACATGCTGATTGTGCGATTAATGCGCGGTATAACAATGCAGGTGAATCCGGCAGTACTTTTTGGATTTCAGATGCAATATAGGCAACTTTGGGTGCAGCAAATGAAGTACCTATGGCATCTTTGGAGAATGCCGGGCCTTGTGGTGAGCGCCGTATTAACTCTGGACACACTTCTTCTGGGGTTGTCAGATCAATGGATGTACCCATTTTGTTTATTGCATGTGTGCCACCATATTCAACAACATCGGGTTTGATACTATCCCATATACCTGGCCCCACGCGAGTAAACGATGACGGCTCTCCATTTTTGCCCATAGTAATAACATCATTATTCTCGAAGTCGCTGTGCGAGATCGAGCCGACAGTCATCGCTTGTAGGCTTTGGGCGGGGTTTGAAATCTGCGAGAGCGGTTGACCAAGATAATCGGGATAAGTGTATCCTGCTTGGATATGAGCCTTTATTACATCAGGAATCATGTTGCCAGCGGCTTGAATGAATAAAACATCGTTTTCATATGAAACCTCGTCGATCTTCGCTGCCCAAGGAGACATATGCTTTAGTTCATAGAACGGCTTGCTTTCGCCGATTGAATGATTAAATACCTTTGTCTTTTCTTTAGCATCTACCGCAAACCGCTTTACGGTCATTTCAATGACCCCTTCGCGGCTCAGTTCGTCAGGCATTCCATTGGTGCCCGCTAATACCTTTACGTTTCTAATAAAACAAGGAAGTTGGTGCTTTCCGTTCTTCGGAACTTCTTTTGGGTATAGTACAGCTCCGGCAACCCTGGTGCCATGTCCTCCGTTATTGACTTCATCTGATATGTCTGTTTGGTTGGGAATTAAGCTAACCGAATCCTCAGACCGAATGGCTTGCTCGATATATCTATGGTTTTCTTGAATCCCACTATCAATAACACATATGACGGGACTATCTGGGAAAGGTGCATCGATACTTATTGCATCTGAATCCGCCTGAGTATGCACATGGTCGGGGCATATCTCTGCCTCCACTATTTTGACCCCTTTCCAGTCACATAGTTGCCGCAGTATTTTCCCAATTTCCCTTTTCTTCTCCCCAAAGAATACTTTCCGGCGGTACTTGGGCGCAAACACCACGTGATATTTGCAATTCCACTTCGTATGCGCTAAACTCTTTGTGTCATTCATTTGAATGACCTCCTTTTGCTTTGTT
>JAVBTE010000045.1:0-10278 GCA_031556335.1 Eubacteriales bacterium | reverse complement strand
TGTTTTTTATATTGGAAAAAAGAATGCCTGAAGCACCCCTCTGCATAAAAACAGGCCGCTTCCGGCGGCCTGTAAAAAAACGGTGCGGTTGCCAAACTGTTCCATGCGTCTTTAGACGCGGCCTGACCCTTCGTCTGAAAGCCGCGTTGCGTGCCAACCGCTTCCCCCGGCGGTTTTGCTTCCCCCATCAATAGCCGTAGGCCTGGCAGTGGGAATAGGCCGCGGGCAGGCGAAGCGCCTCATGCAGGATTCCTATGGTTTCTCTTTGATCCAGGCCTGTATGCTGGGTTTCAGGAGAATACCGCAGGGTCACTTTCATGTCGTGATGTTCTTCTATATTTTTCATTTTTTCAGCGGCGGCCAGGAAGGGAATCATCTGGGTGGAATTGTCCAGGGATGAACACATGTTGACATACAAACGCATTCGCGGAATATAGCGGTGCTTTTCAAACGCCTCGACCACGCTGTACCGTTCTTTGTATTTCAGGGCTTCGCCGATATTGTCAAAGGAAAAGGAAAGCACCGCGTCCAGGGCATCTTTGTAAACCCAGTGGGTGGTGTCCAACTGCGGATTATCGGCGACGACGACCGCACCCCTCAAGAAAACCCCCATCATGATCGCCAGGAAGCCCCCGCCGGACATGCCGTAGATCGCCGTGTCGCTCAGCGGGATGTCCATTTTTTCAATGAGTATTTTCAGAATCTGGCTGGAAGTGGCCAGATAATGGTTTTCATTTTTTCCAATGCCCCAGCCCAGCTTCAAATATCCGTTGATATACAGCGTGGGGTCCATGCAAAATACGGAGGACGTGGCCAGGGCCGGCGCCCAGCTATGGCGCTGGAAAACCGGTACGCGCACATTCCCCGATTCCGCCGAGCCGTTGTGGAACACGATCAGCTTATCTTTTCCGCGCACTCTGTTGATGAGGTACTCAAAAAACACGCCGTCTTTTTTCACTCTGAGGATATACATTTCGTTGTAACGGATCTCGTAGCTATCCAACTGGTCATAGTAAATCAGCTCCTCTGGATAGGGGAGCTTTGTGTAGGTTTGCTCTTGCTCTTGCGCCAGGGTTTCGTCGATGATCGCGGTGGTTCTTTCCACCTCCGTCTCCGGCACAAAGTCCCCCCGGGCGTCAAAATCATTCTTCCCTTTGGAGGCGCTGGTCAAATGGTCCAGCATGGCAAGATACAGCTCGCTTTCATCGTTTCCGATGATGCAGCCGCATTTGTATTGGTCCACCAGTTCCTTTGCGATCCCCACGTTTGTAGAAATAAAAGGCGTATTGAGAACCACGCTTTCCGCCAGCACAAGGGCAAAGCCCTCGCTGAGCGAAGTCAATACGGTGGCGACGCTCTGCTCAATATAAGGATACGGATTGCAAACAAAACCCAGGATTTTGACGCAATCGGTCAGGTCGTTTTCTTTTACGAAGGCTTCCAGCGCCAAGCGTTCTTTGCCGTCGCCCAAAATATAAATCACGAAGCTGTCGCAGATCGTTTTCAAACGCACGGCGGCTTTTAGCAGCAGGATATGGTTTTTATTGCTGTCAATTCGTCCCACGCTGGTGAACATAGGCCTGCAGTCGCGCTCTATTTTTTCTTTACCAAGGGCGACGATCTTCTCCACATCCACGGAATTGGGGACGATTTGTACGTTTTTCAGCTCGCCAAAAAGCCTGCGCGCGTTATTGGCCACCGCGTTGGAAATGGCGACAATGCTGTGAAACTGCTTCAGCACGTTGGCCTGCATGTCATACTCTTTTTTCGTTTGGATATACTCCGTGGATTGTTCAGGATATTGCGCATAGTCCAATTCCTGCATGTCGCCGCGAATCCAGATAATTTTCTTTCCGCCAACGATATACGACGCCAGATAGGAAGGCGCGTTGTGGTTGCAGGCAATGATGCAGTCATACGCTTCCGAAAACCGGTTGTTGAAGGAAAGGGGGTTGGCCAAAAGCTCATAGTACGTGTGCATCTGGCCTTTCAGTTCGCTTTCCTCTTTGGTGCAATCCACCAATTCCTTCAGCACGATAATGCCTTTTTCAAACGTGGCCGGCATTGCGCTTTTGAATATTGGCAGGATGCTGATTTCATATTTTGTCCGGTCCAGCCTGTTTAGCACGTCGGACAAAGATTTCTCCGTTCCGTACCCAAAGGATACGCTCCAAGTAATGAACAAGAGTTTTTTCATGAACGGTTCCTACGCTCTCTTCATGCAATATAGAGGCAAAAAACCTCCTGATTCATTATACTTTTTGGAGGACCAAGGGTGAAAAAAAGATAGCGCATGGCTGTTTGCGATAAAGGGAAAGCGCCCGCCGGTGTAACCGGCGGGCGCTTTCCCTGAACCCTTTCAGGCATCAACAGCTTACTTGCCTACGATGGCCTTCACTTCGTCGGAATCCACGTTGGCGCCGTCAACGACCATAACGCCGGTGTCGACGACCTTCTCGGACACGGTGCCGCCATTGGCCAGTTCCAGGGCCTTGGCAACTCCGTCGTAGCCCATGAAGTATTGCCGTTGCAAAATGGTGGCCACGTTGAAGTCGGGGTTGCGGACGATGCCTTCCATTTCGGCGGAGAAGTCAAAGCCAACCATGGAGATGTCCGTGCGCTTGGACTCTTCCAAAGCCTTAACAAAGCCCACGGTGGAACCGTTGTTGGGGGCGAACAGAGCGATCAGGTTCGGGTAGGCGGTAATAAAGTCCTGGCCGAAAGCCAGCGCCTTGGCGGCGTCGCCGTCGTTCACCTTCACTTCGTCCCACAGCACTTTCCAGGCGGCGGGGGCATTGGCATCCCAATACTCTTTGAAGCCCGCGTTGCGGTCGATAATCGCCTGAGAGCCGGTGGAGCCGATGGTGATGGCAACAACGCCTTCCTTGTCTTCGGCGGTGTTCACGGCGCGCAGCTTCTCAATCAACGTTTTGGCGGCCAGCTTGCCCGCCTCGATGTTGTTGGTCAGGTACGCGGCGCTGTAATCTTCGGTATCGGCGGAGGAGTCGATCAGAATCATGGGAATGCCGGACTTGAACTGCTCGGAAATGGGGGTCGCCATGGCCTTGCGGTCCAGGGGCGCGATGACGATGCCGTCCGCCTGGGAAGACACGGCGTCCTGCAGCAGCGCCACTTGCTTTTCCACTTCGGACTCGGCGGCGGTGCCGATGATGACGACCTTGCAACCCAGGTCCTCACCGGCCTTCTTGGCGCCCGCTTCCACGATGGACCAATACTGGTTGCCAAGCACCTTCACAAGCACATAGATGGTCTTTTGGGCGTCGGCGGCCTGGGCGGATACCACCAGGGCAAGCGTCATCACCAATACGAGGGCAAGAGCTAGCAGTCTTTTCATGGGTAATCCTCCTAAAGATTAGTGTATAGTTGCTGGTGAACGCACCAGTTAACTAACGGATTCGCTATGAGTGGACTTGAACAGGCGGCCCACCAGCAGCTGAACCGGCGAGGGCGCGGTGGAGCCGCTTTTGCGGTGGCGGCGCATTTGGTTGGCCACGGCGATGACCAGGATCAGCCCGATGATCACCATCTGCCAATAGGAATTGACGCCTGTCAGGTTCAGGCCGTTGCGGATGACGCCCATCATCAGCGCGCCGATGATGGTGTTCAAAATGTTGCCCTCGCCGCCGGTGATGGCGATTCCGCCCAGCACCGCGGCCGCGATGGCTTCCATTTCGTACCCGTTGCCCGCCATGGGCTGTGCGGAGGACAGCCGGGAGGCCACCAAAATGCCGCAGATGGCCGCCGAAAAGCCGGACATGCAGTAGGCGAACATCCGCGTTCCCACCGCGTTGATGCCGGAAAGCTTGGCCGCTTCCAGGTTGGAGCCGCAGGCGTAAATCTGCCGCCCGATTCGGGTTTTGGCCAGCAAAACGCCCAAAATCAGCGCGTACACCAGCATGATCACAACGCTGTACGGCATGCCGCTTGCAAACCGCCCGCCGCCCAGCACATAGAACGCGTCCTGCACGCCCTGGCTGGGAATGTCGGCGGTGTACACCGGCGCGCCGTTTACCAGCGCGTTTGCCAGGCCCCGGTATACCCACTGGGTGCCCAGGGTGGCCACAAAGGGGATTACGCCCAGAATTTCAATAAAGAAGCCGTTCATGATGCCCGTAAGGATGCCCATCGCCAGGCACAAGGCAATGGCCAGCCACATGGGCCAGCCCATGACCAGCAGCGACACCACAATGATGCCGGACAGCGCCATAGAAGCGCCGGCGGACAGGTCGTTGCCGCCGCAGACCAGACAGAAGGTAAGGCCGCAGCCGATAATGGCATAGGTCACGATTTGCTGAAGCAGGTTTTGAATGTTCTTTTCGGAGATGAATTTCCCCGGCGCGAGAATCGCGAAAAGGACGAACAGGCCCACCAGCAACAGCAGGGAAAAAAGCGCCCGCTTGGTGGCGATGCCCAAATTTCCATAAAAACCCAACAATCCGGATTTTTTCGTTTCCATCTTCGTTTCCACTCCTTACGAAACTTTGGGGGCCGGTTTGTTTTCCAGCTTGTTATAGCCCGCGGCCAGGTACAAAAGCTCTTCCTGGGTCGTTTCCCTGGTCGCCAGTTCGCCATTGATGCCGCCTTCGTGGATGACCAGCACCCGGTCGCTCATGCCCAAAATTTCCGGCAGCTCGGAGGAGATCATAATAATGGCCACGCCCTGGTCGCTGAGCTTGTTGAAAAGCTGGTAGATTTCAAATTTCGCGCCCACGTCAATGCCCCGGGTGGGCTCGTCGACGATCAGAATCTGGGCGTCATTGCACAGCCACTTGGAAAGCACAACCTTCTGCTGGTTGCCGCCGGACAGATTTTTCATCTGCTGATGGATGGAAGGGGTTTTGGTGCGCATCAGCTGGCGGTAGGTTTCCGCGTTCTTCGCCCCGGCCCGGTCGTCCACAAAGCCAAACCGGGTCAGCGCCCGCAGGTGGGCCATGTTGGTGTTGTACGCCACATCCAGGTCCAGCGCCAGGCCGTCGTACTTCCGGTCCTCCGTGGCATAGGCCATGCCATGGCTGATGGCTTGGATGGGAGAATCAATTTTCACCGGTTTGCCGTTGATTTTGATTTCCTTATGCTGCGCCTTGTCCGCGCCGAACACGCAGCGCATGATCTCGGTGCGCCCCGCGCCCACCAGACCGGAAATGCCTAAAATTTCGCCCTTGCGCACATGGAAGTGATCCACGTTCAGCGCCAGGCGGCTGTGCGCTTTCAGGTTGTCTACCTCCAAAGCGACGTCGCCGATTTTGCGCTCGTACTTGGGATATTTGTCCTCCAGGGAACGGCCCACGATCATGTTGACCAGCTGGTCCATGGTGATTTCCTTCAGGTTGCGGGTGCCGATGTACTGGCCGTCCCTCAGGACGCTGGCCCGCTCGCAAATCTGACTGAGCTCCTCCATGCGGTGGGAAATATACACCATGCCCACGCCCTTCTTTTGAAGGTTGCGGATGATGCCGAACAATTGCTGAATTTCCCGCTCCGTCAGGGTGGCGGAGGGCTCGTCCAGCACCAGAATGCGGCTGTTGTAGGAAATGGCCTTGGCGATCTCCACCATCTGCTGCTTGGCCACGCTCAAACTGGCCACGATGGTATGGGTGTTGATATCGATGCCCAGCTCCCGCAAAATCTGCTCGGCGGCCTTATGCATGGCGGCGTCGTTGATGAAGCCGCCTTTTCCGTGAGGCCTTCCAATAAAAATATTGTCCGCCACCGTCATGTGACGGCACAGGGTCATTTCCTGAAAAATGATGCTGATGCCCAGCTCATGGGCCTTGGCCACCGAATCGATGTTGACCTTTTCACCCTCAATGAAAATTTCCCCCGCGTCCGCTTTGTATACGCCTGTCATAATCTTCATCAGCGTGGATTTTCCCGCTCCGTTTTCGCCCACAAGGCCGTGCACTTCGCCCTTGTTCACCGAAAAAGAAACATTGTCCAGCGCTTTTACACCAGGAAACGTTTTGCAAATGCCTTCCATCCGAAACAGCTCTTCGCTCATGCGGGCATACGCTCCTTTAGGTTCAACACGTGTCCGTTCATTTTCGTTAAATTCCGTTAAAAACATTGCGCGATGGTGTACGTTCACGATCATTGCTCAGATTATATCTCATTTGACAGTTCTCTGTCAAGCCTGTTTTTCATTTTTCACAAATGAAGCGGCGGCTGTTCTTCACACATCAACGCTGTTTTCCCGTTCGCCTGCACGGCTTCGTTCCGCCGGAATCAGTTTTCGTTATCGTTTACAAAAAATGTGTGCTTTTCCCCTTGTGCGAACCCAGGCCGGTATGATAGAATGGTCATAACTTGTCTGGATACAGGCGCTTTTGCGCGGAAAGTAGAGCGTTATGCCGTCAAAAACCGTGAAAGTTACGTTAAAAATGATTGCCGAGCAGGCAGGTACCTCCATTGGCACGGTGGACCGCGCCATCAGCAACCGCCCCGGCGTCCACCCGGACACCAAAGAGCGCGTTTTGCGCATTGCCCAGGAACTGGGCTACAAGCCCAACCGCTTTGCCAGCGCCTTGGGCCGCAAGCGCACCACCAGGCTTTGCGTGATGTACCCGCTGGAGCCCGCCTCCTTCTACGCGGACATCGACCGGGGCGTGGACGCCGCCGCCGAAGAACTGCTGGCCTACGGCGTGCAGGTGGAAAAAGTGCGCCACCGCACCCAGGACCCCAGCGAGCAGGCCGAAGCCCTGCGCCGCATTGCCCCCGGCCAATACGACGGCCTTGCCATCAACGCCGCCGGGCGGGAAAGCAGCCTTGAACTGGACCGCCTGTCCCGGGGGGGCATGCCCGTCATCACCTTCAACACCGACGCGCCGGAAAGCCAGCGCCTGTTTTACATTGGCAACGATTCCCTCCAGTCCGGCCGGATGGGCGCGGAACTGCTGGGCCGCTTTTTGGGCGGCCAGGGCGGCGTTACCGTCATGGGCAACTTCATCCAGGCCAAGCCCTTTTCAGAGCGCTTTGGCGGCTTTTGCGAGGTCATCCATACCGAGTATCCGGACATCGTCCTCTACCCCTGCGCGGAATGCCGCAGCGTGCCCGCCGTGGCCACCAAAAACATGCTGGCGGCCATCTCCCAGGTGCCCACCATGCGCGGCGTGTATTGCACAGGCCATTCCAGCACCATCGGGGCCATTGCTGCCCTCAAGGAACTGGGCCGCAAAGACGTTGTGCTGATTGGCTTTGACGTGGGCGGCGACTCGCTGGAGGCGCTTCGGGACGGCTGGGCGGACGCGTTGCTCTTTCAGGACCCCTTCAAGCAGGCCTACCACGCGGCGCATTTGCTGGCGCGGCACGCGCTGGAAGGCTGGGTGCCGGAAAAACCCCTGCTGCATGTGGAAACCAGCATTGTCATCAAGCACAACATGGCCGCCTATGAAAACCGCGAATTCTCCCTGGAGCATCACCTGTAACGCCCCGGCGTGGCCGGGGATAAAAACTACGATGGAGGCAGCATTATGAAAATGACGTTCCGATGGTTTGGCTCCAAAAGCGACACCGTCACCCTGCGCCAAATCAAACAGATTCCCGGCATGACCGGCCTGATGGGCTTTCTGGACTATAAACCCGCCGGCGCGGTATGGACCGAGGAAGAAATCAAAGCGTACATCGACGAGGTGCACGCCGCCGGCCTGGAGTGCGAGGTCATCGAGAGCGTAAACGTTCACGAAGACATCAAAATGGGCCTCCCCTCCCGGGACCAGTACATTGACAACTACCGGGTCACCATCCGCAACCTGGCCAAATACGGCGTGAAGGTGATCGTATACAACTTTATGCCAGTGTTTGACTGGCTCAGGACCGATTTGGCCCGCACCATTGAGGAGGACGGCTCCAACAGCCTGTACTTCGACGAAAAGGACCTGGGCACCATGGGTCCCATGGAAATCGTCCGCAAAACCGCCCAGGATTCCAAAGGTTTCAGCCTGCCCGGCTGGGAACCGGAGCGCCTGGCGGTTTTAGAAGAAACCCTGAAACAGTATGAACGCATTACCCCGGACCAGCTTCGGGAAAACTACAAGTATTTTCTGGACGGCATTCTGCCCACCTGCGAGGAATGCGGCGTTCGCATGGCTTGCCATCCGGACGACCCGGCCTGGCCCATCTTTGGCCTGCCCCGCATTGCCCACTGCCAGGAGGACTTTGAAAAGATCGTCGCGCTGCACCCTTCCCCCTGCAACGCCCTGTGCCTTTGCACCGGGTCTTTGGCTTCCAATCCGGCAAACGACATTCCCGCCGTCATTCGCCACTTTGGGGGAATGGACCGCGTCGCCTGCCTTCACATTCGCAACGTGAAGCACCTGGGGCCCCGCAAATTCCGCGAGTCCAGCCACTTGTCCTCCGACGGCGACCTGGACATGTACGAAATTGTCAGGGCCGCTTACGAAACCTGCCCCGACGCCTACATCCGGCCCGATCACGGCCGCATGATTTGGGATGAAAAGGCGCGCCCGGGCTACGGCCTGTATGACCGGGCCCTGGGGGTGGCTTATTTGAACGGCCTTTGGGAGGCCATCCACAAAAACGCCAAAGCAAAATAGAAACCAGTTTTGAACGCCCGAGCCCTGACCCGGTTCGGGCGGCAAACCAAATGAGGAGCGTTTACGATGAAACTGAATCTTCAATCGCTGCAAAACGCCGCCGAATGGGAAAAGGCCGGGGTGGTTTTGCCCGCTTACGATGTGGCCGCCATGGCCGAAAAAACCAGGCGTTCCCCTCTCTGGCTGCATTTTGGCGCGGGAAACATCTTTCGCGGCTTTGTCGCCGCCCTCCAGCAGGGTCTTTTGAACCAGGGCCTTTCGGACCGGGGCATCATTGCCGCGGACACCTTCGATTTTGACATCATCGATCAGATCTATGCCCCCTTTGACCAGCTCACCCTGAACGTGACCCTCCTACCCGACGCCACCACCAGCACGGAGGTGATCGCGTCCGTTGCCGAGGCCCTGAAAGCGGACAGCCAGGATGCCGCGCGGCTTGCCCGCCTTTGGGAAATTTTCCGCGCGCCCGGTTTGCAGCTCATCAGCTTTACCATTACGGAGAAGGGGTACGCCCTGTGCCGGGCGGACGAAACCCTGCTGCCCATCGTGGAAAGCGATATGCGCGGGGGCCCCGAAAAACCCTGCCACGTCATGAGTTTGGTCGCCGCCGGGCTGCACCGCCGGTATCAGGCAGGAAAGCTGCCCCTGGCCGTGGTCAGCATGGACAACTGCTCCCACAACGGCGAAAAGCTGAAATCCAGCGTGCTGGAAGTTGCCAAAGCCTGGCGAAAAAATGGCTTTGTGGACGACGGATTCCTGCAATACCTTTCGGATGAAAGCCTGGTTTCCTTTCCCTGGAGCATGATCGACAAAATCACCCCCCGCCCCGCCCAGGCCGTGGAGGATATGCTTACAAGCAAAGGCATTGAGGGCATGCATCCGGTGGTCACCTCCAAAAGCACCTATATCGCCCCCTATGTGAACGCGGAGAAGCCCCAGTATTTGGTGATTGAGGACCGCTTTCCCAATGGCCGTCCCCCGCTGGAAAGGGCCGGCGTATACCTGACCGACCGGGACACCGTGAACCGCATCGAGCGCATGAAAGTGACCACCTGCCTGAACCCCCTGCACACCGCCATGAGCGTGTACGGCTGCCTGCTTGGATACACCTTGATTTGCGACGAAATGAAGGACGAGGACATCCTGCGCCTGGTCACCCGCCTTGGCTACCAGGAAGGACTTCCCGTGGTGACGGACCCAGGCATCCTCTCCCCCCGGGCGTTCATCGACGAGGTGGTCAAGGAGCGCTTCCCCAACCCATTCATGCCGGATACCCCCCAGCGCATCTGCACGGACACCTCCCAAAAGGTGGGCATCCGCTTTGGCGAAACCATCAAAAGCTATCTGGCGCAGGGGCGGGACCTAAGCGCCCTCGTCGCCATTCCCCTGGCCCTGGCCGGCTGGCTTCGGTACCTGCTGGGGGTGGACGACCAGGGCAACCCCATGGAGGTATCGCCTGACCCCATGAAGGACGAACTGCAAACCCTGCTGCGGGAGATTGCCTGGAATGATCCAGGCGCCTACCAGGGCCAGCTGAAATCCATTCTCAGCAACGCTTCCATTTTCGGGCTGGATTTGGTGCAGGCGAACCTTTCCCAGCGGATCGAAGGCTATTTTGTGGAGCAGCTCAAAGGCAAGGGCGCGGTGCGGGCTTGCCTGCACCGGCATATGCAGAGATAATCAAAAGCGCCAACGCCCCTTTAGGGGC
>JAVBTE010000037.1:0-6988 GCA_031556335.1 Eubacteriales bacterium | reverse complement strand
GGGCGTAATGCCCGTTGTAAAAGCAAACGCGTACGGACATGGAATTGTTGAAGTGGCGCAGGCCGTTGCCCGGGAGGGGGCGGCCTGCTTTGGCGTTGCCCTGGCGGAAGAGGGCGTCGCGCTTCGGGAAAGCGGCATTGCAGGGGAAATTCTGGTGTTTGGGTCGGCCATGGAAAGGGCGGCGGAAGCGGCCCTGGGACATGGCCTCACCCAGACGGTGTTCCGGCCGGATCAGGTTTGTTTTTTGGAGGAAACCGCAAAGCGGCTGGGCAAGGTCGCCCTGGCGCACATCAAGCTGGATACGGGCATGGGGCGCATCGGCCTTTCCACCCCGGAGGAAGCCCAGGCGCTGAAAAACGCGCTGGACAAGGCGCGGCATGTAAAGGTCACCGGCATTTACACCCACTTTTCCGATGCAGACCATCCGGAGGGGGACGGGGAAATGAACGGCTATACCCGCATGCAGCTGGAGCGGTTTTTGCTGCTGAAAAGCCATTTTGATCCGTCCATTCCCGCCCACGCGGCCAACAGCGCCCAAACCCTGGTGGGGCTTTCGCAGAAAGAGACGCTTTTCAGCAGGGTGCGGGAGGGGATTTCCCTGTACGGCTATCCTCCGGTTAGGACAAGCCTGCCCTTTCGGCGGGCCCTTCGCTTAGAAAGCGAGGTTACCCATGTAAAAACCGTGCCGGCGGGCAGCGAGCTCAGCTATGGGCGAACCTTTGCCACCCAAAGGGAGACCCGGGTGGCCACCGTGGCCATAGGCTACGGCGACGGCTACCACCGGGCGGGCAGCAACCGGGCCTGGATGCTGGTGTGCGGCAGGCGGGCCCCTGTGGTGGGCCGCATTTGCATGGACCAGACCCTGATCGACGTAACGGACATCCCCGGGGCGGCGGTGGGTTCCCCTGTGGTGGTGCTGGGAAGCCAGGGCGCGGAGGAAATCACCGCCGAGGAGCTGGCCGCCTGGGCGGGCACCATTTCCTACGAGGTGCTGCTGGCCATTACGGACCGGGTACCCAGGGAATACATTGGCGGAGAATAACAGGCGATTGCGAAGCCTTCCAAATTTTGGTACAATTTCAGGGGCGAAAGCAAACCCGGAAAGGAGCATCCATGGAAAAAGCCAACCACAAGCAAGCGGCCCGGGAGATTCAAAAGCCCATGCTGAGGGGCTCCTGGCACGGCAGGGATGCTTTTTTGCGGGGATACCGGTTAATGGCCGGTGTTTTGATCACCTCCATCATGTTTTTGCTGCTTGGCATGATTTTGCTGTTTGACAGCCTGTGGATGCGACTGCTGATGTGCGCGGCGCTGGTGGGCCTTGCGGGCGCGTACCAGTATTCCAAGGGGATTGCCGCCGGCCAGGGCGACGCGGCCTTTGGCGAAATCATTTACGAGCGGGAAAAGGAAGGCAAGCCGATTCAAAAGGCCGACCGGGACCGGTGCTATCATCCGGCCAAGGGTTTTTTTGCGGTGCTGGTGGGCACGCTTCCCTTTGTGCTGGTCGCCCTGGGGTTCGCCCTGCTGGCCAGGCCGGCCCTGTACAGCCTGGGGGTGCTTCCGGGCTGGCTTGGGCCCCTGATGCGGCAAAACGAGCTGGGGGACGCCCTGGCCTATTATGGCGGCCAGCCGGGAATCCAGGCCATGGACGTGTACCGGATGGTGGTGCGGGCCATGGTGATGCCCTTCATCAACGCGGCCATTCCCCTGGGGGACAACGCCGTGCTGTGGGTGGAACGGCTCAGCCCGCTGCTTGTGATCATCGCGCCGCTGGGGTATGGGTTTGGCTACCTGGGCGGGCGCAAAGCCCGGGCAAGGGTGAATGCCAGCATCGCCATTGGCGACGCCAAAAAGAAAAAGCGGGCCCGCAGGGAGCAAAAGCGGCGGGCCAGGAGCAACTCCCCGGAGCGGTTGATTTAGGGCGCGGGCCCGTAAAGGAGCGGAAGGCCCCATGCGGATGATTGCGGGCAGCGCCAGGGGAAGCCAGATTTACGCCCCCAAGGGCCAGGACACCCGCCCCACCCAGGACCGGGTGCGGGAATCCCTGTTCAACATTTTGCAGGGCATGGTGGAAGGCGCGGCGGTGCTGGACCTGTTCGCGGGCAGCGGCGCGCTGGCCCTGGAATCGGTCAGCCGGGGCGCGGCACAGGCCGTGGCGGTGGACATGGCCCAGGACGCGGTGGTATGCATTCAGCGAAATATTGCCAAACTAGGCTTTGAGGACCGGGTGCGGGTGATGAAATGCGACTGGCAAAAGGCCGCCGCAAAGCTGAAAGAGCAGGGAAAACGTTTTGATCTGATTTTTTTGGACCCGCCCTACCGGATGACGGAAACCGGCGGTATCTGCGACCGGCTGGCGGAGTTGGGGCTGCTTGCGGAGGAGGCGCTTTTGGTGATTGAGCACCGCAAAGGGCTTCCGCCCTCACCGGGGCCCGCCTTCGCCTTGCACCGCACAAAAGGCTACGGAGATACGGAAATTTCTTTTTTCACTTACCGCCCGAACGGGTAGAAGAGCAAGGGGGGAGAAGCGAGATGATGCAAAAGGGAGTGTGCGTCTATCCGGGCAGCTTTGACCCGGTCACCAATGGACACCTGGACCTGATTGAACGGGTGGCGCGGCTGTTTCCCCAGGTGGTGGTGGCTGTGCTCCACAATCCGGCCAAAACGGGCTGTTTTCCCGTGGAGCAGCGCATTCGCATGCTGGAAAAGGTGTGCGCCCATTTGAAAACGGTGCGGGTGGACCGGTTTGAGGGGCTATTGGTGGACTATATGCGCCAGACGGACGCGGGGGTCGTGGTGCGCGGATTGCGGGCTGTGACGGATTTTGAAAGCGAGTTTCAAATGGCCCAGGTCAACCATCAGATTTCCCCGGAGGTGGAAACCCTGTTTTTGATGACGTCGCCGGAGCACGCCTATCTTTCCTCCAGCATTGTGCGGGAAGTGGGGGGCTTTGGGGGCGACATCTCCGGATTTGTGCCGCCAGCCATTTTGCCGGAAGTGCGGGCGGCGCTGAAATGCCCTGGGAAGTAAAAACCAAAAGCTGGGCCAATAGGCCCGGGAAGTGGGAGGAAAACAATGCAACAACGCACGTACGCTTTGCTGGATGAACTGGACAGCGTGCTGTCCATGGGCAAAAAGGTGCCCCTGAGCAATATGTGCATGGTGGACCGCGATCATTGCAGGCAGCTGGTTCGGGAGATTATTTCGGATATGCCCGCCGACATCACCGCCGCGGAGGGCATTATTCAAAACCAGGCCAGCATCATTTCCGAGGCGCGGGAAATTGCCGAGCAAACCAAGGCGGACGCCAATATGCGGGCCAACCATATGCTGTCCGAGGCCAACACCCAGGCCCAAAGCACCGTCGCGAACGCCAACCAGAAGGCCCAGGAAATGCTGCAAAAAAGCCAGGAACAGGCCCGGAGCATGGTGACCGAGGCCAAGGAGCAGGCCAACCAAATGATGAGCGACGCTGAGGTTCGCGCAAAGCAGCTCATCAGCGAGCAGGAGATTGTGGCCCGGGCCCAGATGGAAGCGGAGGAAATGCGCCAGGACGTGCAGGCGGAAATTGAGAAGCTTTACAACGACGTGTATCAGCACATCGACGACGTGCTGGCCCAGCTGGACCGTTCCATCAGCGAGAAGCTGACGGACATCCGCATGACCCGCCAGCAGATTGGCCAGAGCATTTCGCCAAGGTAAGGCGGTGGCCAGGAAAAAACCCGCGGACGACCAGGGTCGTTCGCGGGTTTTTGTGTGCGCAAAAGCGCCAGGGCAACGCACAAATGTTACCAAACCATTGATTTTGCTTCGTTTCGTCCGTGGTTGCAAATAGTTGGCACGTGTAGGCCGGGCCGCATCCGACAAAATAGCGATAGGAAACCACGGTCATGGCGGTGTTTTCAGCGGCATCCGTGAGGCCAGTGTTTTCATGCCGGGAGGCAGGAGAAGGGGGACCGTCATGCCAAAAACCAAGGCGTCGCTTTGCGTGATCGCGGCAACCATTTGTACGGTGATCGTGCTGTTTGTTTTGCCCATCACACCCAAATTGCCCGTCAGCACCGCCGTCGTCCAGCGCGGCAACCTCGTCCGCACCCAGGCCGTGGAAGGGCTGGTATGCTACCAAAGCGAGCAGCCCTGCCTGACCCCTTTGGCCGGGCAGGTGGCGCAGGTGTATGTGCGACAGGGGCAACGGGTTCAAAAGGGCGAGCCGCTGTTAAGGCTTTCCACGGCCTTGGAGGAGGAAACCCTTCAGCAGCTTGAAAAAGCCGTTTACCAGCAGGAGCAGAGCGTTTCCGCCATTGCCGTGCAGCAGGAGGCGGTGCAGGCGGTGTGGCTGCAAAACAAGTTGTCCATGGAAAGCCAAATGCGGGAATTGACCCTCGCCATTGCGGCCAAAACCCTGCGGGCCCCGGCGGACGGCATGGTGGGCCAGGTGTATGCCGCCCAGGACCAATACGTGGGGGAGATGACCCCGCTGCTGACCGTTCATTCCGACGCGCTGGAGGTGAGGGCCCAGCAGCGGATGCAGGAAAGCGCAAGCCTCAGGGTGGGAACCCGGGCGCTGGTCTATGCCGGGGCGGACCGGCAGGCCACGGCCACCCTGACGGCCTTTGACCTTCCCACCCTGGACAGCGTTACCGGGCAATACCTGCAAACCCTTCATTTTGCCGTGGACGAGGGCGGGGAATGGCTTGGGGAGCGGATCGGCGACGCCGTTTCAATGGAAATCCTTTTTGATGTGGAGCAGGACGTGGCGGTGGCGCCGCTGGCTGCCGTATCGGAAAACAGCCTGCTGTGGCTGGTGACCGAGGGGAAGGTAAGCTCCCTGAAAATTGACCCGGAAAAGCGGGATGAGGATTTTGTGCGGGTTCCCGAGGAACTGGTGGGGCAGAAGGTGGTGCTGCTGCCCGACGACCAGGCCCTGCGCCCGGGAAGCCTGGTAAAGGAGACCCGGAAATGAACCGCTATGATCTGTGGAAGCTGAGCGTTTTGAACATCGTCACCACGCCCATGCGGTCGTTACTTACGGTGCTGGGCATGGCCATCGGCATCGGCGCCATTTTGGCCGTGCTGACGCTGGGGGACGCGGGCAAGGTGCAGGTGGAAAACGAAATGATGCGCCTGGGAATCGACAAGGTATGGGTAACGGCGGACGGCGATTCCCGCTTGGCCCACGGGGACGCGGAATTGCTGATGAAAGCCCTGGGCACGGCGGTGACGGAGCAGGTCTATTGTCCGCTGGATTTTCAGTTTCAATCCGCCCGGGCCAAAGGGGTGCTGGTGGGCTGCAGCAAAAACTATCTGCAACTGATGGACACCGAGGTACTGTATGGCAGAAACCTGTGGCCCATGGAATGGGAGCGGGGCAGCCGCAGCGTGCTGCTGGGTAGCAAGCTGGCCCGGGAGCTTGGCATGACAGGCGACGAAAGCCTGGGCCGGGGCAAGCTTTCCATGGGCGGCATGCTGTTTTCCGTGGCGGGGGTGGTTCGCCAAAGCAACGAGCTGTCCCAGGTGGACCCTTCCCTGGCGGTGTTTTTGCCTGTGGAGGTCTTTTGCGAATTGATGGGCTCCACGGTGCACGAGCTGACCATCAGCGTGCCCAAGGATACCATGCCCCAGGCTGTGGGGGTGATGGCCGTGGACGCCCTGAAACGCCAGGGCGGCAAGGAGGCCCAGGCCGTGACTATGCATGTGCAGATTGAGGCGGCCAACAGCGTGATGGACGTATTTATCGATGTGCTCAAATGGGTGGCGGCCATCTGCATCGGGGTGGGCGGCATCGGCGTCATGAATATTTTGCTGGTTTCGGTGCGGGAAAGGCGGCGGGAGATTGGCATTATGAAATCCCTGGGCGCCACCGCAGGGCAGGTGCGGGGCCTGTTTTTGCTGGAGGCGTTGCTCTACGCCGTGGCCGGGGGCGTGCTGGGGGTTTTGGCGGGCATCGGCATCATTCAGATCGCCTCCCGGGCCATTGGCCTTCAGGCCGTAGCCCAGGGCGCGGATGTTGTGACCGTGGTGGCGGCGGCGATTGGGGTGGGGCTGTTTTTTGGCGTGGCGCCCGCCTCCCGGGCCGCCGGCATGGCCCCGGTGGACGCGCTGAGAGAATAATCCCTTTGCGTTATCATAAAAATTTTCGTTTTCCGCCGCCGTTTGGGCCGTCCGGATTTGTTATTTCCGGTCGGCCTCGCGGCTTATTTTTGCAAATTTGGCGGAAAATAAACCAGCGTGTACATCGTGAACAAATGGGCATGAGAATCTTTGGCGATTTGCACTATTTGAATTTGCATTTGTTACAGCTATAATAAATTCAGATGATTGATGCATAAGTATCTTTCAAACCAATGGCAACGTGCGAAACACCCTGACTTTTAAGGAGGAACAATCGATGGCAAGCGTACAACTGAAACACATTTATAAGGTGTATGCCGGAAACGTGACCGCCGTTAGCGACTTCTGCCTGGATATTGAGGACAAGGAGTTTATCGTTTTGGTCGGTCCCTCCGGCTGTGGAAAGTCCACCACCCTGCGCATGGTGGCCGGCCTGGAAGAAATTTCCAGCGGTGAATTGTACATCGGCGACCGCCTTGTGAACGACGTTGCCCCCAAGGACCGCGATATTGCCATGGTATTCCAGAACTACGCCCTGTATCCGCACATGACCGTGTATGACAACATGGCCTTTGGTTTGAAGCTACGCAAGACCCCCAAGGCGGAAATCAAGCGCCGGGTGGAAGAAGCGGCCCACATTTTGGATATCCACCACCTTTTGAGCCGCAAACCCAAGGCCCTCTCCGGCGGCCAGCGCCAGCGCGTGGCCCTCGGCCGGGCCATTGTCAGGAAACCGGCGGTGTTCCTCATGGACGAGCCCCTGTCCAACCTCGACGCCAAGCTCCGCGTGGTCATGCGGGCGGAACTGATCAAGCTGCACCACAAGCTCGCCTCCACCTTCGTCTACGTCACCCACGATCAGACCGAGGCCATGACC
>JAVBTE010000172.1:0-6309 GCA_031556335.1 Eubacteriales bacterium | reverse complement strand
GTGACCCACGACCAGACCGAGGCCATGACCATGGGCTCCCGCATCGTGGTGATGAAGGACGGCTTTGTGCAACAGGTGGACACCCCCCAAAACCTGTACGACTATCCCTCCAACCTGTTCGTGGCCGGCTTTATCGGCAGCCCCCAGATGAACTTCTTCAACGTGGTGCTGGAAAAAGAGGGCAAGGACGTGATCGCCAAGTTTGGCGAAAACAAGATCACCATCCCGCCCAGCAAGCTTTCCAAGTTTGCGGATGAGGAGTACATCGGCAAGGAAGTATACATGGGCATCCGCCCGGAAAACATCCACGACGAGGACGTGTTCCTCCAGGCGGCCCCGAACGCCGTCATCAATTGCAGCGTGGAAGTGACAGAACTGATGGGCAGCGAAACCTATCTGTACCTGGCCACCACGGGCAAGGAAGAGAACATCATCGCCCGGGTCAATCCCCGCACCACCAGCCGCGCCGGCCAGCAGATTCAGGTCGCCTTCGACGTGAACCACCTGCACTTCTTCGACAAGGAGACGGAAGCCACGCTGCTGACCCGGTAACGGTCATCGCCTTTTGAAAGACACGCACGGCCTTCCGCAGCGATTGCGGAAGGCCGTCGCCATTTTTCCTGGAGGCAAGGAGGGTTCCCAGTGGACGCGAACATACAAAAAAGCCCGGGGCAGGCGGAAAAGCCTTTGCGGGACACCGAAAAGGGCGAAGGCGGGTTTCGTCTTGGGCAAATGAAAAAGCCGCAGAGACGGCGGTTTTGGGCCAGCGTCTTCAGCGTTGTGCTGGTGGGGCTTTTGTACCTGGGCGTGGTTTGCAGCTGGCTGCTGACGGACAAGCAAAGCATGCGGGAGCGTTGGGCGGAGCGGGTGGCCGTGAGCGACGCGCTGGCCGCCCGGCACGACGAGCTGATCCGGGATGCGGTCCAGGTCACCTGCGGCACCTATGTGGATCATTTCAAAAACATCTCCCTGAGGGAATCCAGCTTTCAGGCGGTTGTTTTGGTATGGTTCCGCTGGCAGGGAAGCCCGGAGCTGGATATGAAAAACCATTTCCGGTTTTATTCCGGCACGGTGAACGGCATGCAAACCGTGGCGGACCAGCGCTTGCCGGACGGCGGCAACTACCAGCAGGTGCGGGTGGACGTGACCGTAACCAAAACCTTTGCCGACGACTGCTTCCCCCTGGACAGCCACCAGCTGGTGCTTTATCTGGAAAGCGACCTGCCCATTGACCGGGTTCGCCTGCGGGCAGACGAGTCAAACAGCGGCGTCAACGACTTTCTGGAAACCTTTGGGTACCGGGTGACCCGCTCCTATGTGCAGGAGTATTGCTTTCAGTACGGCGGAACCTTCGGAAACCCTGCCCTTTCCCAGCCGGACATGGCCAGCGAGGTGGCCACCGTGGTGGAGATCGTCCGGGCGGAACTCGGCAGCTATTTCAAGTGCTTTATCGCGCTGCTGGGCACCACGCTGTGGATGTTTATTACGCTGTTCGTGTGCACCTACCACCGGGTGAACCCGCTGGAGATGGTTCCGGCGGCCCTGTTTGGCGCGGTGGGTAATTTGATGGTGGGCGCCAGCATCCTGCCCGATTCCCTCAACTTTGGCCTGCTGGAGTACGTCAATGTCTGGGGCGTGATGAGCGTGCTGGCCATCACCCTGTGCATCATTTCCATCAACCGCATCAGGGCCAAAGAAAAAGACCATGCCTTCGCCAATTATTACGGCAAGGTGATGTTTTTTCTGCTGGTTTGCGTGGTGACCCTGGGCCACGCGGCCATGCCCCTGGCGGCATATTTTGGGTAGATTGAAAATTTTTGGGAAAGATGGTACAGTAAGCCTGCAAGCGACAAACAAGGAAAGAAAAAGGGGGAAAAAACATGGCGCAGTCCTTTGATCTGTTCATCAATTTCAACGGGGAATGCAGGGAAGCGGTGGCGTTTTACGCCAAGGTGTTTCAATCCGAGGTAAAAGACCTGATGACCTATGGCCAGACCCCGCCGGGAACGGACTATGTGGTGCCGGAAGCGGACAAGGAGAGGATCATGTACTCCTGTGTGCCCTTCTTCGGCTGCAACGTCATGTTCTGCGACAACCCAAGCGACATGCCCCTTCAAAAGGGCAACAACATCAGCCCTACCCTGGGCACCGACGATAAGGAAGAGATCAAACGCCTTTTCAAGGAGCTGAGCGAAGGCGGCCAGGTGTTTATGGAGCTGCAAAAAACCTTCTGGAGCGACCTGTATGGCATGGTGGCGGACAAGTACGGCATCACTTGGCAGCTGTCCGCGATGGAAGAACAGAAATAACCATCGCAAAAGATTTCTTTCATAGGCAAAAATAGCGGCGCGATCTTTCGCGTCGCTATTTTTTGCGCCGGGCGGTTGAAAATCGCCCGGCGGCATGGTACAGTGATTCGGGGAAGCAGGGGCCTTTCAAACGCCCCGCTTGCCGAAACGATGGCTGGAGGATGACGGATGCTGACGCCCATGGAAACCTTGCTGGAAACGGTGGAAAAGCCGGCGCGATATACAGGCGGCGAGATGAATACCCAGGTGAAACCTTTTTCTCAGGCGGAGGTCGCCTTTGCGTTTTGTTTTCCGGACACCTACGAGGTGGCCATGTCCCATTTGGGGATGAAAATCTTGTATGGCATCATCAACGGGCTTCCCTACGCCCTGTGCGAGCGAGCCTGCATGCCCTGGGTGGACATGCGCGCCGCCATGAAGGAAAAGGGCGTGCCCCTTTTGTCCCTGGAATCCAGAACGCCTCTTTCCGCGTTTGACGCGGTGGGTTTTACCCTGCAATATGAAATGAGCTATACCAATATTTTGGATATGCTTCACCTGGGCGGCATTCCCGTGAAAGCCAAAGACCGGGGCGAAGGAGACCCCCTGGTGGTGGCGGGGGGGCCTTGCGCCTTTACGCCGGAGCCTTTGCACGCGTTTATCGACGCCTTCATGATCGGAGACGGCGAGGACGTGATTGTGGAAGTGATGCAGCTTCTGCGGGAAATGAAAAAAAGCGCCCTGTCCCGGCAGGAGCGGCTAAAAAGGCTGGCAGGCGTCCCGGGGGTGTATGTGCCTGTCCTGTATGAGGCGGCCTACCACGAGGATGGAACGCTGAAAAGCATGGAGCCCATCCATGCGTGCGCCCCCAAAACCATCCGGAAACGCATTGTGGGGGACCTGAACGCCGCCTATTTCCCGGAAGCGATTCCCGTGCCCTATACGCAGATCGTGCATGACCGGATCATGCTGGAGATTATGCGGGGCTGCACCCGGGGCTGCCGCTTTTGCCAAGCGGGCATGCTGTACCGCCCGGTGCGGGAGCGCAGCGTCGAGCGCCTTTTGAACCTGACCGAAAGCCTGGTGGACAGCACCGGCTATGAGGAAATTTCTCTGTCCTCCCTGTCCAGCGGCGACTATTCCTGCCTGTCGGAGCTGTCCAAGCAGCTGATGGAGCGGCTGGAAGCGCGGCGGGTGTCCGTGTCGCTGCCCTCCCTTCGGGTGGACAGCTTTGTGCAGGACGCGCTGAACCAAACCCAGCGGGTGAAAAAGTCCAGCCTGACCCTGGCCCCGGAAGCGGGCACCCAGCGCTTGAGGGATGTGATCAACAAGGGCGTGACGGAAGAAAACCTGCTGAAAACCCTGAAAAGCGCCTTTGAAAACGGCTGGAGCACGGTGAAGCTGTATTTTATGATGGGCCTGCCCACGGAAACCCAGGAGGACCTTGCGGGCATTGCAAAGCTGGCCAAGGCGGCGGTGGACGCGTACTACTCCGTGCCCAGGGAAAAGCGGGCCAAGGGGCTTAAAATTACCTGCAGCGCCTCCGTGTTTGTGCCAAAGCCCTTTACCCCCTTCCAGTGGCGCCCCCAGGATACCCTGGAAACGGTGCAGAAAAAGCAGCAGGAACTCAGGAAAATGCTGAACATTCGCGGGGTGTCCTTCAGCTGGCACGAATCTTTGGTAAGCCAGCTGGAGGCCTGCTTCGCCGTGGGGGACCGCCGGCTTGCGGATGTGCTGCATAGGGCCTGGGAACTGGGCTGCGTGCTGGACGGCTGGAGCGAGCATTTCCACTACGACCTGTGGATGCGGGCTTTTGAGGACTGCGGGCTGGACCCGGCCTTCTATGCCCACCGGGAACGGGGGAAGGACGAGCTGCTGCCCTGGGATCACATCGACGCGGGGATCACCAAGGCGTTTTTATGGCGGGAATGGGAGCGGGCGAAAAAGGCAGAAACCACGCCGGATTGCCGGGGGGGCTGCCATGGCTGTGGCCTGCAACGGGAAAAAGGAGTGTGCCCGGCATGCGAATGATGGTGGTTTTTGAAAAAGGCGCGGCCCTTCGCCACATCGGCCATCTGGATCTGATGCGCACCATGCAGCGGGCCCTGCGCCGAAGCGGCCTTCCGGTACGATACAGCCAGGGTTTCAATCCGCATATCGAAATGAGCTTTGCCTCACCCTTGGGGGTGGGCGTGGTGGGCCTTCACGAAATCATGGACATTCCCATGGGCCAGGCGGTTCCCGAGGAGGAGTTCGTCCTTCGCCTGAACAAGGCCCTGCCGGAGTGCCTTCGGGTGCGCCGGGCCCGGGCCCTGGAAGATGATTTTCCCACCCTGATGGCCCTGGTGGCGGCCTCCCGGTATACCCTCAGGCTGCTGGGCAGCGAGGCCAGCCGGGCGGTGGCGGAAAAGCTGCCCGCGTTTCTGGCCCTGTCCGAATATCAGGCCCTGCGAAAAACCAAAAGCGGGGAAGCCATGTGCAACATCCGGCCCTTTGTGCTGGAGATGAGCGCGGAAGAAACCGGCGGGGAGGTTTGCCTGCGCGCCGTGCTCAGCAACACCCCGGCCGGAACATTGAAACCCTCTCTGCTGATGAAAAGCCTGTGGGCCTTTGCGGGGGCGAAGGAAGAACCCTATCTGGCGGTGCGGGAGGAAATCCTGTGCCGGGAGGAAAACGGGCTGCTGACCCCCATGGAGGACTGCCGCCGTGGATGAAATGGAGATTCTTTCGCGGCATGCCGGAACCTGCCGGCAAACCGCCGTTTTTGAGGGCCGCCGCCTGATGGAATACTACGAGGAAGCCGAAGCGGAACGCTCCCTGGTGGGAACGATATTTCTGGGCCGGGTGCGGCAGGTGCTGCCCAAGGTGGGCGCTGCCTTTGTGGACATCGGCGAAAAGAAGAACGGCTTTTTGCCCATCAAAGAAATGGAAAGCTTTCAGGAAAGCGGAAGCGCCGGCCCTTTGGTCACCGGGCAGGATGTAGTGGTGCAGGTGAAAAAAGACGCCAAGGACGAAAAGGGCGCGTTTTTGACCCGGGACATCGCCTTGCCGGGACAGTATTGCATTTATATGCCCATGAACCGCCATGTGGGGGTCAGCGGGCGGGTGGCGGAGGAGCAGCGGGATATGGCCTTGGCGCTGGGCCGGGAGATCGCCGCCGGGCAGGCGGGGATCATCGTGCGCCACGCGGCCCTTTTTGCCAGGCCGCAGGATGTGCGGGACGAACATTGCGCCCTGGCGGAAACATGGCGGGAAACGCTGAAAAAGGCGCCGTTTTTAAAATCCCCGGCCACGCTGCGCCGGGAGGCCACGGCATGCGAAATGCTGGTGCGGGACTATTCCGCCCGGTTCGCGGTGACGCTGCGCACAGACGGGCCCGGGGCCGATGAAACGGCAATCAACCATGCAAGCCATACCGCCCTTGAAATGGAGGCCCTGTGGCAGGGGGCGCGGGCGGAGTGGCAGCTGGAAGAAGCGCTGGGGCGGCGGGTGGATCTGCCCGGGGGCGGCACCCTGGTGGTGGACGAGGGGGAAGCCCTGACCGCCATCGACGTGAACACCGCCCGCTTTACCGGGGAGGCGGGGGAGGACATTGCCCTGTCCCAAAACCTGGCGGCCTGCGAAGAGATCGCCCGGCAAATTCGACTGCGAAACCTGGGGGGCATGGTGCTGGTCGACTTTATCGACATGAAAACCGACGAGCAAAGGCAGCGGGTGGTAAAGCGGTTGGAGGAAGCCCTCCAGGCGGACCGCATCAAGACCGTGATCCACGGGTTTACCAGCCTGGGGCTACTCGAAATGACCCGCAAGCGCACCCGGGAATCCCTTCGGGATTTGCGCACAGAGCCCTGCCCGCATTGCGGCGGAACGGGCCGCAAACTGAAAAAACCATAAGACCGCGAAAGGAACGACCCATTTGAGCAAAGAACCCGTGTATGTAAGCCCGGAAGAGATGGCCGCCCAGCAGGAGGCCATGGAAGCCTTTGTGCGCCTTCCGGAGCGACCCCATAGCTATCATATC
>JAVBTE010000026.1:0-7104 GCA_031556335.1 Eubacteriales bacterium | reverse complement strand
CAATTACTGGGCCGGGGCTCACCGCCGGGGCGGGATGCAAGGGCAGCGCCCTTGCCGTCCTTCGTCCCCCGTTCCCTCCCCCTCGTTCCCCCCCGTCCTCGTTCCCCCGTTCCCGCCGTTTTCTGGCATGCCCCCGCCCTTTCCGGAATATGCTTGAAAGGGCCTTTGGGCCACGGCGAAAGCCCGCAAATGCCAGAAAACAAAGGAGGCACAGCCATGCTGCCCGAGCGGATCAGGCGCGCGGAAATCCCGCAGGAGTTGGTGTTCGGCTGGCCACGGTCGGTGCTGCTGGGGGACGAGAAGCTGATTGTGGAACAACACCAGGGTATTTTCACCTGCACCGAGCAGGAGGTCATCGTCAAAACCGTGTGCGGCCTTTTGGTCATCACGGGTGAAAACCTGTCCCTGTCCCGTTACAGCCGCGACGACCTGGTGGTGTTCGGCAAAATCGCCAAGCTTTCCTACCGGCCGAAGTAAAAGGAGCAAGAAGCATGAAAGCGTTCCGGATTCCTTTTTTTGTTTGCCGTTTTACCCTGGAAGGGCTGAATCTGGAACGGTTTGTAAACATGCTGGCCAAGGCGGACGTTCCGGTGCTGTCCGCCCGGCGGGCGGGCCTGCGCAAGCTGGTTTGCGAATGCTACGAGGCGGACATGCCCGCTGTGCAGGCCCTGGTGGCGGAAAAAGGCTGGAAAATGAGCGGCGTCACCCCCCTCAAGCTGTCCGCCTTTTTCCATTTTTTGCGGCGGCGCTGGGGCATTCCCCTGGGGTTCGTGTTGATGCTGGCGGTCAGCGTTTCGCTGTACCAGTTTGTGTGGCGCATCGACATCCGGGGGGCGGGGCCCTATGCGGGGGATATCGCCGTTTTCCTGCGGGAGGAGAACCTGGCCCCCGGCACGCCCAAGGCCCGGGTGGACGCGGCGGAACTGACCCGCCGGCTGAACCGACGCTACCCCAAGGTGGCCTGGTTCAACCTGTACGTGCATGACGTCACCCTGGTGGTGGATACGTCCCTGGGGGTTCCCGCCCCGGAGGTGGAGTCCGCCCTGCCCGGCGACGTGGTGGCCTCCCGGGATGGGATCGTCACCTCGGTGCTGGTCTATTCCGGCACCGCCGCCGTCAAGCCCGGCGACATTGTCAAAAAGGGGCAGACGCTGATTCGCGGCACTGAACGCACGTCGGACGAGGGCTTTCGCACCGTTCACGCGGACGGCGTGGTGAAGGCCCGGTGCTGGGCCGCCAAAACCGTGGCTGTGCCCACCCGGGAGGTGCAAAGCAACCCCACGGGCCGCAGCCAGGCGCACCAGCAGCTTTGCTCCCCCTTCGCAAGCTTTCCGGCCCAGCCGGAAAAACCCGCCTTTCTGGCCTACGATACCGCCGTTTCCATCACGCCGCTGGTGGGCAGCTTCTTTCCCTGCTGGGTGAAAAAAACCGAGTTTTTGGAAGTGGCCATGGAATATTCGCCGCGAAATCTGGACGAAGTCAAAAAGGAAGCCGCCGCCGCCGCCACGGAAAAATTGTCCGCGTTGCTTTGGGGCGATGAAATCATTGACAAATGGGTAGATTATTGTATGATAGAAGGTGACTTATTGGCCGCGACCGCTACGGCGGAATGGATTGCGGACATTGGCAGCCCCGCGCCAACATGATCGGAGGAAGGCGTTTTTGACAGTAGTACCCCAGGCGCGCATTGCGCTGGACAGCATGGAATCCTACCTGACGATTTTTGGCGCCAACGAGAAAAACCTGCCCCTGATCGAGGACGAATTGCAGGTAAGCATTGCTTTGCGGGGCGACGAAATGATCATCTCCGGCGACGCCGAAAACGCCGCCATGGCCCAGGCCGTGGTGGAAAAGCTGTTTTCCCTGTGCCAGCGGCATGCCCAGGTGGACCGCACCACCCTGCGCTATGCCCTGTCTTTGGTGAGGGAAGGCCAGCTGGACAGGCTGGACGACATCGCCTTTGAGGTGGTGGCCGTTACCCACCGGGGCCGCCCCATCCGCTGCAAAACCCTTGGGCAGTACAACTATGTCAAAGCCATCCGCGACCACGAGCTGACCTTCGCCGTGGGCCCGGCGGGCACGGGCAAAACCTATCTGGCCATGGCCCTGGCGGTGGTGGCGCTGCGCAACAAGGAAATCGAGCGCATCGTGCTCACCCGGCCCGCCGTGGAAGCGGGCGAAAAGCTGGGCTTTCTGCCCGGCGACCTCAGCCAGAAGGTGGACCCCTATCTGCGGCCCCTGTTTGACGCGCTGTGCGACATGATGGGCGCCGAGGCGTACCAGCGCCTGCAGGAGCGGGGCGTTTTAGAAATCGCCCCCCTGGCCTACATGCGGGGCCGCACCCTGTCGGAGAGCTTCATCATTCTGGATGAGGCCCAGAACACCACCACCGAACAGATGAAAATGTTTTTGACCCGCCTGGGCTCCGGTTCCCGGGCGGTGGTCACCGGGGACATCACCCAGACGGACCTGCCCTTTGGCAAGCAAAGCGGTCTTTTGCAGGCCCTGGACGTTCTGAAAGATGTTCCGGAAATCGCCACCATTCGCCTATCGCATACCGATGTGGTGCGCCACGACCTGGTGCAGACCGTCGTCAAAGCCTACGAAGCGTACGAAAGGGACCGCATGGGGAGGAATCCGGGCCATGATGCCTAAGCGACACACAGCCAAAAAGCGGCATTTTTCCTGGGCCGAATTTTCCAAGTCACTCCGATCCCAGCAAGCCAAATGCGTCTGTTCGCTTGTTGTCGGCGGCCTTGTGCTGCTGATGCTGTTTTGGCTTGCCATCACGCCCCAGCGCTATAACCTGAAGGTGGGCGACATTTCCCATACCACCATCACGGCCAGCAAAGACGTGGTGGACGAAATCAGCACTTCCCGCCAGCGGGAGGACGCCGCCCGGCACGTGGAGCCCTCCTATCTGTTTAAGGAGAGCGTCGCCCCCGAGGTGATGCAAAACCTGACCAACATCATGACCCAGGTGAACGCCGTACAGCAGTATGGCCACGGCGTGCTGAACCAAAAGGCGGGCGAAGAGGAAAAAAAGCGCCAGCTCTATTCCTTCTCCCACGCGGAGCGGGACTACGCCAAGTCTTTGCTGACCCAAATTTCTCTGGCCGATTTTCAGCTGGAAACGCTGCTTCGTGCCTCCGACCAGCAAATGCTGGATTTGAACGACAACATCACCTCCGCGGTGAGCAACACCCTCAACACCACCATTCGGGAAGGGTTTGTGAACGAGTCCATCCAATACCTGCAACAGATCATCGGCTACAAAACCGAAATGGACCTGTTGCAAAACGTGGTCACCCCCATTTTGCGCAAGGTGATCCAACCCAACATGGTCATCGACCAGGAGGCCACCGCCAAGCTGCAAGAGGAGGCCCGTGCCTCGGTGGAGCCTGTCATTTATAAGCAGGGCCAAAACATCGTGCTGGCCCGGGAGCGGGTCACCGCCAACCAGCTGGAAATGCTCCGCAGCCTGGGGCTTTTGGACGACGACAATGTGGACCTGGTGATGTACCTGGGCGGCGGCCTGCTGGTGGCCCTGGCCCTGGGGGCGCTTTTGCTGATCCTGCGCCTGTTTGACCCGGCCTTGCTGCGCAGCCCCAAGAAACTGTTCATCGTCATGCTCATTTTGTGCGTCACTTTGGGGCTGTGCATTCTGGGGCAATTGGTGCACTTTTATATGGCCCCGGCCCTGCTGGGGGCCATGATGCTGACCGGCCTTCTGGGCACGGCAGCCGGCGTTTCGGCGGGGGTTTCCCTGTCCGTTTTGTCCAGCGCCCTCATCGCCGGGGGCGACAGCACCTATGGCACGGAAATGGTCAATCTGCTGCTGACCACTCTGCTGTCCAGCCTTTTGGCCGTACAGGTCATTCAGCGCAAGCCCTACCGGCAGCAGGTGCTGCTTTGCGGCATCATCACCGCTTTCTCCAACCTGGCCATCATCCACACCATTGGCTTTATGACCAACAACTCCGTGCAGGATGTGTTCACCAACGCGCTTTGGAGCGCGGGCAGCGCGCTGATCTCCGCGCTGCTTTGCGTCGGGCTGGACCCCCTTGTGGAGTCCTTTTTCAACCTGGCCACCCCCAGCAAGCTGCTGGAACTGAGCAACCCGAACCATCCGCTGCTTCGCAGGCTTCTGATTGAGGCCCCGGGCACCTATCACCACAGCATCATCGTGGCGAACCTGGCGGAAGCCGCCGCCGAGGCCATTGGGGCCAACCCGCTGCTGGCCCGGGCCAGCGCCTATTTTCACGACATCGGCAAGCTGAAACGGCCCCTGTATTTTAAGGAAAACCAGATCGGCGACAACCCCCACGAGCACGCCAATCCCTATGTTTCCGCCGCCATCGTCACCGCCCACACCCGGGACGGCCTGATCATGGCCCAGCAAAACCGCCTGCCCCAGGAAATTCAAGACGCGGTAATCGAACACCACGGCGATTCCCCTGTCATGTTCTTTTACCACAAGGCCCTTCAACAGGCCGGGGGGCAACCGGTGGACATCGCCGATTTTCGCTACGACGGCAAGCGCCCCCACACCCGGGAAAGCGCCATCATCATGCTGGCGGACACCATCGAGGCCGCCGTGCGCTCTATGCCCGACCCCACGCCCCAGGCCATTGAGGAATTCATCGCCCGGCTGGTGCGGGGCAAGCTGGAGGACGGCCAGCTTCGGGACGCGCCCATCACCCTGTCGGACATTGATAAAATTTGTGACGCTTTCTCCACGGTGCTCAACGGCGTTTTCCATGAGCGCATCGAATACCCCATGATCGCGCCCCAGGAGCCCGTTTCCGTCGGTGCGCTGCCCAGGCCTGCGGGGGAAGAGGCCGCGCCCCAGACCGCTTCGGAAACGCAAAGCGCCGCTGCCTCTTCGGAGGCCGCTTCCGACGCGGCCCCGGAAGCCCTGTCCGAAACCGTTCCGGAGGAATCCTCCCAGGCGGAACCCGCCCCAAACATGGCCTCCTCCGCCGGGGAACCGCCCCATGCGCATTGAATGGGGGCGCCCCCAGGCGCTGGACGCATCCTTTGACGCCATTCAAAGCTTTTTGCCCATGGTGCTGAACGCCTGCCAGGAAGCGGAGGGCTGCACCCTCCCCTGCGCCGTGTACGTAGAAATCGTCACGGACGAGCGCATCCGGGAAATCAACTCCCTGCACCGGGGCATCGACCGGGCCACCGACGTGCTCAGCTTTCCCACCGTTTCCTACCCCACAGGGAAAACCGCCAAAGACTGCGCCGCCCTGCTTCGCAGGGAACTGGACCCGGAGGCGGGAGGGTGCATGCTGGGGGATATCCTCATTTCCTGGCCCCGTGCCCAGGCCCAGGCCGCCGAATACGGCCACAGCGTCCGTCGCGAAATGTGCTATCTGCTGGCCCACGGCATGTTTCACCTGTTTGGCTACGACCACATCAACCCGGATGAACAGAAGGAGATGAGGCGCATGGAAGAAAAAGCGTTGAAAATGGCGGGCGTCCCCCAGGGCGAAGCCCCGGCCATGCCGGATGACGAAACGCTTTTGGCCTTGGCCCGGCAGGCCATGACCCATTCGTATAGCCCGTACAGCCGCTTTAAGGTGGGCGCTTGCCTGCTTTGCGCCGACGGCCGGACCTTTCTGGGCTGCAACATCGAAAACGCCTCCTTCGGCCTGACCAATTGCGCGGAACGCACGGCGATGTTCAAGGCCGTCAGCGAAGGCGCCACCCAGTTTACCACCATTGCCATCGCCGCCGAAAGCGCCGCGCCCTATCCCTGCGGCGCGTGCCGTCAGGTGCTGAACGAGTTTGCCCCGGACATCCGCATTTTGCTGACCTGGAATCACGGCCAGGTGGCGGAAACCACGCTGCCCGCCCTGCTGCCCCACAGCTTTGGCCCCAAGGATTTGCCGTAGGGACGGGAGGGGGACGGGGACGGGGGACGGAAGGACGGCAGGGGTTTCACCCCTGCACCCCACCAGGGCTACGCCCTGGACCCTTCATGAACCGCGTAAAACGCGGTCCAATATGCCTTTTTTCACAAACACCAACTTTTTTTATTTTACCAACGCAGAAACGAGGAACCCGCATTGACTGAGCAGCAAACGTTCCATTCCGGCTTTGTGGCCATCGTAGGCCGGCCCAACGTGGGCAAAAGCACCCTGATGAACGCCATGGTGGGCGAAAAGGTCGCCATCGTGTCCAGCCGCCCCCAAACCACCCGCAACCGCATCATGGGCGTATACACGGACGCGAATCATCAAATCGTGTTTTTGGATACCCCGGGCATGCATACCCCCCGCACCCGCCTGGGGGAATACATGATGCAAACCGTGAAGGAAGCCTTGCAGGGCATCGACGTTCTGGTGGTGATGGTGGACGCCACGGCCGTTGGCAAGCAGGACCGGGCCATTGTGCAGGACATGGGCGGCCGCAAGGTGAAAAAGGTGCTGGCGCTGAACAAGATCGACCTGTTGAAAAAGGAAGCCCTGCTTTCTTTAATCGAATCCTTTGCCGGGGACGGCTATGACGATATCGTGCCCATCAGCGCCATGAAGCTGGACGGGGTGGCGCACCTGAAGGAGCTGCTGCTGCGCGCTTTGCCGGAAGGCCCCCGCTATTTTCCCGAGGACACCCTCACCGACCAGCCCGAGCGCGCCCTTTGCGCCGAGCTGATCCGGGAAAAGGCGCTGACGCACCTGAAGGAAGAAGTACCCCATGGCATCGGCGTGGAAATGCTGGCCATGACCCCGCTCAGCGACCAGATGATGGAAATTCACGCCACCATTTACTGCGAACGGTCGGCCCATAAGGGCATCATCATTGGCAAGCAGGGGGCGATGCTCAAGCGCATCGGCCAGGAAGCGCGGCAAGACATGGAGGCCCTTTTGGGCGCCCGCGTCAATTTGAAGCTTTGGGTGAAGGTGCGGGAGAACTGGCGGGATCGCCAGGAGGACCTGCGCACCCTTGGCTATACCAGAAAAGACGGCTGAGGAAAAAATAATATCTTAAAGGCCATCTGCGGCTTTTCTCGCAGATGGCCTTTTTTATCGTTATTTTATTGATCCTTCCCCCTTTCACCGCGTGAAACGCGGTGAAATAAAGGGTCCAGGGGCC
>JAVBTE010000115.1:0-4008 GCA_031556335.1 Eubacteriales bacterium | reverse complement strand
CCCTCCTTTGCTTCTCGCTGGGTGTGGGCCGGCCCCCCGCGGCGCCCCCGCCCCTCTTCTTTTTTCATTTCTCTTTTGGGGGGTGGGGTCGCATCCCCCTTCCAAACAAAAACCCCGCCCCCCCCCACGTCCCCTCTCCGTTCACCCGCTTACCTTCACGATGGGGGCGATGGAAAGGGCAAACTCCTTGATGCCATAAGCCGCAAAAGCGATGACGATGCGTGCGTCGCTGCCGCTGCCGCGAATCTCCGTTACGTTGCCTTCGCCGAATTTTTTGTGCATCACCCGGTCGCCCTGTTGAAACAGCGCGGCCACGGCGCTTTGGGGAACAGAGGCGGCGGCGGAAGGGGTAAAGCCCTTTTGCACGCCGGGAATGCCCAGGGCGTTTCCGTTTGCGCCAACGCCCCGCCGGGGGGTGACCACTTTGGGCACCCCAAAGGTGAGGGGCCCGTTTTCCTGCTGCTTGGAGGCCCGCTTGGGCGTGGGGTGGCTGTATGCGTCCATAGCGCCGGGGAAGCTTTTTTCCCGCTTGCTGATCCATTCGTCGTCCAAAAGCCGCTTGGGGATTTCGGCGATAAAGCGGCTGGGGGCGTTGTAATTGAGCTGGTTATATAGCATGCGCTGGGTGGCGTAGCTGATATACAGCCGCCGCATGGCCCGGGTAATGGCCACATAGCAAAGCCGGCGTTCCTCTTCAAGCTTGCCGTCGTCCATCAGGCTGCGGCCGCTGGGAAAGATGCCCTCTTCCAGGCCCGCGATGAACACCGTGGGAAACTCCAGGCCTTTGGCGCTGTGCACGGTCATCATGGTCACGTTTTGCGGGGTGTTTTCCGAGCCGTCCAGGTCGGAAATCAGGGCCACGTTTTCCAAATAGCCTTCCAGGGAGGCGTCCTCCGCGCTCTTTTCATATTCCGCCACGGCCCCCACAAATTCATCCATGTTTTCAATGCGGGCCTTGGATTCGTCGGCCAGGTCCTTTTCATATTGGGCCCGCAAGCCGGTTTTTTCAATGACGGTTTTGACGAAATCCGTCAGGCCCATGTCCTCGCGAACCAGCACCAGTTCGTTCATCAGATCGCCAAACTCCCGCACACACTTGCGGGGCCGGGCGGACAGGGATTCCGGCACGTCCATCAGGGCGCTGTACAGGGGCATTTCCTTTTCCTGGGCGTAGTTCATCAGCTCCGCAATGGTGCTGTCGCCAATGGAACGTTTGGGCTGGTTGATGATGCGGCGCAGGCTTACGTCGTCGGAAGGGTTGACGATGCAGCGCAAATAGGCCACGATGTCCTTGATCTCCTTGCGGTCGTAAAAGCGCAGCCCGCCATAGACCCGGTAGGGGATGCCGGCCCGAACCAGCATTTCTTCCAAAACGCGGCTTTGGGCATTGGTGCGGTACAAAACGGCGATATCGCCATAGGGCACCCCGGCGATGCGAAGCTGCTGCATGCGATCGCAAACCCAGGCGGCTTCCTCCCGCTCGTCTCCGGCGCAAAACAGCTTGATGTGCTCGCCCTCGGGAAGATCGGTCCACAGGGCCTTTTCCTTGCGGCCTTCGTTGTGGGCGATGACCTGGTTGGCGGCGTCCAGAATGTTGGAGGTGCTGCGGTAATTCTGTTCCAGCTTGATGACCGCCGCGTCCGGGACGTCCTTTTCAAAGTCCAGAATGTTGCGGATGTCCGCCCCCCGCCAGCCATAGATGGACTGGTCGTCGTCGCCCACCACGCACAGGTTGCGGCTTTTTTGGGTGATCAGCTTCACCAGGGAATACTGGGCAAAGTTGGTGTCCTGGTATTCGTCCACATGCACGTAATGGAAGCGGTCGCGGTAGCCGTCCAAAACCGGCGGATGGTCGGCAAACAGCTCCAGGGTGCGCACCAGAAGATCGTCAAAATCCAGGGCGTTGGCATTTTTCAGGCGCAGTTCATATTGGTGGTACAAATCGTGCAGTTGCTGGCTGCGAAAGTCTTTGGCAGACTGCTGGAACCACTCGTCCGGGTTGAGCAGCCGGTTTTTCGCGTCCGAAATTTTGGATTTGACCTCCCGGGGGGAAATGGCCTTTTCGTCGATGTTGGCATGCTTCAAAACATCCTTGATCACGCTCATCTGGTCGTCGTCATCATAGATGGTAAAGGAACGGGTATAGCCCAGTTTGTCGATATCCCGGCGTAAAATTTTGGCGCACATGGCATGAAACGTGCTGACCCATACCTCTTCGCCCGCATCGCCCACCAACGCGCGGATGCGTTCCCGCATTTCCTTGGCGGCCTTGTTGGTAAAGGTGATGGCCAAAATATGCCAGGGCTTCACCCCGCGGTCGATTAAATGGGCGACGCGATAGGTGAGCGCGCGGGTTTTTCCGCTGCCCGCCCCCGCCAGAATGAGCACCGGGCCCTCCGTTGTTTCGGCGGCCTTCCGTTGCTGTGGATTCAATGCGTCCAAATTCATGCTTTGTTCCTCATCTTTACTTCGTTGGTATGCCTTCTTCACTTTGCAGTCTGTCCAAAACGGCGGTGTAGCCATCGGCGCCATAGAGAAGGGAACGGTTGACGCGGCTGATGGTGGCCGTGCTCGCGCCGGTTTGCGCCGCGATTTCCTGATAGGTTACCTTGCGCCGGAGCAGGACCGCCACCTCCAGCCGCTGGGTGATGCTTTTTAATTCTTGAATGGTCAGAACATCCTCACAAAAGCGGTATGCTTCGTCCGTGCTGCGAAGGCAGAGCAGGGCGCGCATTAATAGATCGGTTTGTTCGTTTTGAAAACGAGGCGTATACATGCTTCCATCCTCCGGCCATCTGCTTTTCTTACACTATCTACGTTTCTATTATAGCACAGAAATTGGAAGAAGGAAAGCGCAAGGAAACGCTGGGTTTGCGATGTGGCGCGCGTGCAAAAAGTGGCTTTCGCCACTTTTGCGACATTTACTTTTCCGGTGGTTTTTTCCCGACCGCGCCCCCTGTCATCTCACTGACGCTGCGCTTGAATTTGTTCATGCCGCCGCCGGAGGCAAACGCGAAGATCAGCAGGCCCGCCCCCAAGGCCAGGATCATCCAGAGAATCCAGCTGGAGCCCTTGTTGCTGGTGGAGGCGGTGCCGCTGGCGCCCTCGGCGTTGTCCGCCGCGCTGCCGGAGGATACATCGCTGGCCCCGGCCGCGCCGGTCACCCCGCCGTACATGGCCTTGTAGATCACCTCGGACATGGGCCCGGTGGCTTTCAGCACCCGGTCTTTGGGGCTGGTGTGGGTGCCAAACTCAAGCAGCACGGCCCGGGGGGAAAGGTCCTGGTTATAGGCGCCCTTGCCCATGTAGATGTCCTTGATCAGCTTGGGATACACTTTGTCCGCCACGGCCTTGATCTGCTTGGCGAAGCTGAGGTTGGCGTCCTTGTTCTGGTTGCCCTTGCCCACCAGCAGGCGAACCTTTACCATCTTGACATTGCCGATGGTCACGGCGTACTCGTCCGGGTCGGGAATGCCGTCCCGGTGGATGTCAAAAATGCCGTCCGGGGTCTTTTTGAGCAGCGTGATGGCCGTTTGCCGGCTGCGGCGGTACGCCCCCGCGTCATGGGGATGGTGGGTTTCGTCGCTGCTGTCCACCGTTACGCCCAACTCTTCCAGGCCGCCGGCCAGGCTTTTGGCCACGTCGTAAATGCCGCCCCGTTTTTCGCTGCTGGCCTTGCCGTCGCCTTCCTTATAGCTTTCGTCGCTGTGGGTACAATAAAGCGCGATCTCTTTCGCTTTGCCCCCGGCGCTGACGGGCATGGAAGTTTCCACAGAAAGCCAGCTTACGTCCGGCAGTTCCACAACCCCCAAATAGATGGCCTTGGCCGAAAACTCGGTGGTGTTTACCTCGGTGACGCGGTAGTGGTGGTTATCGCCGCTGATGTATTCGTCGTCCACGTCGCAATCGCCGTAGACCCTGGTGATCAGGTTGCCTTCGCCGTCAAAAATGCTGTACACGGGCTCCGGCAGTTCCCGGGGGGGCTGGGACGCGGAGGTGGCCAGCGCC